>JAUYGU010000102.1 GCA_030690405.1 Dehalococcoidia bacterium | reverse complement strand
CGCTCGATCAGGTTCTTGCGCATCTCCTGCTTGACCGTCAGGACCTTGTAGCCTGACTCGCGGAGCTGTCCAATCGTCGCCGGCTTCTTGGTTGCCACGTCTCCCAGCCTCCTAGATCGTCTCTTTGCCAGCGGCCCCGATTCGTTCTCGGGGCCGCCACGCCCTCTAGCCCGCCAGGAAGCGCGCTACCTCATCCCTGGCAAAGCGGGGTACCATCGTGCTTCGGGCTTGCGCCACCATTATAACCCCCGCCTCCGGCTTGACCATACTGCCGATCCTGGCGGCTTCGATCCCCGCCGTCTTGAGCGCCGCCAGCGCCGTCTCGCAGTCTCCCTCCGCCACGGCGGCCAGCAGCGCCCCGGAGGCGAGCAACCCCCACGGCGAGAGCGAGCCGGCGGCACAGACCGCTTCCGTCTCCGGCAGCACCACCACCGCCTCCTCCTGCACCGCCACGCCCAGGCCGGACGCCTCCGCCAGCTCGTAGAGTGCGGTCGCCAGGCCCCCTTCCGTCGGGTCGTGCATCGCGTGGACGGAGCCGCCGGCCGCGCGCACCGCCTCGCAGACCGCCCGCGCATCTTGTACTACGCTGATTCCCGGCTGGAAGATGTAGCCGCGGGCCGTCTCCAGCGCGGCCTCCGGCACGCCCAGATCCCTCAGCCGGTCGCCGGCCTCGCGCGCCAGCACCGCCGTACCCTCGATGGCGATCCCCTTGGTGAGGAGCAGCGCGTCGCCCTTGCGGGCACCGGCGGGCTGGACCAGCACCTCGCGGTCCGCCTCGCCCAGCATCGCGCCGACGACGATCGGCCGGTCGAGGCCCAGGGTGATCTCCGTGTGGCCCCCTACCAGCTCCACGCCCAGGGCCTCGCAGGCGTCGACCACCTGGCCGAAGATCGTCTCGGCCTGCCGTTCGGACGCCCCTTCCGGCAGGAGGATCGTGGCCAGGAACCAGGACGGGCGGGCTCCCATGCAGGCGATGTCGTTGGCGTTGACGTGGACGGCGTACCAGCCGATGTGGTCGCTGGCGAAGGTGACGGGGTCGGTCTTGGCCACCAGCAGCCGTTCGCCGCCGGCGTCGATGACGGCAGCATCGCGCCCGACCGCGGGACCAAGCACAACGCGCGGGTCGCGCTGCCGCACGCGGGCCAGGAGCCGCGCCAGCAGCTCGTTGGGCAGCTTGCCGACGTCCATCTTGCCCGCATCATTGGCCGCGGCGACGCCGCTGTCAACCGCTGCTGGCCCGCGGCCAGGTCGGGCTCTATACTGGTCACTGGAAGGCAGGCAGGGTTGGGAGGTCAGGCCAGAGCTGTTCGGTATCGAAAACGCGCTGCTTGACGTCGCCACCTACGTCTACGACACGGTACAGTGGCCCGGCGTAGTCTTCCTCATGGCCGTGGAAAGCGCGGCTATCCCCTTCCCCAGCGAGATCATCATGCCACTGGCCGGCTGGCTGCTGGTCAAGGACCGCGGTCTCGGCTTCGAGTGGCTGTTTCTCGCCGCGTTCTACGGCGCCCTCGGCAACACCATCGGCTCGTTGGTGGCCTACTACGCCGGCGCCTGGGGCGGCCGCCCCTTCCTCCAGCGCTACGGCCGCTACGTCTTCATCACCCACCGCGAGCTGGACCTGGCGGACCGCTGGTTCGCCCGCTACGGCGAACCAGCGGTCCTGGTCAGCCGCCTGCTGCCGGTCGTCCGCACGTTCATCAGCGTCCCCGCCGGCGTGACCCGGATGAACGTCTGGCGCTTCAGCGCCCTCACCTTCGCCGGCTCCTACCCGTGGTCTTTCGGTCTGGCCGCCGGCGGGTACGCGCTCGGCGAGCACTGGGAGCGCCTGACCGGCTGGCTGCGGCCTGTGTCGCTGCCCATCGCCGTCGCCCTGGCGTTGCTCATCGCCTACTACGTGTACCGGCGCGTCCGCGAGGCGCTGCGCGAGGAGGGCCACATCATACCCAGCGAGGACGAATCGTGAGCGGCGGTCGTATCCCCGTCCGTTAGCCCCTCCGGCGGCTGGGGCGTTGTAACTTGTATGCGGGTCCAATTGACAGGGCTGAGGCTCTCGCTGGCGGCAGCCGCCGTCGTTGCGGTGGCGCTGGTCTCCTCCGCCTGCGGCGGCTCCGGCGGCCAGGCGACGCCCTCTCCTTCGCCCGGGAACGGCTCTCCGGTCTCCGGAACGCCTACGGCGACGCCGCAGCCGCCGCTGGAGCCGGCGAACTACCGCTTTCTCTACAGCGAGTTCGGCGCTGATGCGGACATCATCTGGAGTATCAAGCCGGACGACCCCACGGATCGCGTGCAGGTCGCCAGCGTTCCGCACAAGACGGGCTGGGCGATAACGCCCGCGCTCTCCCCGGACGGCAAGAAGATCGCCTACACGGTCAAGCCGGACGAAGCGCTCTCCTCCAACACGGACGCCGAGGCCTACGTCCTGGACATCAAGTCGGGGAAGCCGAAGCTCGTTGCGAAGGGAGTGGACCTCCTCACCGTGCCGCGCTGGTCGCCGGACGGCGCTCTGCTGTTTCTCCGGCGTAACGCTGGCGAGGACGTGACGGTCATACTGGTTGACCTGTCAGAGCCGAAGCCGGGTGACGAAGAGAAGCCGCCGCCGGTGCGGACCGTGCTGCGCCAGCACGTGAGCGATGTCCTCTCCTACATACCGCTGGGCTTCGACGCCAAGAGCGCGACGATGTACTTCGTGCAGATACAGGGCGGCACCGAGAGCGGAAGCTATCTGGGCCGCTACGGGCCCGCCAGTGGCGAGGCGGTTGCGACCGCCACCGCCATCGCCGATGCGACGGCGACGGCGACTGCCGGAACGCCGCCACCGGCGCCCTCGCCGAACGCGCCACTGGCCGGCGACGTCTTCCTCGTCCTCAGCGACCAGATAGCCCGCGACTACGCCCTCTCCCCCGACGCGACTCGGGTCGCCTTCCTGGTGCCGGGGCTCGTCGAGGGCCAGTTCGTCTCCCGCACCTACGTAGCGGACATCGAGAGCAAGGAGATCTCGGCCCTGCAATCGCCGGCCGGCCTCGCCCCGGGCGACCAGCTCAGCCCCGCCTGGCACCCCGACGGCAAGAGCGTAGCCATCGGCCAGCTCCCCGCCGGCAGCGAGCCCGGAAGGGTCGCCGTCGTTCCCCTGGACGGCGGTAAGCCCCTGTTCCTGCCGCCGCCCGGCAAGGGGTTCGACCAGCCGCTGAGCTGGTCACCGGACGGCAAGTTCCTCGCCGTCACCTCCTTCTCGGGAGAGTCTCTCGGCAACCCCGGCTCGGCGCGGCTCGTGTTCGTATCGGTGAACGGGCAGCGTCCGGCGGCGCCGGAAGGGACGGAGATCAGGCCCGTCGGCTGGTTGGCGGCGGAGTGACGCGGCGCCGGGGTTGAGCAGGCTTATGATATACTCGCTAACGGAGGCGTAAATGCTAAAACGAGTAGTCAATGCAGTCCGTCGCAACCACGCCCTGGAGCACGCCACCATAAGCATACTGCTGAGCCGGCACGGGCCGAACATCAGGGTGCTGGGGCGGGCGGCGCCGGACGGCTTCTATATCTACGGCGATATCCCCACCGAGACGCTCCGAGAGCTGGCCCACGAGGGGCTGACGCGGCTGCAGCGAGGCGAGTCCCACCTGGCGATATCGCCCCTCTGCGGCACCAACCTGGCCGTCGCGGGCGTCCTGGCTGGCTTCGCGTCCCTGTTCGCAATGGGTGGACGGACGCGGCTGGAGGGGCTTCCCGGCGTCATCATGGCGGCGATGGTCGCCGTGCTCGCGGCGCAGCCCCTCGGCCGGCTGGCCCAGAAGCACTTCACCACGTCGCCGGAGCTGGACGGGGTGCGGATCGTATCGGTCGAGCCGATGGGCAGACGCTTCCCTCACCTCCATAAGGTGCGCACCGCGCCGGTGCGAGCCTAGCTACCGCGCGCCGGGCGCGGGAGCTAGAATCTCTTCGGGTGCCCCCGTAGCTCAAGTGGACAGAGCGGCTGCCTTCTAAGCAGTAGGTTCCAGGTTCGAGTCCTGGCGGGGGCGCCAGTCTGTCTTGCGTGTGTTACCCTCGTCCGGAGGCTGATCTGTGATTTCACCCGATTTTCCGGACACTGCGCTTCCGCCGTCGCGCTTCCGCTCAGTCTGGCAGGCGTCTGGACCTATGCGTTGGGCAGTCGCTGAGGGCGCCCTCGCAGGCGTAATCTCCGCGGGCGTGGGGGCTCGGGTCGTCATGCGCATCATCGCCCTCGCTAATCCCGATCGCGACGGCGTGCTGACGGATGCAGAGGCCACGGTCGGCGATATAACGTTCGGCGGGACGGTCAACCTCCTGCTTCTTGGCACGATCGCCGGCGTGATGGGTGGCGCAGTGTACCTCGGGCTGCGCCGCTGGCTGCCGGTACCCGCCGCGTGGAAGGGGCTGACCTACGGTATCGTATCGCTGCTCACGGTCGGTCAGCTGCTGTTCGACACACATAACGCCGACTTCCAGATATTCGAGCCGGTCGTGATGGTGATCGCGCTCTTCTCAGGCCTGTTTCTGCTGAACGGGGTGATCGTTGGCGCTCTCCTCGACCGGTTCCACCGCGAGCCGACGTATCGCACCTCCTTGAGGGTCTCGCGCGCCGTTACGGGCGTTATCGCGGTGGTCTGCGTACTTGGGATCGTCGCGTACGTCAGTGCGACCGTGCAGATGATCGACGACGAAGGTAGCTGCCTCTCGGCCGTCGGAGGGGGCAACGGATGCGCGGTGCGCACGACCGACGTGGCGCCATAGACGAACCTGCGTTCGCACCTCAGGACTGCGAATGCAGCCGCACGCCACCCCTTGCCCGGGCGATTATGGCCGAGCGTCGTTGACAGCCGCCCACCCCTCGCGCACAACCTCGGCGGCCCGAACCCCGAAAGAAAGAGGCGCTCCCAAGCCCATGTAGTCGCGGGGGTGCGGCGATGAGACCCGGTAAGCGCCAATGGTATAACGCCGAGAGGCGCTCACGGTTACTGGGGCTCGGATGGCCGTGAAGCGCCTCCCCCAAGCGGCTACTCTTCTCCCTCAAGCAGACCAAGTCCCAGTACGCCCGGGCCTCCGTGCGTCCCGATCACCGGACCAAAGCGTGCCACCCAGATATTCACGTTCGGCATGACCGCCGCCAGACGCTGTTCAAAATCGTGTGCGTCCTGCGGGTTGGTGGAGTAGCCAATGGCCACTTCCTGAAGGTTGGGGTACGAGGTCGCGATCTGAAACAGCCGATCCAGAGCGTGCGCCTTCGTCCTCAGGCGCTCGTAAGGATGGACCTCACCGTCCCGCAGCTCAAGCAACGGTTTTACCCTGAGGATCCCCCCCAGGAATGCCCTGGCCCGGCCGATGCGCCCTCCCCGCCGCACGTACTCCAGCGTGTCCAGCAAGATGTAGATACGGATACGCCGTATCGTGCTGTCCACAACCTCTCTTATTTGATCGATGTCTCCGCCGTCCCGTGCGACCCGTGCCGCCGCCGTCGTCGCAAACGACAGACCCAGCGAGACCACCTGCGAATCGATCACCTCTATCCGCGCTCCACGGTCGCCTAGGATCTGCGCTGCCTGGCAGGCGTTGTTATATGTCGCCGACAGCTTCGAGGAGATATGTATGGAGACGATCTCATCGGCCTCCTTCAGCTGCGACTCATACACCTCCAGGAAATCGCCAATTGAGGGAGCCGAGGTGGTGGGGAGGGCCTTATCGTTTATCAGCTTGTCGTAGAACAGGTCTTGGCTAATCTCGATCCCCTCGCGGTACGCCTCTTCGCCGAAGATGACGCTGAGCGGAACGACAGAGATTCCCAGAGCATGGGCGAACTCAAGGGGAAGGTCGGCGGTACTGTCCGTGACTATGCGAACGGCCAAGCAGTCCTCCTTGTGGGCAGTGTATCAGCCACCCCAACCAAGAGCACCCCCAGATCCGGCCCCCAAGCTCTGAGATAGCACCGGCTTGATATGCGCGAGGGCGTAAACATGCGATCAGCGGGTTGCAGGTTCGAGTCCTGGCGGGGGCGCCGGTCTGCAATTGGAGGCTCGGGACACGCACCAGTAACCCATGGCCGGAGCGCGCGTTAAGATATATGAGGCTGCCATTTTGAGCGTGGGGCACACCGCGTCTCAGGCGAGCCACAACCTCACCCGCATTGACATCGGCAACTCGTAGCGTCCCGCGCAAGGCGTTCGCCACGAATTAGTCACACTAGAAGGAGGACGCCGCGATGTACCCATATTCCCTCGAGGAGCTGGCCTGGGCTGCCGCACGTGCCATCAAGGAGGAGGTGCGGCAAGCGCGATCGGGCACAGTGGAGAAGCAGGACGTGTCCAAGAGCGCGCCATGACGCTGGCTGTCTTCGGCGCGCGCCACTCAGGGCCCAGCTGGCCGCATTGACACCGGCCCAGCCCGGGCGGACAATCGCGGCGGATGAGTGAAGCCGAACGCCCCGACAAGCAGTAGACCCACGGGCCTGATGCGGCGATCAAGCGTGCGATCCAAGTGGTGGGGGTGGGGACAGGAAGGCGAGTCGTACCACTTGCCGGACCCGGAGCGGTTCTGGTCCTACCTTCGCAACCGTCTGGGCGATACGGATCCGGCGCCACGGCTTGAGTCGCTCACCGATGTCGCGCTGCCCCCCAGCCGCTTGTCCCAGGGCGTTGTCTCGGAGCTGCGTCGCGCCGTTGGCCAGGAGAGCGTGTCCACTGAGATCACCGACCGCGTCTGCTTCAGTTTCGGAAAAGGCTACAAGGACCTCGTCCGTATCCGCCGTGGTGAAGTGCCTCAACCGACCGATGTGGTCGTGCGGCCGCAGACGGAGGAGCAGGTCCTCGAAGTCCTCCGAATTGCCGCGCGAGAGCGGCTGGCGGTCGTGCCGTTTGGGGGTGGTACGTCTGTCGTAGGTGGCGTCGAGCCGGCCGGCGAACGGCCTTCGATCACTCTTGACCTGGCCGAACTCAGCCGCCCGCTCGCCATCGATAAGCAGTCGGCCACGGCCACGGTCCAGGCCGGCATCATGGGGCCGGACATGGAGCGCTTCCTCAACCCCGCCGGCTTCACGCTCGGCCACTTCCCGCAATCCTTCGTGTACTCGACCGTCGGCGGCTGGATCGCGACCCGTTCCGCCGGCCAGAACTCGACTCGCTACGGAACGATAGCGGAGCGGGTCCAGTCCCTGCGCTTAGCACACCCGGAAGGCATCCTCGCCACGCCGGATGTGCCCGCCGCGGCGGCCGGGCCGGACCTCGTGCAGCTGATCGCCGGCTCTGAGGGCACGCTGGGCGTGATCACGCAGGCCACCCTCAGGCTGGCGCCGCTGCCCCAGCACCAGGACTACCGTGGCTACCTCCTGCCCTCCTTCGCTGAGGGCGTAGAAGCGGCCCGTGAGCTGATGCAATCGGGCCTCGCTCCCGCCCTCCTGCGCCTGTCCGATGAGGCGGAGACCGAGTCCACCCTTGCGTTGCGAGCGACCCCGCACGGGTTCGCCGCTGCCGTAGAGGGGCTGGGACGATGGTACCTGGCGCGAAGGGGCCTGCGCCTGGAGTCCGGATCGATCATGATTCTGGGCTTCGAGGGCGGCGAGGCCGAAGTCCGGCGCGACCGCGGCGTAGCCCGGCGTGTTCTCAACCGTCACCGCGCGGCCTCCCTGGGCAGAGGGCCGGGGCGGGCCTGGATGCGCGGCCGCTACGAGGCCCCCTACCTGCGGGACCTCCTGCTTGACCGCGGCGTCATGATCGACACACTCGAGACGGCCATCACCTGGGACCGCTACCTGCCACTCCACGCCGCCGTCCGTGACGCTCTCCGCGACGCCCTGGGCGAGCGCAGCGTCGTCATGGCGCACCTGTCTCACTCCTACACCGACGGCGGCTCGATCTACTACACTTTCCTGGCCCCGCAGGAGCCCGGAGCCGAAGTGGAGCAGTGGGACCGGGTGAAGGCCACCGCCACAGATGCCATCGTGCGGAACGGCGGCGCCCTGAGCCACCACCACGGCATCGGCGTGGAGCACCGCCGCTGGATGGAGGGCTACCTGGGCGAGCAGGGAGCTCGCTGGCTGGCTGCCGTGAAGGCCGCTCTGGACCCCGGCGACATCCTGAATCCCGGCAAGCTCGTACCGCAGCCCGCCGCCGGAAGCGCCTCTTCGCTGGGGGGCAGCGATGCCTAGACCGGGCCCCGCCCCGCGCCAGGCCGCCGAACGCGGCCCCTTGCTGAATCGCCTGCGAACCGAGACGTTCGACCTCGCCGTAATCGGCGGCGGCATCACCGGCGCGTCCATCGCCCGCGACGCTGCGATGCGCGGACTCTCCGTCGCGCTCGTGGAGAAGGGAGATTTCGCATCGGGCACCAGCAGCCGCTCGTCGCGCCTCATCCACGGCGGACTGCGCTACCTCCGCCACATGCACATAAGGCTGGTGCGGGAAGGACTGCGAGAGCGCGGCCTGCTGCTGCGCCTGGCGCCGCACCTCGTGCGGCCCATCCCCTTCACGCTTCCCGTCTACCAGGACGGCCGCGATAGCCCGACCCTGCTCCGGCTCGGCCTCGCTGGATACGACCTCTTGGCCGGCACCCTGGGCATCGGCCGTCACCGGGCCCTTTCGCGGGACCGGCTCATCGAGGCTGAACCTGCACTCCGCGACCGCGGGCTCCAAACCGGCTTCCGCTACTTCGACGCCATCACCAACGACGCCCGCCTCACCCTGTCCGTGGCCCTGTCGGCCATCGACCACGGCGCCGCCGCCGCGAACTACGTCGAAGCGGTCTCCCTCGAGATGACGGACGGCCGCGTCACCGGCGTCAACTGCCGTGACCTCGCCGGTTCGCAGGAGCTCACGGTCCGGGCGAGGGCGGTCGTCGGCGCCGCCGGCCCCTGGACGGACCAGCTGCGCGCCATGGTGGACGCCCCGGCCGCACTACGCCCTACGAAAGGCATCCACATAGTCGTGCCGCGGGAACGGCTCCATACGAACTCTGTCGTGGCCTTCTATTGGGCGGAGCGGCCGCTCTTCGCCGTGCCGGCCGGCCGGCACACCTACATCGGAACGACCGATACCGACTGGAAGGGAGACCTCGCCGAGGTCGAGGCAAACGCGGACGAAGTCGCCCACGTCCTGGAGGCGGTCAACGGGAACTTCAACGTCGAGCTCACCACGGCGGACGTTGGCGCCACCTGGGCCGGGGTGCGGCCCCTCATCACCGAGGAGGGTTCCCCCTCCCCCTCCGACGTCTCCCGCGACTACGAGATCCTGGACGGCCCTCCCGGCATGTACACGATCTGCGGTGGCAAGCTGACGAGCGCCCGGGCGATGGCCGAGGACCTGTTGGACCGCGTCAGCGAGAAGGAAGTGAGCCGGCTTTCACGCCGTCCAGCAAGATGCCGCACGGCGCGGACTCCCCTACCGGGCGCCACGGCGGACTTCGACCGCTACCGGGTGGAAGCCGCCTCCGCTCTCAAGCGAGGCTGGGGACTGACGGAGGAGTCCGCGCAGCACCTGGTGGACACTTATGGCACGGACCACGTCCTGGTGCTTGGCCATGTCGCAAGAGCTCCGGAGCTGCTTGAGCCCGTCGTGGACGGCTCACCTGTTCTGCGCGCGGAGGTCGCCTACGCCGCCTCGGAGGAGATGGCGGTGACTCTGGAGGACTTCATGCGCCGGCGCAGTGAGCTCATGCTCTTCGGCCCCGACGGCGCCCTCGGCGCGGCGGAGGCCGCCGCCGGCATCCTCGAATCCACCCTCACCTGGGATCGCCCGGAGAAGCGCCGGCAGCTGTCCGCCTACCGGACGGCGGTGGCGCGGATGACGGCCTTCCGCGCCCGGCGGGGCGCGGCCGCCGGGTCGGATCGTTGACATCTCGTCTGCTCCTTATAGTCAACCCGCGCTCCGCCAACGGGTCCACCGGCCGCCGCTGGCCGAAGCTGGAGGTACAGCTGCGGGAAGCGCTCCCGCCTTTCGATGCCGTCCTCACCCGGGCTGCGGGCGACGCCGCCCGCCTGGCCGCTGACGGAGCGGGCCGCTACGGGACCGTGGTAGCGGTGGGCGGCGACGGCACCATCAGCGAGGTCGCAAATGGCATCCTCGCCGCCGGCGCTGAGGCCGCGTTGGGCGTGATACCGCGGGGCACGGGGAGCGACCTGGTCCGGACGTTGGGCATCCCCACCGCGCTGCAGGGGGCCGCCTCCCTCCTCGCCCGCGGCCCTCGCCGGCGCATCGACGTAGGAAGGGCGACGTTCCTCGACCTCCGCCGGGAGTCGGCCACGCGCTGGGTTCTCAACGCGGCCGAAGTGGGCGCCGGCGCCATGGTCGTCGACGCCGTCAATCACGCCTCCCGCCGGTTGCAGGGCCCACCTGCGCTCTGGTGGGCGATCCTCACCACCATGTTCCGCTACCGTCCATCTGTCGCTTCGGTGGTCACCGATCGCTCACCGCCGCTGCGGCTTCTCCTGAGCAACGCCTGGGTCGCCAACGGCCGCTACTCCGGCGGCGGAATCCGGTCGGCCCCCAGGGCGGCCATGGACGACGGCCTGCTGGACGTGGTGGTCGTTGAACACGGCTCGGCCTGGCGCAGGATCGCCGGCCTGTTGAAGCTGCGCAGCGGCGCCTTCGTCCAGATGCCGGAGGTGGTCTACCGGCAGTCGGCCCGCGTGGAGTTCACGGCGCAGACGCCGCTGCCGATCGAGATCGACGGCGACGCCGTCGGAACTACTCCCGCCACGTTCGAGGTCGTCCCGAGCCGGCTAACGGTCGTGGCGCCCGGCGCGTCGTGATCGCTGATGCGCCGGCGGCAGGCGCTCCCGTTGGCCGTGGCGCGACGGCGGTGGTAGAATCCTGCCACTGAGCCCGATTCCCCTCGACCGGAGGTCGACCATGGACATCAAAGCCGCCGCTGAGCTGTTCCGCCACCATAACGTTAGGACCGTCCGCATCGGCGGCGGCGATCTGGACGGCGTCTATCGCGGCAAGCGCGTCAGCGCCGGCGCCTTCCTCGCCGAGGCCGAGGGGGGCTTCCCCCAGTGCGACGTCCTCTTCGGCTGGGACATCCAGGACGAGGTGATCGGCTCGCTGCCCTACTCGAACTGGGAGATCGGCTTCGGCGACATCGTGATGCGGCCGGACCTCTCCACCCTCGCCGTCGTCCCCTGGGAGGATGGCAGCGCCGCCGTCGTCTGCGACTTCCACACGGAAGCCGGCGAGCCGCTGCCAATCGCGCCCCGTTTCGTGCTCCAGCGGGTCGTCCGGCGCGCCCTGGACGTCGGCTTTCGCGCCGTCATGGCCGCCGAGCTGGAGCTGCGCTTCTTCCGCGAGGACCAGGAGAGCCTGCGCGCCAAGAACTTCGCCGGCCTGCGGCCGCTAAACCCCGGCCTCAACTGCTACTCCATCCACCACGCCTCCATCGACGAGCCGGTTATCGGCCGCGTGGCGGCGTGCATGAACCAGTACGGCATCCCCGTGGACGCCTACAACCGCGAGCACGGCGCCGGCATGTACGAGATCAACCTCCGTCACACGGACGCCGTGCGCGCCGCCGACCAGACGATGCTCTACAAGAGCGGCACGAAGGAGATCGCCGCCCAGATGGGCACCGTGCCCACCTTCATGGCCAAGCTCGCCGACGACATCGACGGCTGCGGCGGCCACCTTCACCAGAGCCTGTGGACCGCGAAGGGCGACGAGAGCGCCTTCTGGGACGAGCGCGGCGACCACCACATCTCGCCGGCGCTGGGCCGCTACATCGCGGGTATCCTGGCCACGCTGCCGGAGTTCATGCTGATGTATGCGCCCAACGTCAACTCCTACAAGCGGTACGTGGCGCTGACGTGGGCGCCGACCAACCTGACCTGGGGGGTCGACAACCGCACGACGGCGCTGCGCCTGATCAGCGGCCGCCCGTCCGCGGTCCGGATAGAGAACCGGGTGCCGGGCGCCGACCTCAACCCGTACCTGGCGTTCGCCGCCTCGCTGGCCGGCGGCCTGCACGGCATCGAGAAGAAGCTGAAGCCGCCGCCGCGGACGAAGGGGAGCGCCTACAAGGCGGCCGAGGCGCCGCCGCTGCCCGGGTCGCTGCCGGAGGCGCTGGAGCGCTTCCAGCACAGCGAGCTGGCCCGCCGCTGGTTTGGCGAGGAGTTCGTCGAGCAGTACGCGGCGTTCCGGCAGTGGGAGGTGGAGAAACACCGGCGGGCCGTATCGGACTGGGAGCGCCGCCGCTACTTCGAGATGGTGTGATTGAGGGCAGGA
>JAUYGU010000095.1 GCA_030690405.1 Dehalococcoidia bacterium | reverse complement strand
ACCGTCACTAGCCGCTTAGGGCTGCCGGGGTCCTCCTCCGTCTTCTCGCGCAGCCAGCGCATGTGAACGTCCACGGTGCGAGTGTCGCCGGCGAAGTCGTATCCCCATATCTGGTTCAGCAGCTGCTCCCGCGTGAAGACGCGGCCGCGGTTTCGGAGGAAGAATACCAGCAGATCGAACTCCTTGGGCTTGAGGGCCAGGGGCCGGCCTTCGCGGGTGACCACGCGGCGGGGGAGGTCCACGGTCAGATCGCCGGCGGACAGGCGCTGGGCCTCTTCGGCGGCGGCCGGGCGTTCGGCCCGGCGCAGGAGGGCGCGGACGCGGGCCATCAGCTCCCGCATGCTGAACGGCTTGGTGACGTAGTCGTCGGCACCCATCTCTAGGCCGACGACCTTATCGACCTCGTCGGACCTTGCGGTGAGCATGAGGATGGGGACGGCGGTCTCTTTCTGAAGGATGCGGCAGACCTCGTAACCGCTGAGGACGGGGAGCATCAGGTCCAGGACGATGAGGTCCGGACGCTGGGTTCGCGCCTTGCTCAGGGCCTCTTCGCCGTCGGCTGCGGTGGAAACTTCAAAACCCTCGCGCTCGAGGTTGTAGCGAAGGGTGGCGACGAGCGTGGGCTCGTCATCGACGACGAGGATTCTCTTGGGCAAGTTCCGCTGTTTCCTTTGCGACCTCTGCCCCAATTATAGACCACCACGCTGCGTGGCTTTGCTGGTCGCGAAATTTGGGGCCGTCGGGCAAAGCCCTACAGCCGGAGCGGGAGATGCCCGATTGACTCCCCGCCTCCGCCAGCCGATACTGCCCCTAGCGCGCAATCGGCGAACCATATCCTGATCGCGCGGGAGGCGCAGATGCTTGAGCCCACCGCTCAGGAGGCCCTGATCCGCGAATTCGTCCGGCAGGTCGCCCGGAAGTACGGCCGCGACTACTGGCTGGCCCGCGCCCGCGAGGGCAAATTCACGCACGAGCTCTGGCAGGAGCTGGCCGCCGGCGGCTACCTGGGCATGATGATCCCGGAGGAGTACGGCGGGGGCGGCCTGGGGATGCGGGAGATGGCGGTGTTCATCGAGGAGATGGGCTGCCAGGGGATCCCGCTTCTCCTCATCGTAGTGGGCAGCGTAATGGACGCGGTGCTCATCGCGCAGCACGGCAGCCAATCGCTGAAGGAGCGGTTCCTGCCGCCGCTCGCCCGCGGCGAGACCAAGCTCTGCTTCGCCCTCACCGAGCCCACCGCCGGCTCCAACAGCTTCCGCATCGCCACCCTGGCCCGCGCGGAGGGCGACGACTACGTGCTCAACGGCCAGAAGATGTTCATCAGCGGCGCCGACCAGGCCGATCACCTGCTGGTCGTGGCCCGCACCACGCCGTTCGAGCAGGTACAGGACAAGCGGGAAGGCCTCTCTCTGCTCATCGTGGACAGGCGGGCGCCCGGGGTGACGCTCCAGCCCCTGGAGATGGGCGTCCTGCACCCGGAGACGCAGTTCGCCGTGTATTTCGACGACGTGCGCGTGCCCCGCGGCGACCTGGTTGGGGAGGCGGGCAAGGGCAGTCGTTACCTGTTCGATGCCCTTAATCCGGAGCGCATCAGCGCCGCCGCCGTGGCCGTGGGCCTGGGACAGTTCGTGCTGGAGAAGGCGCTGGCCTACGCCCGGGAGCGGGTGGTGTTCGATAAGCCGATCGGCGCGCATCAGGGGCTGCAGCACCCTCTGGCCGAGGCCAAGACGCACCTGGAGCTGGCCGCGCTCATGACCCGCTACGCCGCCCAGCTGTTCGATGGCGGTGACAAGATCACGGCCGCCGCGTATGCTAACATGGCGAAGTTCGCCGCCGCGGAGGCCGCCACCGAGGCCTGCGATCTGGCCATCGAGGTGCACGGCGGAAGCGGCTTCAGCACCGATGTCGACCTCATCACCATGTGGCCGTTTATCCGGATGTTGCGCACCATACCCGTCTCCCGGGAGATGGTACTCAACTACATCGGCGAGCACGTCCTCGGTCTGCCGCGCTCCTACTGATGCGAGGTGATGCTTGACCGCTAGAGTCGCCATCGTCGGCATCGGCCAGACGCCCCTCTCGGCCGCCGACGACGAGCACCTCTACCACGAACTGGACTATGAGGCGGCCCGCCGCGCCCTGACTGACGCTGGCCTGGACCGCGGCGATCTGGACACCGTCGTGTGCTCCGGCTGGGACGCGGTGGACGGCCGCACGATCTCCGATATGCACACGGCGATGTCCGCCGGCGGCTACCTCAAGGACTCCGCCCACGTCGGCGAGGACGGTATCATGGCCCTGGCCTATGCCTTCATGCGGATCGCCGCCGGACTGTTCGATGTCGCCATGGTCACCGGGCATGGCCACGCCGAATCCTCCTTCGAGACCATCAGCAACGTCGTCTTCGACCCGCTGTTCTCGCGGCCGCTGGGGCCCAGCCACCTGGTCAGCCTGGCTCTTCAGGCCAACGCTTACGTTCAGAGGTACCACCTCAGCGAGGAGCAGGCCTGTGCCGTTGTGGTCAAGAACCGCGACAACGGCGCCGGCAACACGCGTGCCCATCTGCAGCAGCCGGTGAGCAGGGAAGAAGTCCTCGCTTCAGACCCGGTCTGCTACCCCCTGAGGGCCCTCCACTGCCCGCCCCAGTCAGTGGGCGGCGTCGCAATCGTCCTCGCCTCGGAGGATGCCGCCCGCCGGATCAGCGACAAGCCGGTCTGGATCAGCGGCATCTCCTGGGCCATCGACAGCTACGACCTCGGGTCGAAGGAGATCAGCCGGCTCGGCTCCCTGGCGGCGGCGGCCGAGAAGGCGTACCGCATGGCGGGGATCAGCGATCCCCTCACTGAACTGGACCTGGCGGAGGTCCACGACATCACCGCCTTCCACGAGCTTATGGTCTACGAGGCGCTTGGCCTGGCGCCGGAGGGCGGTGGCACCCGGCTGATGGAGGACGGCGTCACGGCGCTGAGCGGCGCCCTGCCGGTCAACCCCTCCGGCGGCGTGCTCAGCTCTAACCTCTACGGGGCGTCCGGCCTGCTCCGCGTGGCGGAGGCGGCCCGACAGTTGCGGGGAGACGCCGGCCAGCGGCAGCTGCCCGGCGCCCGCCGCGCCCTGGCACATGGCATGAGCGCCCCCAGCGGCGCCGCCGCCCCCACCGACTGCGTCCTCATCCTGGAGGGAGGCTAACCGGTGCCCAGACGGGTCGCCATCGTCGCGGCAGCGCCGACGCGCACATCCAGCCACCGGACCGACGTCACCTACCCGGAGCTGGTGTACGAGGCGGTGAGCGCAGCCCTGGAGCAGGCCGGCCTCCAGGCGAACGACATCGACGCGGTGGCCTACGGGTCGATGGACCCCTTCGACGGCGTCTTCGCGCCGGAGCGCTGGAACGCCGACGCCTGCGCCGGCGCCGGCGCCGCCAACCGCCCGTTGATGAAGATCACTACCGGCGGCACTACCGGCGGCTCCACCGCTCTCGCCGGCTACTATCACGTCGCCTCCGGCCTGTTCGATGTTGTCCTGGCCGTGGCTTCCCAGCGCGTAGGAGAAACGCTGGAAGCGCAGCTTGTCCTCAACACCGCCGTGGACCCGGTCTACGAGCGCTGGTCCGGCGTGGGAGCGATCACCGTCGCCGCCCTGCAGGCGTCGCGTCACTTCTCGCGATATGGCACCACGGAAGAGGACCTGGCCCTCATCTCAGTCAAGAACTACGAGAACGCCCGCCGCAATCCCTACGCCCACCTCATGCGCATGCTCACGGTGGAAGACGCCGTGAACACCCGGCTCGTCTCCTGGCCCTTGCGGCTCAGCGACTGCTGTCCCAGCTCCGACGGCGCCTGCGCCATCATCTTCGCCTCGGAGGAGCGGGCGAAGCGGATAGCCGAACGGCCCGCCTGGGTGATGGGCGCGGGCCAGATCACGGACAACTACTGGATCGGCGACCGCCCCTGGTATGAGAACTGGGACAGCCTCTCCATGCTCTCACGGCGGGTCTACCGGCAGGCGAAGATTGCGGACCCGCTGGCCGAGCTGGACGTGGCGGAGCTGTACAACGCCTTCTCCATCCAGGAGATCATCGAGTACGAGGCGCTGGGCTTCTGCGAAAAGGGCAAGGGCGCCGAGCTGATCCGTAACGGCGTGACCACCATGCAGGGCCAGCTGCCGGTTTGCCCCTCCGGCGGCGTCCTCTGCACTAACCCCATCGGCGCATCCGGCCTGATCCGTGTGGCGGAGGCGGCGCTTCAAGTGATGGGGAAGGCCGAACAGCGACAGGTGCCCGGGGTGAGGAAGGCTTTGGCCCACTCCTGGGGAGCCACCATCGGGTTTCACACCCTGATGGTGCTGGGAAGCCAGCCACCATAGCCTGGAGGAACGTGATGACGCAGGAAGAGCCTCCGCTGATCATCGAGAGCCGCTGGGACATCCCGTTCCGGCACACCGCCGGACGCCTCGCCAGCCACTTCTTCCGGGCGCTGTTGGAGAAGAAGATCCTGGCGCTGCGCTGTCCCCGCTGCCGCCGCGTGCTGCTGCCTCCTCGTCCCTTCTGCGAGCGCTGCTTCGTTCCCCTGGAGGAGTGGGTTGAGGTTGGCCCGCAAGGCACGCTCGAAGCGTTCACCATCTGCTACGCGCGCTTCACCGGCCTGCCGGATCCGCCCTACTGCCAGATGCTGGTCAGGCTCGACGGCGCCGACTCCGCCCTCATGCACCTCCTGGGCGAGGTGGAGCTGGAGGACGTGGCAGAGGCCACGAAGCGGATTCATGTCGGCATGCGTCTTGAGGCCGTCTGGCGTGAAGAGCGCGTGGGCGGCATCCAGGATATCCGCTACTTCCGCCCGGTCTCCTGAGCGACACGGCGGTAGCCTGCTCACACGGCGCCGCGCCTTGCGGTGCTCCCTCCGACGGCGGCTAGCGGGCATCGCCGTCGCCGTCACTGCTCCGGCGCGCCCGGTGGGCAGCTTCGGTTAGCACCTCGCGTTCAGCCGAACAGAGCATAAGCCCGAGGCTGTAACGAATTGGTCTCCACGACGTCTCTTATTGACGGATCAATAGTCGACAGTCCTGGAGGTTGAACATGGTATCGCCGGAATCCTGTCCAACGATCGATCGGTCACTCTTCGCGCCCCGGACCTTGTCCTGGGCCGAATCGGTCATGGCGCTATTCCGTGACCTCTCCATCCGGGTCCAGGGGAGAATATCGCGAAGTCAGTGCGAAGCCCGTGTGCGCGCACTGGCGCTGGTCCACCAGCAGGCCCACCCGGTGGGCCCCGTCGCCCGGCCAGCCTTGGTTCTTCAACCTGACCGGCGGACCGTGGCCCCTGCACTCCGGGTCGTCGCAGAGCTCGAAGCCCACGATCTCTAGCCCCTCAGCCCACGAGCGCCGCTCGAACTGCCTGACTCCTCGCCTGACCTGATAGCTGGGCCGGCAGACCAGCGCTGGGGAAATGGCACTGGCAGGGGCGGCAGGACTCGAACCCGCGACCTGCGGTTTTGGAGACCGCTGCTCTACCAGCTGAGCTACGCCCCTGCGCTATTCGAGTATAGCAAAAGCGCACCGGATACGGGTCAAGGACGCCCCCCGGCGAGCCGGCCCAGCAGCGCCAGCGCCCGGTCCGGGAAGTTCGTCACTATCCCGTCCACATCCAGCTCAATGAGGCGCTGCATGTGGGCCTCCGCGTCCGCCGTCCAGGCGTATACGGTGAGGCCGCTGCGCCTCGCCTGCGAGACAACTTCCGCGTCCAGGCTGAGGTGAAAGACGCTCACCGCCTGCAGCCCCAACCGTAGCGCCAGCTCTCGCATGGCGGGCCAGTTGCCCATGCTCTGCGGCGCGACGAGCAGGCCGCCCGGCAGCCGTGGCTCCGCCCGGCGCATCGCCTCCAGCGCCGGCGGCAAGAAGGACCACACCATCACGTCCGTCAGCGCATCCGCGGAGCGCACCGCATCCGACAGCGCCTCCTCGCAACCCGGTCGCTTGATCTCTGCCACCAGCAGCGCCCGCCCGCGCGTCAGCTCAAGCGTCTGGGCGAACGTGGGTACGGGCTCGCCGCCGGCGTCCAGGGTCGCGAGCTGTGCCGCCGTGAACGAAGAGAGGTCTCCCCTGCCGCCGGTCGTGCGGTCCAGCGTCAGGTCGTGCATCAGCACGGGGACGCCGTCGGCGCTGGCCTGCACGTC
>JAUYGU010000089.1 GCA_030690405.1 Dehalococcoidia bacterium | reverse complement strand
GTCTTGACCAACGTGGCCTCCGTGAAGCGCGGCGGCGGCTCCGTGAAGTGCTGCTCCGGCGAGAGGCCCAACAGCCGGAGCGGATCGTCGGCGGCCAGCTCGGGCAGGGGGTTCGTGCCGTCCTCCTCGCCGTCGCCGTTGTCCTTCGCCTCCTCGTAGAGCTGCCGGTAGCCCGCGAAGCGAAGCTGCGTGTTGGTGGCGCGCAAGAGGAGCGCGTCGGCGCCAGCAGGGGTCGCTTCGATCTCGGCCACCGTCTGGTCGAACTGGGCGTCGGCCATCTGGCTGGCCAGGAAGCGCTGCCAGATCAGGGTGTAGAGGCGGAGCTGGTCGTTGTTCAGGAAGCGGCGGAGGGTATCCGGTTCGCGCAGGACGGACGTGGGCCGGATCGCCTCGTGGGCCTCCTGCGCCCCCTTCACCTTCTTGCGGTAGACGCGGGGTGACGGCGGCAGGAACTCCTTCCCGAACTTGCCGGCGATGTAGTCGCGGGCCTCGTGCTGCGCGGCCGCGGCCACCTGGGTCGAGTCGGTGCGCATATAGGTGATGAGGCCGACGTCGCCCTGCGAGCCCATCTGCAGCCCCTCGTAGAGATGCTGGGCAACCGCCATCGTTCGCTTCGCGGTGAAGCCCAGCCGCCGCGAGGCCTCCTGCTGCAGCGTGCTGGTGATGAACGGCGCCGCCGGCCGGCGGGCCTGCACCTTCTGCTGCACGGAGAGCACGCGATAGGCGGAGGACTTCAGCAGCGCCACCAGTCGCTCCGACTCTATCTGGCTTTCGATCTCCAGCTTGCGCTTCCGGTCCGCCACGAAGCCGGCGAGGCGGGCGCGGAACGCCGGCCCGGCGCCGCCCTCCTCCTTCGCAAGCTCCGCGTCCATCGTCCAGTACTCCCGCGGGACAAAGCCCTGGATCTCGCGCTCCCGCTCTGCCACCAGGCGTACCGCGACCGACTGCACCCGTCCGGCGGAGAGGCCGCGCCTGACCTGCTTCCAGAGGAACGGGCTCAGGCGGTAGCCCACCAGCCGGTCGAGGACGCGCCGGGCCTGCTGGGCGTCGACGAGCTGCATGTCGATGTCGCGGGGATGGCGGAACGCCTCCCGGACGGCCTCCGGGGTGATCTCGTGGAAGACCACGCGGCGCAGCGGCTTGCCCTCCAGGGCGGCGGCCTCGATCAGGTGCCAAGCGATCGCCTCGCCCTCACGGTCGGGGTCGGTGGCCAGGTAGACCGTGTTCGCCGCCGCCGCCGCCTGGCGTATCTCCTTGACCGCCTTCGCCTTCTCGCGGGGGATTACGTACTTCGGCTGGAAGCCGCTCTCTACATCGACGCCAAGGTCGGACTTCGGCAGGTCACGCACGTGGCCCACGGAAGCCTTGACTTCGTACTCGGAGCCCAATATTCCCGAAATCGTTCGCGCCTTGGCCGGCGATTCCACCACCACCAGGCTGCGTCCTGAGCCCGCCGAAGGGCTCTTCGCCTTCTTCTTCGACACCCTATCCTCCGTAACTGGCCTGCGCCTCCCTGGCCCGAACGTAAGACATCGGCCCTAGCTGGCGAACCAGGCCCTTGAGCTCCAGCATCGCCAGCACGCTGCTTACCGTCGCTATCGGGAGGCCGCTCTCCCGGCACACCTCATCGACGTGCACCGGCTCTCTCGTTATATGACGCAGCAACGCCGCCTCCGTATCCGTCGCCGGCATGCTTTCTTTCATCTCTATCTGTTGCGGCACCATCGTCAGGTTCAGCTCTTCCAGCACGTCCTCTACACGTCTAACGAGCTTGGCGCCCTGTTGGATCAGTTCGTTCGGCCCGCGGCTCTGGACGGAGAAGACGCTCCCGGGTACGGCGAACACCTCCCGGTCCTGCTCCAGCGCCAGACGGGCCGTGATCATCGCCCCGCTCTTCACGTCTCCCTCCACGATCAGTACCCCCATGCTGAGGCCGGACATAATCCGGTTACGGCGCGGGAAGAATTCGCCGCGGGGCTCCGTACCCGGCGGGTAGTCGCTCACCAGGGCGCCTCGCTCCATTATCTCTCGCGCCAGCGCGGCGTGCTCCGGCGGGTAGACGATGTCCAGCCCACAAGCCATCACCGCCACCGTGCGGCCGCCGGCGTCTAGCGCCGCTCGGTGGGCGATGGAGTCCACGCCCCGCGCCAGGCCGCTCACCACGCAGATGCTGTTGGCGGCCAGCCCGTAGGTTAGCTCCTCGGCGACCTGGCGGCCGTAGGGCGTAGGCCGGCGCGTCCCCACGACGGCGACACACCATTCGTCGGCGGCGGTTAGCCGGCCGCGGACGTAGAGGACGGGGGGTAGATCGTATATCTCCTTGAGCCGTGGCGGATAGGCAGGGTCCTGCCAGGTGAGGGCCGTTATGCCGCTACTCGCCAGCTGCTCCATCTCCTCGTCCGGCGAGATCGCCGCCCGCTCGGCGGCGACGCGAGCCGCCAGCTTGCCGTCCAGCCCGGCCGCCTTCAGCTCGGAGACGCCCGCCCGCCAGGCCTCCTCCATACTCGGGAAGTGGTTAAGCAGGAGGGAGTAGCGTACACGGCCCAGCCCGGCGATGCGGTTCAGGGCGACCCAGTACTTCAGCTCCTCCGGTGCGCTCATGAGCGTCAGGCCATTCTAGCACAGGCCCGGCTGAGCGCCAAAGCGGACGCGTCTTAGGCCGCGGGGCCTTCGCCACGGGATTCCTGGGACGAGCTGTCCACCTTGGTGACCCGCACCTTCTTGATGCGCCGGCCCATCACGGTCAGCACCCGCATCACCAGCCCGTTCACCCGCACCTCGTCGCCGACGCTGGGCATCCGGCCCAGGCTGTTAAAGATGAACCCGCCCACGCTATCGAAGTCTTCCTTCTCGATACGAAGGTCGAACATCTCGTTCAAAGCGTCGATCCCCACGCGAGCGTCCACGATCGCCTCCGTGGGCGTGACAAGCGTGACCTCCTGCTCGCGGATGTCGAACTCGTCCTCGATCTCGCCCACGATCTCCTCGACCAGGTCCTCGATCGTGACCAGCCCCGCCGTGCCGCCGTACTCATCGACCACGATGGCGATCGAGAGCCGCTGCTGGCGCATCTCCGCCAGCAGCTCGTCCACCTTCTTGCTCTCCGGGACGAAGTGGGCCGGCCGGGCCAGCTCGGCGATCGTCGCCGGCCGCGTCCCCCGTGCCAGGTGGGCAAGGACCTCCTTGCCGTAGACGACGCCGACCACGTTGTCGATCGTGTTCTCGAACACGGGCAGGCGGCTGTAGCCCTTCTCCACCATCATCCGCGTTATCTCGTCGAAGCCGTCCTCGACGTCCACGGCCAGCATGTCGATCCGCGGCACCATCACCTCTCGGACGGTGGTCTGCTCCATCTCCATGATCCCGCGGATCATCTGGCGCTCCTCCTTGGCGATGCCGTGAGCGCCCTCCTCGG
>JAUYGU010000087.1 GCA_030690405.1 Dehalococcoidia bacterium | reverse complement strand
AGGGGCTGGCGATCTGTCGGGTTGTTGTCTCGGCCGTTCGTTGCCTCGCGGCCGGTCTGCGTCGGGGTCTTAAGACCCCGACGCAGACCGGCCGCGAGGCAACGAACGGCCGAGACAACAACCCGACAGATCGCCAGCCCCTACTCACCGGCCGCACGCGTGCGAACAAGCTCGTCCACTGGCCCGGCGCGGCCTCGCCGGGCGCGCTCGTGCGCGTCCGCATCACCCGCGCCAGCCCCTGGGCCCTGCGCGGCGAGCGGGTGGACGCTGCCGTCCCCGCCTAGCGGGTGCCAGATGGCCGCCGTCTCCAGCTCCCAAGACCACCGCCCTTCAGCCGGCGCGCGACAGCCCGGCCGCGACATCGCCGTCCTCGTCGTCATCTTCACCATGGAGGACGGCCGCCTGCACGTGCTGCTTGTCCGCCGCAGCGCCGAGCCGTTCAAGGACGCCTGGTCGCTGCCGGGCGGCCTCCTCGCCCCCGGCGAGTCGCTGGACGACGCCGCCGTCCGCAAGCTGGACGACGAGACCGGCGTCACGGACGTCTTCCTGGAGCAGCTCTACACGTTCTGCGACCTGGACGGCCGCGGCTCCGTCGCCGCCGCCTACTTCGCCCTCGTCGATTCCCGCCGCGCCCACCTCTCCCGCCGTCGCGCCTGGCTGCCCGCCTGGCAGCCGATCGACGGCCTGCCGCAGCTCGCCTTCGACAACGGCCGCGTGATCGATTACGCCCTGCACCGGCTACAAGCGAAGCTGGACTACTCCAACGTCGCCTACTCGCTCCTGCCGGCGGAGTTCACCCTCTCCCAGCTCCAGCGCGCCTACGAGGCGATCCTGGCGCGCCCGCTAGACAAGCGGAACTTCCGCAAGCGGATGCTCTCCCTGGGTATCATCGAGCCGACGGGGCGCACGGCCACTGAGGGCCGCCACCGCCCCGCCCAACTCTACGCCTTCCGCGAGCGGCGCCCGGTGGTCTTCTAGCGCGGATGCCCTTCCTGCGCTTCCTGGCCGTAGCCCTGGCCTTCGCCGGCATCCAGGGCGTCGGCATCATCCTCGTCGACGAGCGGGGCCGCTTCCTGGTCAACCTGCGCGCCCGGCACGCGGTCGAGCCCGACGATAAGGCCCAGCGGCCCGCCCGGGCCTTCCTCTCTCGCCGCTGGGCGATCCTCGCCGGCGCCATCGAGCGCGGCGAGGCGCCGCAGGAGACCGCCCTCCGCGAGGTCCGGGAGGAGACCGGCCACGCGGTGGCGCGCCTCCACCCCGTGGTCCGCGTGTCCTGGCCGCGCACGATCCACCTGTACGGGGCGGGCCTGGCCGTACCGCTGGAGGAGCTGCGGCTGGGCGAGGGGATAGAGCACCGGCTGGTGACGCTGGACGAGGTCCCGGCTCTGCACCCCCGGGCGCCCCTCCTGCGGGCCGTCCTTCGCGCCTTCGCCGGCACGCCCGCGTATCAGGCCTCCCTGCGCGACGCCCGCCAAACCCGGCGCGGCTGCTAACCTCCATGCCGCGGCACGCCTTCATGGGCGTGCTGGTTATCGCCCTGGGGCTCGATCTGCTGGCGTTCAAACACTAGGGCCGGCTACAGCTCCAGCATCTCGCCTGCACGCGCCGCGTCAGCCCACCAGTGGGCCTTGCGCGAGCTTAGCCGTACTTCTTGGCCGCTTGCTCGATTGCGGGCCCGGCCTTCGCCAGGTCCTCAGCGACCATCGCCGGCTGGGCCTCGAAGCTGGCGTTGAACGCCAGGAACCACGGCTCGGCCAGGCCCGGTATCTGAGAAGCGTCCTGCAGGTCGACGATGAGATAAGCCGTCCGCATCCCTTCATCTGCGACGAAGTACGCGGCCTCCGGCTTCAGCTCTTCGAGGATCGATTGGATCGTGGAGCCCAGCTTTCCCTGCCTGGCAAGGGCGTTCGCCGCCTCAACATCCATCTGGGCTTTGACGAAGAAACGCATTGGGATGGTCCTCCTTCTTGATACTCGGCCCGTCCGGTATAAGCCCAGTGTAGATGGCCCAGGCGGGCCGGTAAAGGCTATTACCGGCGGGATAGTTTCACGCCCCCGCCCTTCGTGTGCTCTTGACACCATCTATTCGACCTGATAGCCTATGTTCGAGGCCAGTTAGTGTATGCGATACACTAACTGGCACTGGAAAGGCCCTCCCCAATGGCAACGACGACGAAGACCAGAGAACCTCTCCCCCTCGTGACCGAGGAATCCCTCCTCAACGAGGCGATGGAGTGCCCGACCGACCGCTCCCTGGAGACGAACCCGCTCGCCGAGGAGCGCGCCTTCGCCTTCTGGCAGAAGGACATCCCCGAGGAGTACTGGGGGCTCGACGCCGCCCGGATCATCGCCCGCATCGCCGAGGCGCGCCGCAAGCTAGGCTCGCGCTGCGTCGTCCTCGGCCACCACTACCAGCGGGAGGACATCATCCAGTTCGCCGACGTCCGCGGCGACTCGTTCAAGCTGGCCCGCTGGGCCGCCGAGCGACCGGAGGCCGAGTTCATCGTCTTCTGCGGCGTCCACTTCATGGCCGAATCGGCGGACATCCTCTCGCAGCCGCACCAGAAGGTCGTCCTGCCCAACATGTCGGCCGGCTGCTCCATGGCCGACATGGCGGACCCGGAGGACGTCTACGCCTGCTGGGACGAGCTGGCCGAAGCCGGAATCACGGACATCGTGCCCGTGACCTACATGAACTCCGCCGCCTCCCTGAAGGCGTTCTGCGGCCGCAACGGCGGCATCGTCTGCACCTCCTCCAACGCCCCGAAGGTCTACGACTGGGCCTTCGAGCGCGGCCGGCGCGTCCTCTTCTTCCCGGACCAGCACCTGGGCCGCAACACCGGCCTCAAGCGCGGCATCGGCCTCGACGAGATGCCGGTCTGGGACTACACCCTCCCCTACGGCTCCCTGGGCGGCAACGCCTCCGCCAGAGGCGGACTTGAGCGCTCCCGCGTCATCCTCTGGAAGGGCCACTGCTCCGTCCACCTGCGCTTCAGCGTTGAGCAGGTGGAGAAGGCGCGAAGGGAGCACCCCGGCATCACCGTCATCGTCCACCCGGAGTGCCGCATGGAGGTCGTGCAGGCGGCGGACATGGACGGCTCCACGGAGTTCATCTCGAAGACGGTCACGGAAGCGCCGCCCGGCTCGAAGTTCGCCGTGGGCACGGAGATCAACCTCGTCTCCCGCCTGGCCCGCGAGAACCCGGAGAAGCTCGTCTTCTGCCTGGACCCGGTGGTCTGCCCCTGCTCCACCATGTACCGCATCCACCCGGCCTACCTCTGCTGGGCGCTTGAGGAGCTGGCCGCAGGGCGCATCGTCAACCAGGTAGAGCTCGACGAAGAGACCCGCCGCGACGCCCGCATCGCCCTGGAGCGCATGCTGGCGGTGTAGGGGCGGGGATGCACAGCCGATGCCGCGGGCTTCAGCCCGCGGTGGAGACAATACCGCAGTCGCTAGAAAGGCCCGACCCGATGCCGACCAACGGCTCCGTCCACTCCATTCACATCACCGCGGTCGCCAGCGAGCCGACCGTCGCCGTCGAGGAGGCCCGCGCCGTCGCCGGCAAAGGACTCGAAGGCGACCGCTACTTCGACGGCAAGGGCAGCTGGTCCAGCACGCCCGGCACCGGCCGCCAGGTCACGCTCATCGAGCTTGAGACGATCGAGGCGCTGGAACGGGATTATGACACGAGGATCGAGCCCGGCCAGGCCCGCCGCAACGTCGTCACCCGCAGCGTCGCGCTGAACCACCTCGTAGGCCACGAGTTCAGCGTCGGCGAGGTGCGGCTGCGCGGGATGCGCCTCAACGAGCCCTGTAACCACCTGGCCAGCCTGACCGACGAGAAGGTAAAGCAGGGGTTGGTCCACCGCGGCGGCCTCCGCGCCGACATCGTCAGCGGCGGCGTCATCCGCGTGGGGGACGAGATACGGGTCACGTAGCCGCTAGCGGCCGCGCGGCCGCCTTCGGCCCATGAAGAGCTACGACTACATCATCGTCGGCTCCGGCATCGCCGGGCTGTACGCCGCCCTCCTCGCCCGCGAGCACGGCTCCGTGCTCGTCGTCACCAAGGGCTCCGTTGACGACTGCAACACGCGCTGGGCCCAGGGCGGCATCGCCGCGCCGATCGGCCCGGACGACTCCCCCCAGAAGCACTACGATGACACGATCGCCGCCGGCGCCGGCCTCGTCGATCCCGACGCCGCGCGCGTCCTCACCGCCGAGGCCGCGGACCGCATCGACGACCTCGTGCGCTTCGGCGTGCCGTTCGACACCCAGCACGGCGAGATCGCCCTCGCCCGCGAGGGGGCGCACTCCGCGCCGCGCGTCCTCCACGCCGGCGGCGACTCCACCGGCGCCCACATCGAGCTCACCCTCTCCTCGCTGGCCCAGCACAGCAATATCACCGTCCTCGAGTTCACCCTCGCCACCGAGATAATCTTGTCTCGCGAAGCGCCACATTCCGCTCATCCTTCGACAGGCTCTCGCCAAGGCGAGTCGCCTCCGGCGACAGGACGAGCGGCTGTGGGCGTAAGGGCGCTGGACGAGCGCAGCGGCCGCACCACCGACTACGCCTGCCGCCACCTGGTGCTGGCCACCGGCGGCGCCGGGCAGCTCTATCGTGTCTCCACCAACCCGGAGGTCGCCACCGGCAACGGCATCGCCCTGGCCTATCGCGCGGGCGCCGAGGTCATGGACATGGAGTTCTTCCAGTTCCACCCCACCGCCCTGCGCCTCCCCGGCGTCCAGCCGTTCCTGATCTCGGAGGCCGTGCGCGGCGAGGGCGGCGTCCTCCTGGACAGCGACGGCGTGCGCTTCATGGCGGAGTACGATGAGCGCGGCGAGCTCGCCCCCCGCGACATCGTCGCCCGCGCCATCCTGGAGCGCATGCAGCGGACGGGCGTCGATCACGTCTACCTGGACGTCACCCATCTGCCGCAGGCCCTCGTCATCGCCCGCTTCCCGCAGATCTACCGCTTCTGCCTGGACCACGGCCTGGACATCACGCGGCAGCGCATCCCCGTCTCGCCGGCCGCCCACTACACGATGGGCGGCATCCGCACCAACGTCTCGGGCGAGACGAACATCGCCGGCCTGTACGCCTGCGGAGAGTGCGCCTGCACCGGCGTTCACGGGGCGAACCGCCTGGCCTCGAACTCTCTGCTGGAGACGGTGATCTTCGCCAAGCGGGTCGTCCACCGCACGCTGGAGGCGCCCGGCGCGGCGGCGGAGCCCGCCCCAGACGCCATCGATCTCCCGCCTGCGGCTCCCGCCGAAGCCTGTCCTGAGCCTGTCCTGAGCAACGTCGAAGGGCCCAGTCGAAGGGCGCCACCGCCAACCCGCGAGGCTCTGCAATCGCTGATGTGGGATGAGGTCGGGATCGTGCGCGACGGCGAGGGCCTGGCGCAGGCGAAGGCCGTCCTCTCCGCCTGGCAGGCGTCGCTGCCCGCGCCTATCGACCGCCCCTCGCACGAGCTTGCCGACCTCGTCGTCTGCGGCCGGCTGGTCACGGAGGCGGCGCTGCTGCGCGAGGAGTCCAGAGGCGCCCACTACCGCTCCGACTTCCCCCAGCCGCGGGAGGAGTGGAGGCGGCACATCGTCTTCCGGCGCCGCGCCTAGCCGCGCCCCGGGAATCGCTGGCTACTTGCGCCGGATCAACATCACCCCGTCGCGCAGGGGCAGGATCACTTTCCACGCCCGCTTATCGCGACTCACGTGCTCGTTGAAGGCCACGATGGCGTGCTCACTCTCGTTTGTCGGGTCCAGAACGCGCCCCATCCAGAGGACGTTGTCCACAGCGATGACCCCGTTCGGCGCCAGCAGGGGCAGCGTCGCCTCGTAGTACGCGATATAGTTCTCCTTGTCCGCGTCGATGAATACGAGGTCGAACGGCCCTTCCAGCGTCTTGAGGGTATCCAGCGCCGGCCCCTCGCGGACATCGATCTTGCTCCCATGGGGGCTGCGCACGAAGAAGCTGCGGGCCAGACCAATCGCCTCGGGGTCTATATCGCAGGTGATCAGCTCGCCATCGTCAGGCAGGGCCGCCGCCATCATCAGCGCGCTGAAGCCGGTGAACATGCCGATCTCGAGAATCCGGCGGGCACCAACCGAGGCGGCCAGCATCTGGAGGAGTGTGCCTTCCAGATGGCCGGAGAGCATGAGCGACCGGTTGCCCATCTTTTCCCGCGTCGTGGCGATGAGCTCTTCCAATAGAGGCGGAAGCGGTGTCGAGTGCCTGACCGCGTAGTCTTCAAGCTGCATCATCTTCTCGTAGGAAGTTGCCATCAGCATCTCGTTGTCCTCCTCGCCGGATAGGGAATAGGTCATCATTATACTCCCACCTTCCATATCGAGTCGGTCCTTCCCGGGAGTGCCTAGCCGCGCCTGGTGACGGGCCGGACGGCGCAAGCGCTCAATCGTTTGAGCAGCGCGCCGGTCGGCTGGACGGAGGTCGCGCAGATACGGGCCAACAGAAATCGATGTGAATTTGTTGAGGGTGTGGATAAAGGGATTGACGCGTTTCCCGATGCGGGCGACAATGCAGGCGCTTCCCGAACCGGGCAGCACCACCCAGGGGAGGAAGGGACTCCCAGGAGCGGACGGGCAACCGAAAGCCCCTGCGAGACCCAGAGAACCGGAAGGCGGCGCAGCCCAATGTTCGGGGAGCATTTTGTTCTCCCCTCCCACCTTGACCCGCGAACCGTAGCGCGTCACCATCGTCCCATGAACACCGCCGACCTCGCAGTCCGCCTCGACTCCTACCTCCACGTGGACCGCTTCCCCTCGGACGACTTCGTGGCCATCGTGGAGTTCTGCCAAGAAGCGGGCATCCCCATCGCGGAGTACGCGACGCCGGCCTTCCTCCACCGCTTCAACGACCTCATGCTCCACAACGCCGAAGAGGTCCGGCGCGTCTTCACGTTGGTCTTCCCGTCCGATGAGGTGCTGGCGGAGGTGGAGCGCCGCGCCGCCGGCGAGCCGGCGCTCATCTTCACCCACCACCCGATGGACTTCGAGACGTCCGGCCGCGGCCTGGTAGCGGTCAGCGAGGAGTGGCTGCGGCGGCTGCGGGAGGCCGGCATCTCGCTCTACTCCGCGCACGCGCCGCTGGACTGCCACGAGACACCTCCACATCGCGCGCTCTCGCCCGCGCCGCCGGCGTCCCAGCGGAGACGACGTTCGCCGGCTACTATGGCGGCCACGCCGGCGTCTACGGCCGCATCGAGGCCACGACGTTCGAAGAGTTCTGCGAGCGCGTCCGCCGCGCCTGCGGCATCGACCGGCTGGAGGCGAAGGCGGGCGGCGGGCGGGTCGAGCGCGTGGCCGTCGTCGCCGGTGGCGCCGCCTACCCGCCGCTGATGCAGGAGGCGCTGGACGCCGGCTGCGACACCTACCTCACGGGCGACTTCCGCGTCCGCCACGGCGGCCCCTGGGCCGAGGAGCACCGGCCCCAGTTCGACGCCTTCGTCGAAACGGTGCCGCTGAACCTCATCGGCGCCTCCCACTACGCGACGGAGGCGCTGGTGCTGCGCGAAGATATGCTCGCCTTCTTCCGCGACCTCGGCCTGCCCGCGGAGTTCGTACCCCAGGCGGCCCCCTGGCGATGAGCAAAGGGCTGGACCCGGCGCTGCTCCGCCGCCTCGCCCTGGAGGCGCTCGCCGAGGACCGCGCCGACCACGACGTGACGACCACGGCGCTTGTGCCGCCGGAGCAGGCCGGCCGCGGCGTCATCATCGCCAAGGCGGAGGGCGTGCTGGCGGGCCTGCCGCTGGCCGCCGCCGTCTTCGCCGCCGTGGACGGCTCGCTGGTCTGGCAAACGCTGCGCGAAGATGGCGACAGTGTCTCCGCCGGCGACCAGGTCGCAACCATCGAAGGCCCGCTGGCGTCGCTCCTGCGCGGCGAGAGGGTCGCCCTGAACTACCTCACCCACCTGAGCGGCGTCGCCACCGCCGCGGCGGCAGTCGTGCGCGCGCTGGCCGGCACCGGCTGCCGCCTGCGCGACACCCGCAAGACGATTCCGGGCCTGCGGGCGCTGGAGAAGTACGCCGTGCGTATTGGCGGCGGCACGAACCACCGCCTGGACCTGGCCGACGGGGTGCTGATCAAGGACAACCACCTGGCGGCGCTGCGGGCGCGCGGCCTGGGAGTTACCGATGCCATGCGCTTAGCGCGCGAGGCGAACCCCGGGATGCGCATCGAGATCGAGGTGACGGCGGTGGAGGAGGCGCGCGAGGCGCTGGCGGCCGCTGCCGATGAGCTGCTGCTGGACAACATGCCTCTGGAGATGATGCGAGAGGTCGTCTCCCTGGCCGCCGCCTGCGATCCGCGGCCGGCGCTGGAGGCCTCCGGCGGCATCACGCTGGAGAACGCCCGCGCGGTGGCGGAGACCGGCGTGGACTACATCTCGATGGGCGCGATCACGCACTCCGCGAAGGCCCTGGACCTGAGCCTGGAGGTGGAGGCGCTATAACGGCTTGACACGACGGCTTGACATCCTACGTCGCGAGGCCTACATTCTGCGTGGCACGCGGGGTACGGGGCGCTATTGGATGGGGGGAGAGGATTGGCTTTCCAACCAGGCACCGTCATTTTTCACGACACGGGCCGCGAGCACATAGTGGCCATGGACGAACGCGACAAGGGCGGTTTGCTTTATGTCGAATCTCAACGGGGCCATTACTCTATTTCGGGCAGGTGCTTCGCAAATACGCCTGAGAACTCGCTGATCAAAGAGTTCGTCACGAGGGTGGACTCGCGCCTGCGGCGCTTGCGCGGCTGGAAGGATGACCAAGCTGTCTCCCTGGAAGTTTTTCGCAACCTGGTGCTGGCGGCTTTGGCGGGGGAAGAGTGGGATTTAGGTTTAACAGCAATTGCCATGGCGGCGGGCGACCGCAAAAAGACAGAGGCGTTGGCCGGTATGGCCGTCGCCGACACCACAGCCATGATTGAGGAGTTGAAAGCCCAGGGCTACAACACAGACCAAGTGGATGCCGAGATCATGGGTAGGCGTCAACTCTTCCGAGTGGAGCTGGTGGGCCACCTTGGTTCACCCAAAGTTAATGTCAGTACACACCACGGCCAAAGCACGATCATCGATGCCCCGCCCGGTTTCCCCCATATGTCGCATTCGCTAACATCGGGGCGCGCCCGCAGCCTCGCCCATCAAATGGCGAGAGCTGGCTAAGCAGCGTAGAGACAGCATCGGGGGGCCCGTTGATCGCTGGCGACCCGAAGTGGTCAGAACTAGATTAGCTCGTATATCATGCCTTGCGGCGGTGGCAGACGTTGCCGCCGTGAGGGTTCACCACACAAGACCCTATGTGCGATAGGCGATTCTCTTCGCTCCTCTGGGACGAATTTCTGGCCTCTCGCTGGCTTGCGTTAGCCAGTCTACTAGTAACGTTCGCGCCGATACTTGGCGGGTTGCTGTCTTGGCTCCTGGGTTCGCCGGGCTGGCTCGTGTTCTCAATTATGATCGCGAGCCCGTTGGTTTCTGCTGCAGGTGTCTCTCTCCTAGCGAGGAAGGTTTGGCAGCGAGAAGCTGAGAGAACCCGAAAGCTTGAAGCGGAACTACACGGGCGTCCATCGGTTGAGCTAACACCCACGACAGACGGCCAATGGGCGCACCTAGAGGTGAAGAACTTAGGCCCAAATGAGGCCGAATTCGAAGTTAAGATGAGTCGCATCGTTACCAGAGGCTCGGAACGAGAGATAACAGCTTACAGTGTCAGATGGAGGGACCAGGCACATAGGGCGCGGAAGATCAAGGCTGGAGACTTAGCAATCCTAAACGTTGCTGAAATCAGCGTCCCTGACCTGCTGGCGACACCTAGCGACGACCTGATGGAGCGCGCCCTGAGTGACAAGGCACAGCTGCGCTTCTACAGCGCTGACGTCCCCGAGGGCCACGACCCCTTCTTTCTTTGCGAGGCCCCAGCGGATTCCGGTGTCGAATGCTATATGGAGATATTTGCTAGCCCTCCGCTGTCTTCTCCCTGTAAACCTGCGTTCCGCCTCCGAATCGGGAGCGACAAGCGTTTGGTTGAGTTTGAACCCTTAGCGGGGAAGACTAAGGGCTAACTCAACCCCGCCGCGGCCTCTCCAACTCCACGCTGTCCAGCACGATCGTCACCGGGCCGTCGTTCAGCAGCTCCACCGTCATCTTCGCCCCGAAGCGGCCCGTCCGCGTCGGCACGCCCGCCTCGCGCATCGCCGCCGCGAACGCCTCCACCAGCGGCTCCGCGGTCTCCGGCGGCGCCGCGCCCACGAAGCTGGGCCGCCGCCCCCGGCGCGTGTCCGCCAGGAGCGTGAACTGGCTGACGACCAGCGCCTCGCCGCCCACTTCGAGTAGCGAGAGGTTGAACTTCCCCTCCGCATCGGAGAAGACACGCAGCTCCGCGCACTTGCGGGCCAGTCGGCGCGCCTCCTCCTCGCCGTCCTCCGGCGCCACACCCACCAGCGCCAGCAGCCCCCGGCCGATCGACGCCACCGTCTCCCCGTCCACCGTGACGGAGGCGCGGCTCACCCGCTGGACGACGACTCTCATCGCCGCCAGTATAACGCGGGGCAAAGAAAACGCCGCCCCAGCAGAGGCGGCTGTGCGAAGAGCGGCGGAGCGCCTAGTCGGCCGTCTTGGCCTCCGCCTTCGCCTCCGCCTTCGGTACGCTGCCGTTGTCCTTCGAAAGCGCTTCGCCGGAGCTGACGGGGGTGCTATCACCGTTGCCCCCGAAGGAGGACTTGCGGTTATCCGTGCTGTAGAAACCCGAGCCCTTGAAGATGACAGCCGGCAGGCTGATCAGCCGCCGAGAGCGGCCGCTGCAGGACGGGCAGCGCTGCTCGGACGGCGCATCGAAGCCCTCGGCGCGCTCGTACTGGTGCCCCTTGGCGCAACGGTACTCGTATATCGGCAACTTTCCTCGACCTCCCGCGTATAGAAAGCCGCCCTCGGAGGGCAGCTCCAGAATCGAATATAGCAGGACCGTCACCACCTCGCAAGAGTGAGGGCCGCCTTCCGCTTCTGCACGGCCAAGTTCCTTGTTCCTAGCTCCCTCTTCCTGATATACTCGCCTGCGGACACTTTTCCACACAAAGGAGAGCTGTTTGCCTACCGCTGTATCCATGAAGTCGCTTCTGGAGGCCGGTGTTCACTTCGGCCACCAGACCCGCCGTTGGAACCCGAAGATGAAGAAGTTCATCTTCGCGGAGCGCAACGGCATCCACA
>JAUYGU010000079.1 GCA_030690405.1 Dehalococcoidia bacterium | reverse complement strand
CTGGGCGCGGAGAACCACGTGAAGTGGTCTTTCCTGGCCTATGGGTTCGCGGAGCTGTGGGATGGGATCGGCTTCAAGGGCCAGGGGATGGAAGCGTTCCATGTGGCCTGGTGGTACTCCCACCTCGTTGACTTCATGATGTTCCTGGTCTACCTGCCTTTCTCCAAGCACTCCCATGTCCTTACGGTCGGGCCGCAGATCTTTACGCGCTCGCTTCAGCCCAGCGGCGTCCTGCAGCCTATCGTGGACTTCGAGAAGGCGGAGAGCTTCGGGGCGGGCAAGCTGGAAGACTTCACCTGGAAGCAGATGCTGGACTCCTACACCTGCACGGAGTGCGGCCGCTGCACGGCGGCCTGCCCCGCGAGCCTCACCGGCAAGCTCCTCTCGCCCAAGGAGATCATCGTCGATATCCGCCACCTGCTGGAGGAGCAGGAGCCGGCCGTCGCGCCCTGGACGAAGAGGCCGGAGCAGCCGACGCCGCTGATAGAGGGCGTGGGCTTCGAGCCGATATGGGACTGCGTCACCTGCGGCGCCTGCATGTACGAATGCCCCGTGTTCATCGAGCACGTGCCGACGATCATGGATATGCGCCGCTACCTGGTGATGGAGCAATCGAACATGCCGGAGACGGCCCAGGCCACGTTGATGCAACTGGAGCAGCGGGGCCACCCCTGGCGAGGGGCGCAGCTGACCCGCACAAGCTGGATCGAGGAGATGGCGGCGGAGGGGACGCAGGTGCCGCTGTTCGATGGGACGCAGGAGTACCTGCTCTGGGTGGGCTGCTCCGGCGCCCTCCAGGAGCGCAACGTAAAGGTGACGAAGGCCACGGCGCGGCTGCTGCTGGAGGCGGGCGTGAGCTTCGGTGTGCTGGGGAACGAGGAGAGCTGCTCCGGCGACCCGGCCCGCCGCCTGGGCAACGAGTATCTGTACCAGATGCAGGCGCAGGCCAACATCGACGTGTTCAAGGCGAAGGGCGTGCAGAAGGTGCTGACGATGTGCCCGCACTGCTTCAACACGATGCAGCACGAGTACCCGCAGTTGAACGGGAAGTTCGAGATCCTCCACCACTCCGTGTTCCTGGAGGAGCTCATCGCCCAGGGGAGGCTGCGGCCCCAGGCGACGAACGGCCTATCGGAGAAGACGGCGACCTACCACGACCCCTGCTACATCGCCCGCCACAACGATATTCTGGAGGAGCCCCGCAGGCTCATCGCCTCTACGGGCGTGAAGTCGGCGGAGATGCCGCGCTGCAAGAGGGGGACGTTCTGCTGCGGCGCCGGCGGCGGCCACATGTGGGTGGAGGAGAGCCGCGGCCAGCGCATCAACCACGTGCGCACGGAGGAGGCGGCGGCGACCGGCGCGGACATTATCGCGGTGGCCTGCCCGTTCTGCATGCAGATGTTCGAAGAAGGCGTGGGCTCGGTGCCGCAGGCGGCGGAGAAGGGGATGCAGGTGTTCGACCTGGCGGAGCTGCTGGAGATGAGCGTGACCTACAGTCGGTCCGCGGCCGCCCCCGCGCCCGCCGACCCGCCGCCGCCGGCGGCGGAAGACACTTCCGCCGAGTAGGGCTACGGCCCCGTGACCGTCGACTGGTCCACCGGCGTCGTCGCTGGGCGGTAGAGCTGCCGTACCCGGACGGCGTTGCGGCGGCCGTACCGGGCCAGGGCGGACTCGAACTCCACGAGACGCTCCTGCCCCCAGGTCAGGTAGTCGCGCCAGACGTCCTGCCCGCCCACGTTCACCCGGTTCGTGGCGAAGGAAGCCCACTCGAGGGCGGCGTAGGCGCCGGCGCCGGTCGCCACGATGTCTTCGAACCGTGAGGGGAGCGTTGAGGACGTCGCGTCCAGGGTATGGAGCTTCGTGTAGTAGACGTTGACGCTCTCCGCGCCGCCCGGCGTGGAATCGATCAGCATCGTCAGGGTGGACAGCCAGACGGAGTACGGCACGTACGTGGGCGGGTAGTCGCCCGTCGGGTACTCCACGGCCTCGATCGCCACAACGTCGGCGAGCCCGGCGATCGACAGGTCGCGGCTGCCGGCAGTGGTGCTGAGGGTGGTCTTTGCCTCCAGCGCCGCGGAGAGGCTGAGGTCGCGCACGGCCCGCTGGATGTGCCGGTCCAGCTCGCCGTCTGTCCAGCGCTGGTTCGCGGGGTCCTCGTCGTGCAGGTCCTTGCGCAGGCGGCCGCGCATCTCGCTCAAGTTCATCTCTCATCCCCTTTGTTATTCGGGCCCGCTGCCTACAACCGCCAGGGAGGCCAGGAGCTCGTCGCGGGCGGCCTTGACGGCGGCTTCGAGGGCGGCGTTGGCGTCGGTCTCCTGCTGCTTGCGGAGCTGTTCGATGGCGGCGGCCAAGTCGGGGCTGACGGCGATCTCCTGCAGGTGGAGGTCGATCCACTCGGCGACGGTGAGCGCGGCGCCGGCGTTGCCGTTGTAGCGGTTGACCTCGGCCTGGAGGCCGGCGAGCGTCTTGTCGGTGAGGTCGATGGTGAACTTGGGCATGGGTCTCCTTTCGGTGGGCGGCCACGGGGGGCCGCCCCTACGGTTACACGGCGACGAGCACTTTGTCGGCGGCGGCCATGTGGCCGGTGGCGTCGGGGTTCTTCCACTCGACGCGGCGCAGGGTGACGGTGCCGTTCTCGTTGAACGATAGCAGGAGCTGGGAGCGGCCGAGCCCAGCGCCGGGGTTGGTGGGCGCTCGCCCCTCCAGTCGTAGGTTGGGCAGGGTGCCGAGCGTTCCGCCGAGCTCCAGCAGGCGGGTAAAGCCGGTGTTGAGGGTGGTGTCGGCGATCTCGAGGCCGATGACGTCCACGACTTTTGCGTTGGCACCGTAGTTGCCGATTTGGGCCCCAATGGAGGTGGTGATGACGGTTCCGGCTGGGAGGGATTGGTAGATGGGTGCGAGAGCCCCCAGGCCGATGACGAGGGTGACGGTGCCGGTGAAGCCGGCGACGGCGGGCTGGGCGGCGACGGCGCGGATCCTGCCGACGACGGTGCCGGCGCCGCCGCCACTGATGCCGGGCACGTACCAGAGGCCGTCGAAGGCGATGCCGGTGTAGGGGCCGGTATCAATGCCAGCGAAGGGGGCGCCAAAGACGCCTCGAACGAAAACGTTGTTGCCACCTACGGTAAGGCTGCTCTGGGGTTCGACGCGGAGCATGGAGTGGGTGCCGCTGGCTAGGGCTGCGTCGTAGGAGACCAGGAGCCCTGTGTTGGCGAGGGGGTCAGCGCCGACGCCCGCGTGGTCGCCAAGGCGGATGTCGCCTGCGAGGGTGACGTGCGGGCTGGCTGTGGCGAGGGAGATGCGGGGGGTGCTGCCGCTGTCCTTGATGGCCTGGGAAGCGGCGAGCTGGAGGCCGGCGCTGAACGTCTGCAGGGCGGCCCAGGTCTCGGCCTGGGCGAGCGCGCCGTACTGAGGGTGGTCGTCGTCGCCGAGGCCGGTCAGGGCACCGTGGTCGGTGGTGCCGCCACCGCCGCCGGAGGGGAGCGCGCCCTGGATGGTGAGCACGACGGCGTCGTCCTGGTTGGCGGGGTCGAGGAAGAGGACGGTGCACTGGCGGCCGGCCACCACGTCGGCGGCGGGGATGTCCGTCGCCACGCGGATGGCGTCCAGCCAGACGCCGAGCGACCCGGCGATCTGGACCGTCGCCTTGTGCGTGGCGGCGCTATAGGACTTGATTGTCGCTTTCTTGATGGTGGGCATTGTCGTCTCAGCAATGCGGCCATAGGGCCGGCCCGATCCTTCGACGGGCTCTCGCCCAGGCGAGTCGCCTTTGGCGACAGGACGAGCGGGTCGGGCCGGCCCTACGTCGCTACGGGCGAACGCCGGTGAGGCGGGCGAGCTTGACGGCGTTGAACAGCGCCAGCGAGGCGTACCACTTGATGCGGGTGCGCCGGGCGTCCTTGGTCTCCAGGGAGCCGACGCGCTCTATCTGGAGGCCGCCGGGGGCGGTGAGACCCACGAGGCCGCCTTCGCCGGCCTGGAAGGCGTAGATGGTGGAGCAGTCGGTGCTGGTGCCCACCGTCTGGGCGTCGGAGATGTAGTCGGAGACGCCGACGGCGATGCCGTCATAGAACTGGAGCATCTGGCCGAACTCGTCGCGGTCGGTCTCCAGGAAGGAGCCGGAGGAGCGGGCGAGCTTGTTGACGATGCGGCGGGAGCGGCGGCTCATGAGGAGGAGGTCGGGCTTGCCGCCGAGGACCTTGACGATGATCTCATCGAGCTTGTCGAGGGTGAGGGAGCCGCCGTTGGCGCCCATGGAGAGGCTCTGGGCCGGGTCGATGACTTTGTCGAGGCCGTCGAAGG
>JAUYGU010000058.1 GCA_030690405.1 Dehalococcoidia bacterium | reverse complement strand
ACGCCGGAGACGGCGCGCGCTCCCGCTATCTCCCGCGCGAGCTCCCGGATGTCCGCTGGGTGAACGCCGCACACTTCTGACGCCTTCTCGGGCGTGTACTCCACCTCGAGGCGATCCTTCAGCATCTGGAAGACCGGCGTCACCCGGACGACGCCCTCCGGGGTCTGCACCTCATACTCGCCTTCCAGTGCCGGGACGAGCTTGCCCAGGCGGAGGGTCCGCTTCGGGGCCTTAGCCAGCCGCTTGGCGCGTTTGTCGAACACGTAGAAGACGTCGTCCCTGCCGCCGCGCTTCACGTCGGACTCGCGCAGGAACCTGTGGCTATCGGTGCGCACCAGGAAAGGCAGGTCGGTCTGCTCACGGACGAAATCCGCATCGTACAGGCCTTCGGAGATCACTATGTGGGCCATGGCGAGGGCGAGAGCCGCGTCCGTGCCCGGCCGCACCGATATCCAGCGGTCGGCGTGGACGGCGGAGGCGTTGTGGTCTGGGCTGATGGCGATGATGCGGGCGCCGTTGTAGCGGGCTTCGGTGAAGAAATGGAAGTTGGGGATCTGGGTGTAGGCCGGGTTGCCGCCCCAGATGAGGATCACGTCGGAGTAGAAGTAGTCGTCGGCCGAGCGACAGGCGATGGGCGTCCCGAACGTGACGGCGGCTCCCTGCTGCTCGTCGCCGACCTCGGTGTTGAGGTCCAAGGTGATGGCGCCGAGAAGATTGGCGAAGCGGTGGACCGCGGTGGCTGCCGCGAGGCCGGTGGCGTTGCCATCGAAGACGACCGCTTCCGGGCCGTCGCGCGTGACTACATCGAGGATGCGGTCCGCGATATCGGTGAGCGCCTCCTGCCAGCTTACCTGTTCCCATGCGCCCTCGCCGCGCGCGCCGGTGCGCCTCAGCGGATGAGTCACGCGCGCCGGCTGGTTCATGTTGAGGGCGTAACAGGCGCCCTTCTGGCAGCCCCGTGGATTGAAGTCAGGGACCGATTGGTTGGTCCGAGGGTATTCAGCTGCGGGCTCTTCAAAGATGACCTTGCCGTCTCTCACGTAGACGTTGTATGCACAACTGCGCTGGTACCAACAGTTCAGAAGGTGTGTCCCCTTTACGACGCCGTCCCAGCGCCATCTCGCCCGATAGGCGTCCCCGGGCGAGGCGGGGCTGCTCTCACCCGTTGTCAACTCCGGATTTGTGCCGGGACTGGCGCTGGATTCCATGGTCGCCTCCTCACTTCGCGTCTTGGCCTATCTGCCCGTGTAGTTCGGCCTGCGTTTCTCGGCGAAGGCGCGCGCTCGGCCAGGTCCATGTGGCCCTTTACGCCGGCGAAGAGCACCGTCACGTGCTTGCGCTCGCCTTCGACGGCGCTCCTGGCGGCGAGGATCTTCTCGGCCAGGAGGTCAGGGGTGTACGAGCGGGGATCGGGCACCGCAGCGGCCGCTGGCGGCTCGGCTACGGGATGACCACACGAGTCGCAGAAGCGAGCCGAAGACCTGAGATCGGCTCCGCAAACCGGGCACGCCAGCTGGAGGGCCGCACCGCAGCCTTCGCAAAACGACGCGCCCTCGCGATTCTCGTGGCCGCACGACGGACAGAGCATCGCCTCAGCCTGATGGTCGGTCATGTTCTCACCTTCTCCGTTGCGATCACGCCCATCCTCCCACCATCTGCCGTTGCCTAGTGCCAGTCCAGCAGCGTGCGTACCGCGTTCTCAAACTCCTCGTCGGACATCCTCTTGTGGAGCCCGCCGATGAGCTCGGCGTCCTGTCCGACGAGGTAGCGGCGTTGGGGCTGCGCGGCCTTCGCCACGTCGACGATAACGTCAGCAACGATCTTCGCGTCAGCGCCCAGCCAACCGCCGGGCAGCCTCTCCAGCGCCTCGGCGAAGCGACGCTCCGCCTCCAGGTAGACCGACGCTTCGGTGAAGCGCCGCGCCCGTTGCGAGTTGGTCTCGATCTCCGTCTCGAATCCGCCTGGCTCGATCAGCACGACGCGGATACCGAATGGTTGCAGCTCGTAGTACAGCGCGTCGCTAAGCGCCTCGACCGCGTGCTTGCTGGCAGAATAGATACCACTGAAGGGCGCGGTTGCTTTTCCGGCGAGGGAGCCAACGGTGACGATCGTGCCGCTGCCCTGCGATCGCATCTGCGGAAGCACAGCACGCGTCACCCGGATGACGCCGAAGAGGTTCGTCTCGAAGACCGCCAGGACCTCATCGTCGTCGAAGTCCTCGACGGCGCCTTCAATGCCGATACCAGCGTTGTTCACGAGAACGTCGATCCGCCCTTTGCGCCTGATGACTTCCTCGATCGCAGCGCTGACGGACCTGATTTCGTTCACGTCAAGTTGCAGCACCTCGACCGCCACGCCCGCCGCTTCCGCTCCTGCGTGGAGCCGGTCGGCCTTTGCGGTGTTGCGCATCGTCGCATAGACGCTGTCCCCGCGGTGGGCGAACTCCAGTGCCGCCAGCATTCCGAACCCGGAACTGCAGCCGGTAATCACTACGACGGCCATATGGTCCTCCTATTCCCCGTCACAGGTCTTGGCGTACTGAATGCGCGGCTCAGTCATGCCACCTGACCTCGAACAGCCGCACAGGGTCCTCGAAACCCCTGAGCGACGTCTCTCCCCTGTCGGCGAACAGGAAGTCCTTGCCCTTGGTCAGCTGCCTAACGACGTCGGCGACAAGTATCTCGCCGCCTTGGGCTGCCGCTGTAATCCTGGCCGCCTCGTTCACCGCCGTCCCGTACAGGTCATCGTCTTCGGCTATGGGCTCCCCTGCATTCAGCCCTACCCGCACCAGTATCGGTTCCAGTGCTGACTCGTTGCGTTCCGTGAACGCCTGCTGGATGGCGACGGCGCACTCCAACGCCCGCGCCGCCGAGCCGAACGAGGCCATGAAGCCGTCGCCCATCGTCTTGACCTCGGAGCCGCCGTGGGCGCGCAACGCCTCGCGCACGATGCGCTCGTGCTCGCGGAGCACCTCGCGCGCCTTCGCGTCGCCCAGCCGCTGGGTCATCGCAGTGGAGCCTTCGATATCTGTGAAGAGGATGGTGACGAGACCCGAGGGAGCGGGCACAGACGTTCCCGCCGCCGCTTCCTCCCCTTCCCCCAGGAACTCGTCGATGGCCTCGGCAACGGCCTCCATGTCGCCCGCGAACGGCGCTGCTTCGCCTCCCTCCAGGAGGGCCAGACGTGCGCCCGAAATCCGGGTGGCAAGGCCCTTCGCAAGCTCCACACCTACCAACCGGAGCTGGCGGCGGTGAAGCACCAGTGTCGGTGACTTCACCTGAGGCAGGAGAGACGTTACGTCGAACTGCTCGGCCGCCTGTACGAACCCTTGCAGCGCCTCCTGCGTTCCGCTTTCTCGGATGAACGCGGCGAACCGGCGCGCCCGCTCGCCTTCGGACCATTCTAGGAAGGCGTGCGCTACCGTCTCGGTGTATATCTCCCAGTCCTTGTCTCTGAGTGACCCTAACGTCTGAACCTGGGGCGACCGATAGTAGTCTGAGGCCCGGGCCCAGGTGCACCACGGAAGAAGGTGTGAGACCCGCTCCGGGTGCCTAGCCGTGTAGGCTATGGCCACCGGCCCCAGGTGAAGAGACGCGAACAGGGCGAACCTCTCTAGCCCCAGGCCGTCTACCACCGCCTCCAGGTCGAGCATATGTGCCTCGAGCGAGTAGTTGGTCACGTTGCGGTCGGACAGGCCGGACCCTCTGCCGTCGTACCGGACGAGTTTCCTCTTGTGGGCGAGGCGCTCATACCAGCGGCGCATCTCGGCGAACTGCCACTCCAGTTCACCGTGGCTGAATGCGGTCATCGGCATGTGCACAAACGGTATGCCCTCCCCTAGCGTCCAGAAAGCGATGTTTACGCCATCGCTCGTCTTCGCGTACTGGATGCGCGGCTCCATGGCTCCTAGTCGTCCCCTGCGATTTCGTGCTGCCCCCGCGCCGCGGCCAGAACCAACCGGGCGGCGAGCGGCGCGGTCAGGATGTCCGTGTTCACCACCAGGTCGTAGTGGGTGGGCAGCTCCTGGCGGAGGCCGTAGAACCGGCGCAGGTACCCCCGCCGCTGGCGGTCCGACTCATCGATGGCCTTCTTCGCCTCGGCCTTGCCCATCCCCGCTTCGCGGACCAGCCGCTCCGCTCGTGCGGCAGGCGAGCCGGTGACGAGCACACGGAGGAGGCCACTGGCGCCGGCGAGCGGTATGCTCGCGCCGTGCGCGACTATGACGACGTTCCCTTCTTTGGCGGTCTCCTGGACGATCCGCACGATCAGCGTCTCGTAGCCCGGCGTTGCCGGCGGCATCACCGCGTGCGCCGACCAGCCCTCCGGGTCGATCGGAACACGGCCTATGGACTCCAGGATGCGGGTGACCAGGCCCGGAGTGTGCTCCGCCTGGGCGACGGTCTCCGGGGACACGCCCGCCTTTTGGGCGGCCTCGACTATGATCTCTTCGTCGGCGTAGCGGAACCCGAGCTCGTTCGCTACCGTCCGGCCCACCTCCTCACCACCCGCGCCCAGGGACCGCGAGATGCTGATGATCCGAGACGTCATCGCCGATTTGCCCTCCGCTACTGCCATTGGACTTCGAACAGCCGGTGGCGGCCCGATATCCCCTTCAGGCCGACCGCTCGCCCATCTCCGAACGTGAACTCCCCTGCGCTCTCCGTAAGCTCCTTCAGCAACGACGAGACCAGGATCTCGCCGCCCGCCGCCTGCCCGGCGACGCGCGCCGCCAGGTTCACGTGCTTCCCGAAGAAGTCATCGCCTTCCTTGATCGCCTCGCCCGTGTGCAAGCCGATACGCACCTTCACGGGCTCCTTCGCCATCTCGTTGTGTGCCGCAAGGGCCTGCTGGATGTCTATGGCGCACTGGAGCGCCCGCCGCGCCGACTGGAACGCCAGCATGAAGCCATCGCCCTCGCTCTTGACCTCGAAGCCGCCGTGGGCCTTCAGCTTCTCGCGGACCAGGGTGTTGTGCTCGCGCAGCAGCTCGATGAACCGCCGGTCACCGAGCCGCTCCGCCAGCGCCGTGGAGCCTTCGATGTCGCTGAACATGATGGTGACGGTACCGTCCGGCGCGGCGTGCGAGCGCAGGTCCGGCTTGTCCGCGTAAACCGTGGCGGCCACGGCGTCGATGGAGGTCTGCGGGCTCGTCAGGTCGATGCCCTGGGCCTTCAGCTTCAGGGCCAGCGCCTTCCCCACCAGCGGCTTCATCCCCAGCTCCTGGGCTGTGTCTAGTGCTTGCGTCACGAGCCCCAGCGCCTTTTCGCGGTCGCCCGGAGCGCCGCGGCGAAGGAGCATCGAGGCGTAGTCGTGCTGGGTGTGGGCCAGGTACGGCCTGGCTCCCATCCTGCCGTTCATCTCCAGCGCGTCCTCGAAGTGCTTCTCCGCCTCTTCCCAGCGATCCATCGCGGTGGCCAACTGGCCCAGGGAGCGTGAGGCGGAACCGTTGCACGTCGCGGCAGCGCCGACTACCACAGCTCGTCCGGCATTGGGCAGCATCAGCTCGTAGAGCGCGGCGGCGCGGCGGGCATCACCCAGGACCACGCAGACTTCTGACAGCGTACCCAGGGCGATAGGTAGGTTCGCGTCCTGGGGAAGGTCGGCGAAGTCCTTCTTGGCAAGGTCATCGAATTCAGCCCGCGCCTCCGACTCGCGGCCCAACTCGCCGTAGAGCCAGGCCAGGGCACACCGCCAGGCCGGCACAGCCGGGTAGCGCTCGGCGAAGCTCTTGCCTGCCGCCGCATCAGCCTCGCTGAATCCACCCTGAAGCCAGCGGAGCATGAACATCTGCACGCCAAACATCTGGGCCGCGTTCTGCTCTTGGACCCGCTGACCCACCGCCAGTGCCTGTTGGGCCAGCCGTTGGGCCTCCTGGAACCGCCCCTCCAGCAGTGCCCGCATCGCCGGGTACACTGCCGCCTGCCACAGCCAAGCCGGCTGCCTCATCTCCTGCGCAAGCCGGACGTTGGCCTCGATCTCCTCATCCACGGCCTGGACGTCGCCCAGCATGAGCAAGGGAATCAGGCGAAAGTGGTGTCCCCAGAAGGCCCCCTGCCTGTCGTCCGCCTCCTCAGCCAGTCGCACCATCTCCGTGGCGATGGCGAGCCGGGCCTCGGTGTTCTCCGGCCCTTGAAGAGAGAGATCTCGCGCAGCCAGGGTGTACGACAGCGTCGCCGGATCGTCCACCCGGCGCGCCGTCTCAACGGCCTGGTGGCTGAGCTCGGCCATTCGCTCCCGTGAATCCGAGAAATAAAGCCCCATCGCGAGTCTGGCCAACGCCCTGGCCCGCAGTGCGCTTTCTTCCTCTCCCAGGGCGCGCAGGGCCTCTTCCAAGAGGCTGTTCAACGACTCGTCGACTGTCCCGGCAACGAAGAGTTGCCCGTAGCCCAGGGCCGCGCGGGTCAGCCGCTCCGCATCTCCAACCGTTCTGGCGATGTCGGCTGCCTGCAGGAAGGTTTCTCTCGCCTTGGAAGTGTCCCCCGCCTTCCACTGACCGTCCCCCAGGGCCAGGAGCAGCTCACAGCGCTGGGTCTCGTCCGGCTTGTCCTTGCCCTCCAGGGCCTGGAGGGCCATCTCGTAGTGGCCGGCGGCCTCCTCGTAGGCCAGCAGTGCATTCGCCCGCTCTCCGGCCCGGGTGGCGTAGTCGATCGCCTTGTCCACGTCGCCCCCTTGAGCGCTCTCAGAGAAGTGATAGGCCAACTCGGCCAGGTGGGGCTCCAAGTTATCGCCGTAGAGGCTCTCCAGCACCTCGCCGATCTGCCGGTGGAGCCGCACCCGGCGCGTGGTGCTCAGCTCCTCGTACAGCGTCTCGCGGATCAGGGCGTGGGAGAAGCTGTAGCGACCCGCGGCGCGTGGCACCTCTGTGACGACCCGGGCGGCCACCGCTTCTTCCAATACCTCCAGGAGCCTATCGCCGGAGAGGTCGGTCACCCGCCCCAGGGCGTCCAGGCCGAACTCCCGGCCGATCACCGAGGCGACTGTGAGAACGTGGTTGCACTCCTTGGACAGGTGGTTCAGGCGGCGTCCAACCACCTCGCGCACTCCCTGAGGAATCGTCACGCTCCAGGACGTCACCTCCGCCGGGCGCTCCAGTCGGCCATCGGCGACGAGCAGCCGCACGATCTCGTTGACAAAGAACGGGTTGCCCTCGGTCTCCCTGTACACCGCCTCGACCAGGGCCGCGGGCGGCGTGATGCCGGCGGTGAGCTCGATGAAGCGAGCCACATCGTGTTCGCTGAGGCCGCGCAGGAGGATGCGCTGGCTGAGTTGCTCGCGCGCCAGCTCACCGAGCGTGTCGGCGAGGGGATGTTCGCGCCTCAGCTCCACGTCACGGTAGGTGGCCAGCACGAGGAGACGGGCGCCCCGCAGCTCCCGCGCCAGGAACTGCAGGAGCAAGAGCGATGGCTTGTCCGCCCAGTGCAGGTCGTCCAGGACGAGCACGACGGGCTGACCTTTGGACGCGTTCTTCAGAAATGTAGTGATGGAGTCGAATAGGCGGAAGCGGGCCTGCTCAGGCTCGAGAGCCGGCGGCGCCGGCAACCCGGGAAGCCTGTCCCGCACCTCCGAGATGATCTGGGCGATGTCCGCCGCGCCGGGCCCCATCTCCGACATCAGCGCCTGCGGGTCGCGGTCGTGGACGTAGGAGCGGACGACCTGCACCCAAGGCCAGTAAGCGGGCGCGCCCTCGCCCTCGTAGCAGCGTCCCCACAGCACCTGAGCGTTGCGCAGCCCAGCGTAGGTCGCGAACTCCTCCGACGTGCGGGTCTTGCCGATGCCCGGCTCGCCGACCAGCATGAGCAGTCGTCCACGGCCCGAGAGGGCGTCCTCCAACCCGGCCCGCAGCTCGTCCATCTCCTTCTCGCGGCCCACGAACACCCCGCCCGCCAGCCGGTCCAGCGGGTTGACCTCCTCCTGCGCGACCCGCTCGGCGACCGTGGACGCCGTGGTGGCGATAGCGTTCAGCGCCTCCCGCATGACGGCGGCGCTCTCGGGACGCCCATCGGGGTTCTTGGCCAGGAGCCGCAGGATGAGCGACTCCAGGGCTCTCGGCACCTCCGGGTTGTGCCACGTCGGGGCTACGGGCGCCGTGTTGATGTGCTGGCTGATGATGGCCACCGAGTCGTCGCCCAGGAACGGCGGCCGGCCGGTCACCATCTCGTACAGCACGCAGCCCAGCGAATAGAGGTCGCTGCGGGCGTCGGCCGCACGGCCCAGCGCCTGCTCCGGCGGCATGTAGGCTACGGTGCCCAGCATCATGCCGGCCTGAGTGACCCGAGACCGGTCTACTGCCATGGCCAGGCCGAAGTCGCCCAGCTTGGCGGTGCCATCCTCGGTGAGCCAAATGTTGCCGGGCTTCAGGTCGCGGTGGATGATACCGCGGGAGTGCGCATGCTCCAGCGCTTGGCGGACCTCGTTGGCGATACGGACTGCGTGGTCTATGGGTAGACGGTGGCTCTCGGCCTGCTGCAGGAGCCCCTCCAGGTCGCCGCCGGCCATGAATTGACTGACGATGTACGGGTGGTCATCCTCATCGCCAATGTCGTGGACAGTGACGATGTGGGGGTGATCCCGAAGGCGGCCCATGGCCTGGGCTTCGCGACGGATACGGGTCAGGCTGTCGGAATCGAGGCCCTCGGTCTTGATGACGGCGATGGCCACGTCGCTGTCCAGTTTGGTGTCGTGGGCCAGGTAGACACGCTTCCGGCCGCCCTCGCCCAGGAACCGCTGGACCTGGTAGCGGCCGCCTGCGAAGGAGCCTGGGAGCGCAGGCGCGGGGGCGGGAGTGGGCGTGCGAGGCAGCGGCTGCGCGGCTGGTTCAGCGGAGCCCAGCGGTTCTCGGCATTGACGGCAGAAGCGCGCGCCAGGATCGTTCCTCGTTTGGCAGGATCCACAGACGGGGCCGAGCTCGGCTGCGCATCGGTCGCAGAACCTGGCGCCCTCACGGTTTTCGGCTGCACACGACGGACAGAGCACGACGTTTGCCCCCCAGCTCCGTGGCCCGCCCGCCTGAGTGTCGATTTCCGAGTGACACAATCGTGCGTTAAAGTGACGTCGCTGTCAACGCGACCGGACCAAGGGACTGGAAAAGCACCTGGTGCCACTTCGCAATGGAACCGCGGATGATGACCACTGGGCCTTCCCAGGAGTCGAAGATGAAGCCTGCGCGGGCTCCACGTCTTGGGGGGCCACCTAAGAGGGTGCGGAGCCCCGCAGGCTTGCAGACTAAGGCTAAGGCCGCTGGGCCGCCTCGTCTGTCGGGCAAGGCAGGGCAGAGTGGTGGGGCTTTCACCTACAACTTTTTCCTCGCCTATGGGGTCATCGACAGGTCCAGGCCACGTTGACACCCGCCCCACCCAGGCGCATGAAAGGAAGCGGCGCTCCCAAGTCCATGTAGTCGCGGGGGTGCGGCGATGAGACTCGTAAAGCGCCAATGGTCATAACGCCGAGACGCGCTCACCGTTACCACGGGGTCGGACAGCCATGGAGGTCCGCAGCCCCAGCCGTTGACAGCGGCCCAACCCAGGCGCACACTCGCGGCGTCGAGGACGGCCTGCATGCCGTTGGTCAGTGCAGACAAAGGGCCAGGCTGGAGACAGGCCGCACCCTCCCTTTGGGCAGTTGGAGTCTCGCGTCTCTAGTCTGGCCGACGACTTTGGGGACGCAGCCGCCAAGAGGTCTGCCACAAGGGGGGAACCAAGAACAGACAGCGGTGCCGCACCCCAAAGGCGTGCCACTCAGCGTAACCGCCAGCCGCCAGCCTGTCTGTCGGGTAATGCCCCCCTTTTGACTCCCGTTGACACCCGCCCCGCATCGGCGCACAATCGCGGCGGACAGCATAGTAAGGAGATCATCGAGTGACTTACGAAGACCGTACCCTCACCTGTGCGGAGTGTGGCTCCGAGTTCACCTTCAGCGCCGACGACCAGCAGTTCCACACAGAGCGCGGGTACCAGGATCCCAAGCGTTGCCCTTCCTGTCGCCAGGCCCGGCGAGGCGGTGGCGGTGGCGGTGGCTATGGAGGAGGAGGAGGAGGAGGAGGAGGAGGAGGAGGCGGCTACGGCGGCGGCCCGCGCCAGATGTACGACGCAGTCTGCGCCAGCTGCGGCTCAGCGTGCCAAGTCCCCTTCGAGCCCCGCCAGGACAGGCCCGTCTACTGCACCGACTGCTTCTCCAAGCAGCCGGGCCGCCCGGGCCGTTAGCACGCCCTCGCGCTGGCGACCGTAACTGAAATGGCCGCTCACTACCTCCGTAGCTAAGCAGGCCGCCTAGGCAAGCTGCAAGTGGGGTATCCCGTTCGCTATGGACGTTAGTTTGGCCTAGTGACCGGCCCCCGTTGACATCCGCCCAGCGCACAATCGCGGCGGTCAGCCCTTGCCGGCGACTTTCCACAAATCGGGTGAGGTTGTCCACGAAGATGCTGCCCCGGCCCCTTGACGTCACATTCTCGGCGTCATGGATAATCACAAGTGCCTCGGCGCGGGCCGCACCGTCGAGGTAGTCGCGCTCCCGGAGTCTGTAGGCGACGCGGCGTTCCGGCTAACTGCAGACTCGGGAGCGCTTTCATTAGCCGTGGGCATCGACCAGGAACACCTACGCTAACCAAGCCACTGCACGAGGCGTTTTTCTCATGCGAGTAGGGTGACCGGACTCTCCACCTCGGCGCCATCGGTTACGTCCCACCAGCGGAGTACGAAGCGACCTGCTACCCTAGACCCATCCCCGCCGGGGCGGGGACTCAATGATCCGAGTCTCCATCAAACCCGGGGCGGTTCATGGCGGACTTGTTGGACGATGTTACCTGTACGGAGCATGTGGGTGGGATCGTGAACATTGCGAGCGGCACCAAGCGCAGCCCCCCGCGTTGACATCCGCCCCGCTCAGGCGCAGAATCGCGGCGGCGGACAGTTAGCGTCGTACCCCCTGTGGCCCCGTGAACCTCAGAGGCCCGACGCCTCGCTGTCCGCCCCTTTGTTTGACAGCCGCCTGGCATAGGCGCATAATCCGCAGCACGCCTGTAGAAGTAGTCAAAGGAGGCCACATCATGATGCGAATTACGACTTGGCGAGCGAACGTCCCGCCGCCACCCAACACGTCTCCAGGCGCCGCCCTTGCCGCCTTCAAAGAATTCGCCGTGGCGGTGAACGGAGTTGATGGTGTCAGTAACCTCACTTGGGGCTTCGGCAACGGCGGCATCATTACGGTTGGCGCCTCGACCAACTACGCCGTAGCCGACGCTATCTTAAAGGACCCGAGGGTGCAGGCCGCAGGGGCGAAGATACTTGCTCTGGGCATCGGGATTGCCGAGGACATCTTCGTTACCGCCCCTGAGCAGGTGATGCCCTTCCTGCCCCAGCAGTAATACCCAAAGAGCGCAGGTGCTGGGCCGCCGAGGCCCCATTGACACCCGCCCAGCCCAGACGCACAATCGCGGCGGCGGACAGTGAGCGCCCCACCATGAGACCATCCTCATGGCAAGGCCCCCGGCCCCCCTCTGCAGGTGGCGGCTCCTGTCCGCCCCCTTTGTTTGACAGCCGCCTGACATAGGCGCAGACTCACGGCGGGCGGGCATCGCCAGCCACCTACTAGGGGCGTACCATCCGAGGCCACCAGAAGGACTTGTCGTGGAATGTTCCAAGTGTCACCGTGTCTGGCATGTGGGTGGGCCGCAGTGCCCCACTTGTGGAGCTTACGCGATAGGCGCGCTCCCATCACCAGACCCTGAAGTGGATGAGCACCAGCCTTCTGGTATCAGTCTGGGGCAATTCAGATTGGGCTCCCTGTTCGCCAGCATGATGGCCGCTAGCGCCATATACGCCCTTTTCGCCGTCTTGAGAGGCTCCTAGTCGGTCAGCACCTAGTGCTGCGATCGCTGCCTCCTTTACCCTCAGGACCCCTGCCGCACGACAGTGCCCCCCGGTGTATCCCTTCGGTTCGCATATTGGCCCCATCGGTATCTTGACAATAATCACAGCTGGGCGCACGCTCGCCTCAGGTGGGCCAAGAAGGGGGCTTCGCCATGAAGCGCACGAGCGAGGTGCAAAGGCTATCCAAGGCCGACGGCGGTTCCCACTGTGGGAATCCGCTAAAGGCGCTCATGTGGGGTGTGGTCGTGGTGGGAGTGGTGGGGGCAGTGTTTGGCGCGTTGGCGCTGAACGGGAATGACGCCAGCGCTGCCAAGGAGAACAGCCCCTTCGTTGGCCACTGGGAGACCATCGACGTCTTTGACGGGAGCTACATGCAGATGTCCATCAGCCCTGGCCTCAGCGTCAAGCTAGTTGACGACTGGGGGTGTGCAGGACAGTCCGGCGGCGGGCAGTTAGTGACCGCAAAGGGCAAAGGCGTGCTGCTTTCCCCGATTGACCTTGAAGTTGACCTGAGCGTGTGGTGCACGGTCGCTCACGTCAGGTTCCCGGGCGCGCCAACGATATTCACATCCATAGGCCCAGACATCCTGTTGGACCCTCAGGGCAACATTTGGACGCGGCAGTAGTGGGTTTGACGGCGGCGCACCGGCCACCGTCGTCCTTATTGCCCGCGCAGCAACATCTTCTCGGCGGGCTGTACGTGGTGAGGATGCGGCGGGGGTAGCAGGCAGCTTCTACTGCATTGCGGAACCGGGCATGGGCAGGAGGGCTTGGACAACGCTACTGTCGAAATGAGGCCCCAGTTCTCGCCCGAGTGCCATGAACGCTGAGTCAGCTTGCAACTTCTGAGTGAGGTCACCCCAGGCCGCAAAGTCGGCCACTGACACCAAGTAGACGGCGACGTTGGCTTCGCCGCCCACGGCTTGGAACGCTCCGTGGAACTTCATACCGTACTTCTCGTAAATCGCGACGGCCTTGGGCGCTGCCGCGAGAAACTCCTCGACATGCCCCGGCTTGACCTTGACCGTGTTCGTGAAGTAGAGCGCCATGTGGCTCCTCCTCTCATACTGGGGGCCCACCCCTGCGACGGCAGAGCATAACCCCGAACCGCCACCCCGTCAATGGGGGAAGCTACGTCGTAACCGCCAACAATCTTCGTGCTCTCCGTTGACACCCGCGCCGCCCAGGCGCACAATCGCGGCGGGTGGGGATTAGCGCAGCTCTATCGTGTGGACCCTCTTGGCCCACTTGCTGCCCACCTTGCCGGGGATGGACAGGCGCGGGAGTGAGTCCGGCTCCTCTTCCTGCTCTTCACCCACCCAATAGGCAAGAAAGGCTTCCTGCTGAATCAGGTCAGCTAGAGACACTCTCTCCTGGTGGCCGTCAGAGCAGGTGAAGACAGCCATGCGCGCCGTGCCCCGCACCCTTGCCAGTTCGAACACGTGGGTCAGCGCTACGCCTCTCATGACGACGTCACTAATCTCACCGCTCGCGCAGACAATCTGAACTCTACGCTCCACGGCTGGCAACTGCAGAAGTTCGTCGAAGTGCAGAGCGAGTGGGCGGTCCACCTCGCCAGCGATGGTGAGCGTACGCACCTCCGAGTCCATTTGACTGCATCTCAGGGTGCCCGCACCTGCCCCGGCGTGTCAATCGGTCGGGGCCTCGTCCTGGCGCCCCCAATCGCTTGACGGCGGCGGAGCTAACGCCTCCGTTTGACACCTGCCCAGACCAGGCGCACGATTACGGCGTTGGAATGACAGGCTGAGGCAAGGGGGCCTGATATGGCGGTGCGAGCATACATTCTCATCGGGACAGCCGTTGGAACTGCGGGGACCGTATACAAGGGGCTTCACAAGCTAGCGGTCACTGATGCCAAGGTTCTGTCGGCGGAGACTGTAACCGGCCCCTTCGACGTAATAGCCCTCCTGGAGTCGGAGGATCTCGATAGGCTCGGCCGGGCGGTCACCGAGGGTATTCAGCGTATATACGGGGTAGAGCGCACGACTACCTGCCTGATTATGGGCTCAGCGTAGTCTGGATCGCGGACCTCAGAGGTGTGAAGCCTAGGAGTAGCCCAACGCGTAAAAGGCGATGGCCTGGGCCTTGATCTCGGTGGGGGTGGTCACAGCGCCACTGTAGCAGCGGACTTACTGATGCTTGCCCATCTGTGCTGCAATGCCTGACAGACAGCGCTTGCCCCCTAGACTGCGGTGGGACGGCGGTGCTCTCTGGCTTCTTTAGGTGGCCCGCCCAAATTCCGGAGACCCGCAGTCCCTACCTTCGCTGATCCGAAACCTGCTTGTCAACGAGCGGCAGAGTCCTTGATGTTACCGTTAGGTTACGATCATGTCTCCTTACCCGACTCCGCTCCTTAGTCCCCTTCCACGCCGGCGGCGACCAGGGCGGCTAACTGGCCCTGCACGTTGCGTTCGCGGTCGCGGTAGACCATCAGCACTTTAACGTCGCGGTGGCGGGAGAAGTCGAGAACCTCCTCCAGCCCCATCCCCTTAGCCTGAGCGAGCTTGCAAGCCTCGGTGATGGCGGTATGGCGGAGGCCGTGTGGGCGAACTTTCAGCCCGACCTGCTCCCCCAGGCGGCGGACAATCCGGTAGAGGCTCGTGCCGGTCAGGCGGCAGCCCTTCCCCGCCCTGTCAACGTTGATGAAGAGCGGCCCAGCTTCCGTGCCCCGTGCCTCCAGCCATTGCCGGATGGCCTCTCCTGTGGGGGCTGGGAGAGTTAGCTTGGTCTTCTGGGTGTGGCCCTTGCCCAGAACGGCGACCGAGCCAGCGTCCAAGTCCAGGTCGCCTACGTCGATGGCCACGACGTCGCTGCGGCGGAGGCCAAGGTCATACAGGAGATGGAGGGCAGCGCGGTCGCGCAGGGACTTCTTGTCCCCACGTCGCTCCACTTCGTCAAGGAGAAGGCGGACGCCGCGACGGCCAGGGCCACGGGTGTCGCGGTAGGATTCCGCTCTTAGGTTACGCACTTCCAGCGTCCAGGGGACGATTCCCAACGTCCTCGCTAGCTGCACCAGGGAGCGCAGGGCGGCGAGGCGGCGGTTGATGGTGGCGGCCTGTAGACGCCGCTCCTGAAGGTTCGCCCGCCAGGCCAGCGCCAGTGCGTTCGCGTTCCCGTGGCCCGCGAGAGGAGCAAATGGGCCGCCTCGGACACCCTGCCCACGCCCAGGAAGCGCCGTAAGTCGTCCAAGTCCTGGTTGTAGGCGCGGCGGGTGCAATCGCTCCGGCCGGACAGGAAGGCGGCGAGAAGCTCGTCCGCTGGTTCATCGTTGACCAATGCCGTAGGCGTGCTTCTGGGTCTCTCCACCAGCACTGTCACTAGAGCGCCAGTACGTTCTCTTTCAGTCATGGCCTTCCCAGTAGTCATGGCAGCCCTGGCACAGCCAGTAGTGGGGCACCGACTTGATTAGGACAGATTCCTGCTGAACGGTGCCTGGCCCGCCGCAGTCGGCGCACTCGTGCTGGCGATAGGAGCGCCAGATGCGCTGCTCCAGGGCGACCAGAGCGCCTAGCCGCTCCACCGTCAGAACGTTGGCCCGCTCGAATTCCTCGCGTCTCATTTCCGCCGCCATTTAGACAGCCACCCCTTCTTGTCGAAGCCATCCTTTCAGCGCTGCGCACCACTGCTCGCGAGCTGCTTGCTGGGCGAGAGCCATATCGCCGTCGTCTTCCAGCATTTCCTCGACCCCGCGCTCCACGATTTCAGCGAGGGCGGGGGCGGCGCGGGCCACCAGGATGCCGAACAAAAGGCCGTGCGTCGTGTCCTCTCCAAGCTCCTCGACCCATGTGTCTACCAGCGCCGTGACAGCTTCGCCCCGCGTCATTCGTCGCTCCCCCGCTCTTGACGAAATCGCGCAGCCAGAGCGTCTAGCAACTCGTGGATTGCTTCATCGAGCGCTGCGTCCGTGTGCTGGCAAACTAAGTCGAGTTCACGCCTCGTCAGGTCGGCTGGCAGCCCGCGCTCCCGTAGGCCAGCGACCACATCCTCTTTGTGAATCGACCAGAGGAGCATCAGGGCGCTCTCTCCTGTCGGCCCTGCACCACGTTCACGGCCATCGAGATGATGTCCTGCGCCGTCATCTTGACCGAGATGGTGCCGCGCCCGTTACGAGGTTTCATAGACGGTACTCCGCTTGCTCACATTTTGCTCACCAATGTGGTTGGCAGAGGGGTCAAGAGGGCACCAGAGAGGGGATGAGGACACGGTCTCCTAGATACAAAATGGGGGGTCAGGGCGTGTCGCGGCACGTGGCACTCCACTTTTCAAGACCGTCCCGTTAAACCACTCCGGCACCCCTCCGCGGTATAAAATAGCACGAGCCGCCCACGAGAGATGCGAAGGAGGACTCCATGACCGCTCGATGGGATGCACTTACCGTTGACGGGGAGACGATGCGCTGCTACGTGGCCGCGCCCGCGGGCGAAGGGCCGTTCCCGGCCGTCGTCGTTATCCAGCACGCGGGCGGCGTCGACGGCTTCGTCCAGGAGATGTCGGGCCGCTTCGCCGCCGCCGGCTACGTCGCGATAGCGCCGGAGCTCTACCACCGCCAGGACCCGGAGAGCGGCGAGGACCCGCTGACCCGCATGGGCCGCCTGCGCGACGTGGAGGTCGTCCGTGACGTGAACGCCGCCATCGAGCACGCCGGGCGGCTGGATGAGGTGGCGGCGGACCGGATAGGGATCGCCGGGTTCTGCATGGGCGGGCGGGTGTCCTACCTGATGGCGACCCACGTCGCGTCCCTACGGGCGGCCGTCGTGTTCTACGGCGGCAACATCATGGTGCCCTGGGGCGAGGGCCCGGCGCCCTTCGAGCGGAGCGAGAGCATCGCCTGCCCGCTCCTGGGCTTGTTCGGGGAGCAGGACACGAACCCCAGCCCGGCGGACGTGGCGAAGATCGATGCGGAGCTGACGAGGCGGGGCAAGCAGCACGAGTTCCACACCTTCGCCGGCGTCGGCCACGCCTTCATGACGTCGGCCCGGCCTGGCTACCGGCAGGACGTCGCGGAGGACGCCTGGGGCGAGTGCCTGGGCTGGCTCCAGCAACACCTGAGCTGACACCGGAAGGAGGCCCCCGCATGCAGTTCGGCGTACACCTGCCCCACATCGGCCCCTGGCACGACGGCGATACCCTCCGCCGCTTCGCGCTCGCCGTCGAGGAGATGGGCTACGACTCCGTCTGGGTCAGCGACCACATCGTCTTCCCCCTCGGCTTCCAGTCGCGCTACCCGTACGCGGAGGGCGGCCAGTTCCCCCTGCCGCCGGTCGTGCCCTGGCTGGAGCCGGTGACCACCCTCACCTTCGTTGCCGGGGCTACCAGCCGCGTCAAGCTGGGCACCAGCATCCTCGTGCTCCCGTACCGGAACCCGGTGCTCAACGCCAAGCAGCTCGGCAACCTGCAGACCGTCTCCGGCGGCCGGCTCATCGTGGGCGCGGGCGCGGGCTGGATGCGCGAGGAGGCGGAGGCGCTGGGCATGCCCTGGGACGAACGGGGCGCCCGCACGGACGAGCACATCCAGGTGCTGCGGGCGCTGTGGACGGAGGAGGACCCGAAGTTCGAGGGGCGGTTCTACAGCGTGACCGGCCTCCGCTGCGAGCCTCGGCCGGCCGCGCCGCCGCCGGTCTGGGTCGGCGGGCACGAGCCGCCGGCGCTGCGCCGCGCCGCTCGCCTTGGCGACGGCTGGCACGCCTACCGCCTGACGCCGGAGGAGCTGGCGGAGGGCTGGCGGAAGGTGCAGTCGTTGGCGCGGGAGTCCGGCCGCGACCCGGACGCGCTCGCCCTATCGGTGCGCTGGCCGCTCTCGATCCTGGACGCGCCCGGTGATGGCTCGCAACCGTTCATCGGCACAGTGGAGCAGATCGGCGAGTCGCTACGGCGCTACCAGGCGCTGGGCGTGGCGCACGTCGTCTTCGAGCCGCCGATCATGGCCGGCATCGACGCCGCCCTGGCGACGCTGGACCGCTTCGCCCGCGAGGTGCGGGGGGAGTTCGGGTAACGGCTAGCTGCTCGTTTACGCCGTCACCCCGGCCGCCGTGCGCGCGCGGATGAACCCGCCGATGCGGTCGATGGCCTGCCGGCCCTCGGGGAGCATGGCGGCGAAGAACTGAAAGACGTGGATCATGTCGTCACACACCTCCAGCGCGACGTCCACGCCCGCCGCTTTCGCCCTCTTGGCCAGCCGTGTGGAGTCGTCCAGCAGCGTCTCGGCGGTCCCCACCTGGATGAGCAGCGGCGGCAGGCCGCTGAGGTCGGCGTAGAGCGGGGCGGCCAGGGGGTGGTGGGGGTCGGCGCCCGCCAGGTACGCCGACGCGCCCTTCAACAGGTGCTCGTACTGGACCATCGGGTCCAGGTCGCCCTTGGTCCGCATCGACTCGCCGAGGCCCTCCATGTCCACCCAGGGCGAGAGGCAGACGGCGGCCGCGGGCAGGGGGTCGCCCGCGTCGCGCAGGGCCACCAGGGTGGCCACCGTGAGACCTCCGCCGGCGGAGTCGCCGGCGACGACGAGCCGCGCCGGGTCGGCGCCGCCGGATAGCAGCCAGCGGTAGCCAGCCAGGGAGTCCTCCACCGCGGCCGGGAACGGGTGCTCGGGCGCCAGCCGGTAGTCGATGGCCAGAGCGCGCGCGCCTGCCGCGCGGGAGATGCGGGAGACCAGTTCGCGGTGGCTGACAATGGAGCCAATGTTGTAGCCCCCGCCGTGGAGATAGTAGATAACCCGATCGGCCTCCGCTCCGGGGGCCGAAACCCACTCCGCAGGCACGCCGCCGGCATCGACCGGCTCAAGGAGTACGTCATCCGGGACCGGGAAGACGGTGGCCGCTTCCTCTATGGCGGCGCGCGCCTCCTCTATGCTCATGTCCTCCCGGCTGGGCCGGGACTTCAGCATCTGGACGATGGTTTCCAGCTGTGGGCTCGCCATATCGCGTCTCTCCTTCCGGCCCGCCTCCGGTGAGGCAATAGTGCCGCAGCGGGTCGGAGGCTGTCAAACGGGCGCTGGCCGGGAGAGTCAGCCCGCCAGCGCCGTGCTGACGCCCAGCGCGTCCAGCACCTCGTCCGCGTGCTGCGGGTGCTTCTCCGCGAACGCCCAGAGCAGGCCGTAGCAGCCGGAGACCATCATGTCGCCGTGGGGCACCGCGAAGTACGGCTCCAGCGCGCTGCCGCGCAGCTTGCCCCGCTGTGGGCCGGTGACCGCGACCAGCGGGCCGTCATCCGCTCGTCCTTCGATGGCGCTGGACTCTTCGACAGGCTCTCGCCGAGGCGAGTCGCCTCCGGCGACCGGGTGAGCGGTGTCGGCGTCCGTGTAGTAGACGCCGTGGCCCTTCGTGCCGAACACCTCCTCGTGGGCGAGCGTGCCCTCGATCAGGCGGCGGCTGAAGTCGACGATCTGCTCGGCGGTTATCTCACCCGTATGGTGCTCGTAGAGCGAGACGATGCGGGTGCCGCGCAGGTGGAACGCCAGCGCGTGCATGTTGCCCAGGTTGAGGACGAGCTGCTCCTCGCGGGCGGCGACCTGGGGGTCCTGGAGGGCGCCGAGGGCGGCGGCGGGCCCGGTGTCCAGGAACACGGCGGGCACGTCCGCGTCCGCGGCGTCCATCAGGGTGCGGGCGCGGGTCAGGTACTCCGGCAGCTCCTGCGGCAGGTAGGCGAAGGCGCGCAGGTCGTTGCGGGCGGCGACGACGCGGCGGAGGTGGTCGAAGCGGAACAGGCGATCGGAGTAGCCGGGGGGTGAGGCGCCGTGGTCAAGGCAGCCGAGCGCCAGGCCGTCGAACCGCGTATCCACTTCGAAGGCGGAGAAGGCGGCGCGGATGGCGTCCAGGTCCAGGTCGCGCAGGCGGACGTGCTCGCCTTCTACAGCCGCCGCCTCGTCCTCCGAGACGAGTTCGACGCCCAGGCGGCGGACGCCCTCCAGGTCGTCGTCGAACGTCTTCGCCGCTTCGGGCGTGGCGAAGGCGGGAAGGCTTGCCTTCAGGTGGCGCTCCAGCGCCCAGGCGCAGGGACCGCCGCCGGCGGTCACGCCCGTCAGCACGACAGGGCGGCCTTCGCGCGTGGCCTTCCGGATGCGCCCGGCGGCGATCTCCGTGGCGGACGGCATGATCATCTGGAGGGCGTTCTCCACGGGCTGCGAGGAGTCGAAGAGGAGGATGTCCTGGGTGCCCGTCCCCATATCTACGGCGAGTAAACGCATGGTGAAAACATGATAGCACCGCGTGATGATCGTCCCGTCGGCCGTAACATAACGGGGCACCGGAGCGTTCATATAATGCTAGCTTGTCTGAAGACAGGAGGATGGGTCTAATGGCGAGAACGCTACTACTGGCGCTGGCGGTGCTCGGCGTCGCTACCTTCGTGGCGATCGGCTCGTATAGCGCCCTGGCGGGGAGCGATCCGGTTAGCGACGTGGCCGGCGCGGTCATCGGCCAGGACGCGCCGGACGGCGAGGAAGACGATGCCGTCGCCGAGGAGACTGAAGTAGACGACGAGGCGGACGAAGTAGACGACGAGGCGGACGTGGAGGCGGAGGAGGAGACGGGCGAGGGCGCCGAGAACGTGGCGCAGGTGATCGCGGACGCGTTCGGCGTCAGCCAGGAGGAAGTGCTGGCCCTGCACGATGAGGGGATCGGCTTTGGCGCCCTGTTCAAGCTGTACCAGCTCTCGCAGGCGACCGGCGTCAGCGTGGAGGACCTGCTCGCCTCAATGGACGCGGACGGGGAAGGCTACGCTTTCGGCAAGCGGTTCAAGGAGCTGACCGAGGAACAGCGGGCGGTCCTTGAGGACGGGCCGAAGAACCTGGGCGAGCTCGTGAGCGCGTCACACCACGCGGACGGGGACGGCGAGTCCGAAGACGCGGACGCCGCATCGCAGGCGCTGGAGAAGGCGCAGGAGAAGTTCGCGACCAAGTCCTCCAAGGGCAACGGGCCGCCGGATGACGTCCCGGCGCACGGCCGCAACTAACCGAGCGAGAGATCCGCAAAGCGGCGGGTAGGAATACCCGCCGCTTTCTTTCGTTCGGTTTTCGTTAATCCGCTGCTGGCCCCGTAACAAACCGCTGAGGGCGACGGCTATTAGAGATGAAAACACCGTACCTGATGAGGAGGAGACGAAAGTGAGCAGGTTCCAGAGATTGCTGGCGATGGCCGGCGTGGGGCTTCTAGGTGCCATCGGCGTGACGGGCGTAATGGCCGGCCCGGGCGGCGTGCTGGGCGGCTCTTCTGACGATTCGGCGGCGGCGGAGTCCATCGATACTCAGACCCCCGACTCGCTGGTCGCGGAGTCCGGCGATACGCCAGACGGCGAGACCGAGGACGTCGGCGACGAGCCCGCGGACGACGGCGACGAGCCCGCGGACGACATCAACGATGTCAACGACGTCCAGGGCGACGCGGACGACGTCGACGACGGTGGCGTGGAAGACGTGGACGACGGCGACGTGGAAGACGTCGACGACGGTGACGTGGAAGACGTCGACGACGGCGACGTGGAAGACGTGGACGACAGCGACGTGGAAGACGTCGACCATGAGGATGGCGACCACGACAACGGAGGCCCGGACGCCCCCGACCAAAGCGAGAACGACTAGGGACTAGCGTTCCGCCGGACGCAGCCTGATCCAGGCGGCGGGCGAGAGCCCGCCGCCTTTTTCGTTTGTGCCTCGAAGCGTTGAGGGCCGGGCTTAAGGCCCTGGCCTTCGGTTCAGGCGGAACCGGCGGGCGTGATGACCTCTGTGCCGCCCATGTAGGGGCGGAGGACATCAGGGATTACGACGGAGCCGTCCGGCTGCTGGTAGTTCTCCAGGACGGCGATGAGCGTACGCGGCAAGGCGAGGCCGGAGCCGTTAAGGGTATGCGGGTGCTCCGGGCGGGCCCCCTTTTCGCGGCGGAAGCGTATGTTGGCGCGACGGGCCTGGAAGTCCGTGCAGTTGGAGCAGGAGGAGACCTCCAGCCACTCGCCGCAGCCGGGCGCCCACATTTCGATGTCGTAGCCCTCGGCGGCGTTGAACCCCAGGTCGCCCGTGCAGAGCTGGACCACGCGGTGGGGGATGCCCAGCGCCCGGCAGACGGAGCGCGCGTCCCCCACCAGCTCCTGGAGCGCCTCGCTGGAACGCTCCGGCTCCACGAACCTGTACAGCTCCACCTTATCGAACTGGTGGCCGCGCTTGATGCCGCGGACGTCGCGGCCGGCGGACATCTTCTCGCGGCGGAAGCAGGGCGTGGAGGCCACGTAGTTCAGGGGGAGCGTGCCGGGCTCCAGGATCTCGTCGCGGTGCAGGTTAGTCAGCGGCACCTCCGCCGTGGGGATAAACCAGAAGTCCTCTTCGGCGTCGTGGTAGAGGTTGTCGGCGAACTTGGGGAGCTGGCCGGCGGCCAGCATGTTCTCCTCTTTGATCATCGCCGGCAGGTAGACCTCCCTGTAGCGGCCTTCGCGCAGGTGGAGGTCCAGCATGAAGGCGATGAGCGCGCGCTGGAGGCGGGCGCCGGCGCCGTGGAGCACGTAGAACCGCGAGCCGGAGAGCTTGGCCCCGCGCTCGAAGTCGATTATGCCCAGCGCCTCGCCGAGCTCCCAGTGCGGCTTGTGGAACGCCGGCTCGATGGGCTCCCCCTCCGTCTCGATGACGACGTTGGCGGAATCGTCGGGGCCGTCGGGCACGCCGCCGGCGGGCAGGTTCGGGACCTGGAGGAGAAGGTCGCGCAGGTCACCCTCCAGGTCGCGCAGATGCGTCTCGAGGGCGTCCAGCTTCTCGCCCAGGAAGGACGAGCGGGCGACGAGGTCGGAGCGGCGGTGCTCGGCGTGCTTCGCCTCCTTCGTGCCGGCGGCCTTCATGAGGCGGGCCAGCTCGCCGACCTCCTTGGACAGGGCGTTCCGTTCGCCGCGAAGGGCCTCCACCTCCTGGAGGGTACGCCGGCGCTGGCCGTCCAGGCGGAGGAGCTCGCCCAGGGGCGCGTCGGAAGCGCCCCGCCGCGCCAGGCCATGGCGGACCTCGTCCGGGTGCTCGCGGATCAGCTGGAGGGAGAGCATGTTCGAACCCCTAGCCTACAACCGTATGAGCTCCTGCAGCCAGGGAATGGGGCGGTGGGAGTGCTGCCAGAACAGGTCTTCGAAGAGGTAGTGGGCGGCCAGGGCGCGCCATGGGCCCCAGCGGCGGGTGATCTCCGCCAGCGTTACCTCCGGCGGGCACTCCTCGCCGAAGAGGAGGCGGGAGAAGATCTTCCCCTGCCAGGGCGGCATGTGGTCCAGGGCGTCGTAGTGGTGGAGGAACTCGAACAGGAGGCCGTCCACGGAGGCGGGCCCGACGCCGTAGAGGGCGAGGAGGCTGCGGCGGGCTTCCTCCTGGGGCGAGCGCCGCAGCGAGCCTTCCAGGCCGGGCTCGGCGGCGAAGGCTTGGGAGACGCGCAGGAGGGAGACGGCGCGGTAGCCGACTTTGAGGGCGCGGAGCTCCTGCTCCGGCACGGCGGCCATCTCCGCGGGCGTCCAGAAGGCGTAGAGGGTGTGGCCGTCGAGGCGCAGGGCTGTGCCGTAGGCGGAAAGGAGGGCCTGCATCATCTGGACGGTGCGGCGAACGGTGGCGTTCTGGAGGGTGATGAAGATGATGAGCGTTTCGTAGAGAGAGCAGCCCGCGCTCACACGCATCCCTGACCACCCCTGGACGACGGCGGCAAGGAGGGGGTCGTCCCGAGAGGCGAGCTCGAAGGGGGCGAGGTCACAATCCAGGTCGAAGCGCCAGGAGAGCTCGTCGAGAGCCACGTCCACCTGGGCCTTGGACAGCGGCGAGGCGGAGAAGAGTGTGACGTCGATGGCGGGCTGGGCGCGGTCGTTGGCGTCCTCCATCCTAATGCCCAGGAGGTCTCCGTCCAGGCGGAGCGCCTGCCAGTAGACGCCCTCATGGTACGCCGCCAGGGGGGTGGGGAAGTGGGAGGGCTTGTGGACGGTTCCCAGGAAGTGGAAGGGGGCGGCGGGAGTCAGCCGAGCGGTGACGTGAATGGGGAGGGGGATACCCCCAGCGACGGCGTTCATGGGCGCTCCCGCGCCGCCTCGATCGCCTTCAAGGCGAGGAGGCGCACGTCCTCGGCCAACGGCAGGTCGACGCCGCAGGAGGCGAGCTTCAGCGGCTGGTTGGAGCGCAGCGCTTCTTCGTCCAGCCAGTGGAAGTCGCCCAGGGCCGGGTCGTGGTTGGCGCCGTCGACGGGCCGGCAGAAGTATATGAGGTCGATGTGCTGGTGTGGCTCGCCGGGTTCGGGGATGTCCTCGATGAGGATGGTGTAGGGCGGTTGGATCTGGCCGGGGGTGGGGAACGGGAAGTCCGGCGCGGTTGGGATAACCTCCGCGGCGATGCCCGTCTCCTCCTGCACCTCACGGAGGACGGCCTGCACGGGGTCTTCGTCCGGCTCGATGTGGCCGCCTGGGGGCATCCACTGCTGGTGGCGCTTGTGCCAGTGGAGCAGCGTGCGGTCGCCCTCCACGACGAAGCCGGTGGCGGTGAAATGACGCCGCGGGCCTCCCTTCGCCGTCACGGCCGCGCCTCGGGGACGGCCGGGGCCAGCAGCGAGAAGTCGAAGTCCGCTGGTGAGTCCAGCACAAGGTCGGCCTCGTCCAGCGGCGGCAGGGCGGTGGAGGCGGCGCGAAGCTGCACGGCGAACATGCCGGCGGCCTTGGCGGAGCGGACGCCGGCCAGCGTGTCCTCGACGGCCAGGCAGCGCTCCGGCGCTACGCCGAGGCGCGCGGCGGCCGTGAGGTACAGGTCCGGCGCCGGCTTGGCGCTGACCACCTCGCTGGCTGAGACCGTCGTGTCGAAGGCGTCCTCCAGGCCGAGCCCCCGCAGGGTCGCGTCCACCCAGGCGCGCAGGGAGGCCGAGGCGACGGCGATCGGCACGCCGAGCCGCTTCAGCTCGCTGATGAGCGAACGGACGCCGGGCAGCGGTTCCACCGGCCGCTCCAGGAGCTGGAGGACCGCCCGGTCGTAGGCTGGGATGAAGCTGGCGGCGGGCTCCGTCAGCTTGAAGCGCTCCCACATCCACTCCCAGCAGGCCTCTACGGACTGGCCGATCACCTGGTTGTAGTCGTCCTCGCTGACGTGGTGGCCCAGCGGCGCAAGGACGACGTTGAACGCCTCGTGGTAGAGCGGTTCGCCGTCCCAGAGGACGCCGTCCAGGTCGAAGATGACGGCGCGGAAGCCCTCTGTGCTCACTGCGAGCCCCTTTCGCGCAGGTGCGGGAAGAGGATCACCTCGCGGATGGACGACTGGCCGGTGAGGGCCATGACCAGCCGGTCGATGCCGATGCCGAGGCCGCCGCAAGGTGGCATCCCGTACTCCAGCGCGGTGAGGAACTCCTCGTCCGCCAGCTCCACCTCCTCGTCGCCGGCGGCGCGCAGCCGCGCCTGCTGTAGCATGCGCTCCCGCTGGTCCTGCGGGTCGTTCAGCTCCGAGTAGGCGTTGCCGACCTCCCGGCCGGCGATGAACAGCTCGAACCGCTCTACGAGGCGCGGGTTGTCCGGCTTGCGCTTGGCCAGGGGCGAAAGCTCCACGGGGTAGTCGGTGAGGAAGGTCGGCTGGACCAGGTGCTGCTCCACCTTGGCGGAGAGGAGCTCGTCGATGAGCTTGCCACGTCCCCACGTCTCGTCCACGGCGACGCCGCAGGAGGCGGCCGCCTCCCGCATCGACTCGACGTTCGGGTGCTCCTCGAAGTCTACGCCGGAGTGGTGCTTGATGGCGTCGCGCAGGGTGATGCGGGGCCACCCCGGCGCGAAGTCTATCTTCGTATCGCCGTACTCGACTGTGGAGCCGCCGAGCACCTCCCGCGCCACGGTGGAGACCATCTCCTCCACCGTATCCATCACGTCGTTGTAGTCGGCGTAGGCCTGGTAGGATTCCAGCATCGTGAACTCTGGGTTGTACTTGGCGGAGACGCCCTCGTTGCGGAAGATGCGGCCGATCTCGTAGACGCGGTCGTAGCCGCCGATGATGAGCCGCTTGAGGTGGAGCTCCAGGGCGATTCGCAGGTAGAGCTGGCGGTCCAGGGCGTTGTGGTAGGTGACGAAGGGCCGGGCGGCGGCCCCGCCGGCGCTGGCCTGAAGAACCGGCGTCTCCACCTCCAGGAATCCGCGGCCGTCCAGGAAGCGGCGCAGGGCGCTGATGACGCGGGAGCGGGTGACGAACCCTTCGCGGACCTCCTGGTTCGCCACCAGGTCCAGGTAGCGCTGGCGGTAGCGCACCTCGATATCCTGGAGGCCGTGCCACTTCTCCGGCGGCGCCCGCAGCGCTTTGGCCAGGAGGGTGATCTCGCTAACCTGCACCGTGGGCTCGCCGGTCTTCGTGCGGAACAGCGGCCCGCGGACGCCCAGGAAGTCGCCGAGGTCGATGTCGCGCAGCGTCTCGTAGGTCCCTGCACCGACGATGTCTTCCTTCACGTACGCCTGGATGCGGCCGGAGCCATCCCGCAGGTCGATGAAGGTGGCCTTGCCCATCTGGCGCATCGCGGTGATGCGGCCGGCGACGGTCACCGGGTCGGAGGGCTCATCGTGGCCCTCCAGCAGCTCGATGGCCTGCTGGGTGGTGTGGCTGGGGCGGAAACGGGCGGGGTAGGGGTCTATGCCGCGGGAGCGCAGGCGCTCCAGCTTGGCGGTACGAAGGGCTATGATCTCTTCTTCGCCCATAGATGGCCCTGAAAGCGTTCAGGCGGGGCCCCGGTTGGCGCCCCGCCTGATTTTACCGTTCGCTCTTGCGGTCCGCTAGTTGATGCTGAGGATCGTCCAGCGGAGGGTGCCGGCGGGCGCCTGCACCTGGACCTCATCGCCGACGGCCTTGCCCAGGAGGGCGTGGCCCACCGGCGACTCGTTGCTGATCCGGTGCTCCTTGGGGTCCGCCTCCGCGAAGCCCACGATCGTGTAGGTCTCCTTCTCGCCCTTGTGGTTCTGCACCGTGACGGCCGATCCCAGGGCGACCCGCTTGTGGTCGTGCGCCTCCTCGATGACGGCGGCGTTTTGAATGATCGACTCCAGGGTGAGGATGCGCCCCTCCACGAACGCCTGATCGTTGCGGGCGTCCTCGTACTCCGGCGTGTTCTGGGCGCCGACCATCTCCTTGGCGTCGTGTATGCGCTGGGCAACCTCCGCCCGGCGGACGTTGATCAGCTCATCGAGCTCTTTCTGTAGCTTGGCCAGCCCTTCTTTGGTAAGGGGAACGGACTTGCCTGGCATGGCTATCACTCCTAGGCCCTGCGAAAAAAGAGACTGGGGGCGTATACCCTCAGTCGAGCAGAGGTTCGCGTCGCTTTCGGCGATATTATAGAGCAGCCTCCGGGGCTTGTAAAGAGGGAGAGTTGGCTGGCTTTGCTGAGAAGGGGGGCTGTGTTACAATCCGCGTGACGTTCCTCTGGCCACCTGGCTCCTGCGGACCGTTCAAGCGCCAAGAATGCGACGATTCCCGCCCCGCGACCTACCGCCCAGAGACAGACCGCCTCGGCGCGACCTGCCCAGGCCGGAGGGCCCCTTCGACCGGCTCCTGCGGTCCAGGGCGCGGCGTGACCCTGCCCCCTTCATCATCGGCGGCACTCTGGTGTTTCTGGCCGTCATCATCCTGCTGGTGTTCCTCCTCTCCGGCATCTTCGGCGGCGGCGACGGGGACGGCACGACGGCTGTCGACGGCTCCGGGATCAACGCCACGCAGAGCCCGATGCCGGCCCTGCCGCCGGGGCTCGTCGCCCTCAGCAACTTCGTTGAGTTCGACACGAACGGAGACCAGGACGCCACCATCGCGCTCCCCCTGCGCAGCCGACCGGAAGAGGACGCCACGCTGGGCTTCTACACCTACCTGGACGGCCGCTGGCAGCACGCGGCCGACGCGCGGCTGGACAGCGGCCGGCAGCGGGCGGAGGCGGACTTCGCGCCGCTGCCCAAGAACCTGGCCGTGCTGCGGGTTGTTGCGCAGGCCTACCAGGTGGCCGCCTCGCTGCCTTCCGGCGGCGCCCTGCACCCGGACGCCAAGGCCGGCATCGTCAGCCCGCGCGACTACGAGCCGGTCAGCGACGGCGCCCTTGAGGGCACGGCCACCGAAGTCGAAGTTGGCGATGGCGGCCTCCTCATCCCGACCATCGTCGGCAGCGGCCAGGATACCGCCGCCGTAGTGAACGACATCCTCGCCGACGATTCTCTGCGCCAGCAGCACATCGACGCTATCGTGCAGCTCGCCAAGGACGGCGGCTTCGCCGGCATCGATCTTGAGTACTCCTCCGTCGACCCTGACCTGCGAAAGGAGTTCTCCTCCTTCGCGCAGGCGCTGGGCAAGGCCCTGCGGGACGACGGCCGGCGGCTGAGCCTGACCCTGCCGCCGCCCGGGCCGCAGCGCGAGGCCTACGACTGGCCGCTGTTGGGCCAGGCCGCGGACATCATCAAGATCCTGCCCATCGCCGACCCGCTTGACTACTGGGAGACGATGCCGGACGCGCTGACCAAGCTGGTCAAAGACGTGGACCCGAAGAAGGTGATGCTTGTCGTCAGTCCGTTCAGCGCACAGATCGCCGAGGGCGGCGACACCAAGGCCCTGGGATACCTGCAGGCGATGCTCCTGGCCAGCGAGATCAAGGTGCGGGAGCCGGCTGACCCGGCGGACATCGAGATCGATGTCGGCGTCAAAGTGGTGGCGGTAAACCTCGCTCAGTCCGAGGGCGCAACCGATCTCCGCTGGAGCGACGACGCGGCCGCCCTCTTCTTCTCCTACGGTGAGCCCGACAAGAAGACGGTCTACATAGAGAACGTGTTCAGCGTCGGCTTCAAGCTGGAGCTCGTCCAGGCGTACGCCCTGGGCGGCGTCTCCGTCTCCGACGGCTCCGCGGCGACCGACGTGGCGAGCATCTGGTCCGCGGTGAACCACCTTGTCGAGTCCGGCACCGTCACGCTGGTGCGGCCGAACAGCGACTCGCTGGTGCCGCGCTGGGAGTCCCCGGACGGCGGTAGCCTGGACGCCGCCGCCGGCGCCTCCGTCATCTGGCGCGCCGACGAGGCCGGCTCCTACCTCCTCCGGATGCTCATCAGCGATGGCGATACGCGCTTCGGCCGCGAGCTCACGATCGAGGTGAAGGCGAAGCCCCAGGAGCAGACGTCTCCGGTGGTCGAGTTCCCACCGGAGGAGCCGACCCCCACGCCTACGCCGTCGCCCGTGCCCTCGCCCACGCCGACAGACGTGACGCCGCCGGCGAAGATTACCGGCCTCACTATCGATAACTCGGTGGCGGGTCGCTTCACGCTGACTTGGAACGCCAGCGCGGCGCCGGACCTGGAGAAGTACAGGGTCTACGCCTCGATAACAGAGGGCGCGGAGTTCCCGGCCCAGTATGGTCTGGTCGCCGAGGTGCCCAAGGGCACCAACGCCTACACCGACGACGAGTTCACCCTCGACGACGTTGGGACGCCGTACTACTACGTCGTGACTGCGGTCGATACTTCGGGTAACGAGAGCGTACCCTCCAACGTCCAGTCAAAGGTGCTCTGCTGCGCGCCGTAGGATCTCCATGCGGGTGATCGCCGGTCGGGCCAAGGGTCACCGCCTCGCCGGGCCCCCATCGCGGGCGACCCGGCCCACCTCCGACCTCGTCCGCGGCGCCATCTTCTCCGCCCTGGACTCCATGGGCGCGGACCTCTCGCGCACGCTGGACCTCTACGCCGGCAGCGGCGCCCTGGGGATCGAGGCGCTCAGCCGGGGCGCCCAGCGCTGCGACTTCGTGGAGAGGGACGCCCGCGCCTGCGCCTCCATCCGCCAGAACCTCTCGAAGACCGGCTTCGAAGGGCAGGGGGAGGTGCTCTGCCTCCCCGTGGAGCGGGCGCTGCCGCGGCTTGAGGGGCTGTACACGCTGGTGCTCGCCGACCCGCCCTACGCGCAGGAGGCGACCGCGACCCTGGAGTTGCTGGCGGAGCGCGGGCTGGTGGAGGCGGGCAGGACGACGCTGGTGCTGGAGCACAGCTCCCGCGAGGAGGCGCCGGAGCGGCTGGCGGGGTTATCGCAGGTGAAGACGCTGAGGCACGGCGACAGCGCGGTCACGGTCTATCGTTAGGAGGCGCCGACTTGGTAGCAGCGGTCTATCCCGGCAGGTTCGATCCGGTGACCCTGGGTCACGTCGACATCGCCCAGAGGGCGGCGACTCTGTTCGACCGCGTCGTCGTGGCGGTGTACGAACTGCCGCCGAGCGGCTGTCTGTTCACCACCGAGCAGAGGGTGAGCCTGTTCGCGGAGGCTGTGCGCCACATCGAGCACGTGGAGGTGAAGTCTTTCACCGGCCTGATCGTGGACTTTGCGCGTGAGGAGGCCGCCAAGGCGCTGGTGCGCGGCATCCGCGCGGTGACGGACTTCGAGGCGGAGTTCGATATGGCGCTGATGAATAGCAAGATGGCGCCTGAGATCGATTCGGTCTACCTCATGGCCAGCCTGGAGCACCTGTTCGTGAGCGGCCACCGCATCCGTGAGGTGGCCAGCATGGGCTACGACGTCGGCGAGCTGGTGCCGCCGCGGGTGGCAGAGGCGCTGAGGGAGAAGTTCGGCGGGAAGACCTAGGGAGGGGCCCTCCTGTGGACATCCTACACCACATTGACCGTCTTGAGGAGCTGGTGGGCGAGGCCCGCAAGCTGCCCGTCGGCGGCGGCCTTGTACTCTCCCGCCAGCGGTTGCTGGACCTGATCGACCGCATGCGCGTCGCCGTCCCCAAAGAGGTGTACGACGCCCGCGAGGTGATCGAGAAGCGGGACGAGGTGCTGGCGGATGCCACCGCCGAGGCCTCGCGGATCATCGCCCGCGCAAAGGAGGAGGTGGAGGAGCGGCTGAAGGAGACAGAGGTGGTGAAGGCGGCGGAGGAGCGGGCGCGCCAGATCCTGGCCGGCGCCCAGGAGCGGCTGCTGGAGCTGTCGCGGGAGGCGGAGGCGCAGGCCGCCGGCCGCCTGGACGACGCCCAGGAGGCAGCGCGAGAGCAGATGCGGGAAGCGGACGTCTACGCCCTCCAGACCCTGCGCAAGCTGGAGACGGAGCTGAGCGAGTTCATCGCCACCGTCCGCCGTGGCGTCGACACGCTGGAGAAGCGCGCCGCCGATCGCCCGGGGTAGGGCCTATCTGGGGGGCGTAGCTGCAGGGCTTCAGCCCTGCGGGTGCGGGGCGCAGGCGGGCTAAGGCTTGCCCCCCCGGCGGAGGGTACGGCGGGTCAGGCTTCAGCCTGACCTTCGGACGAATTCGGGGCGTCCTCGCTTTCCTCCTCCGGCGGCTCGAACAGCGCCTGCAGCGCGTCCAGGGCGCTGCGCAGCCCCTGCCGCTGGTACGACGGCCAGACGAAGCGCGCCAGCAGCCAGCCGCGCGGGCCGTGGCCGGCGGCGGTGGCGAACAGGTTGACGTGCGTGCGGTCCTCCCCGTCCGGCTGCAGGTGGAACGCCTGCGACTCCAGCGTGATCATGTAGCGCCTCTCGGCCTCGCCAGGCACGGGCGCGAAGGCGATCTGCTGCAGCGGGACCCAGGCGCTGATCAGGAAATCGTGGACGAGGCCGTCCTCCGTGTGGGCGCGGAACGCCGTGCCCTCGCCCTCGCGCTGGTCGGAGAGGTACTCGACGCGGCGCCAGGCGCGGTTCCAGCGGGCGGCCGCTTCCAGGTCGGCGATGGCGGCCCACACGCTGCCCACGGGGGCGGCTATCGTGCGCGATTCATACGTGGTGGGCATCAGCGATACCCCCCGTAGACGGCGATGCCGGCGCGCATCCAGAAGCAATCCACCGTGGAGAAACCTGCCTCCTCGAGCCACTTCAACTGTTCGAAGAGACGCCCGGGGCGATCGAGGGGGTCCGGCTCGGCCTCGGGGCCCCAGCCCTCGGCCACGGCTCGCTCGTAGGTTTCAAGCGCGCCGGTGAGGGCGAGCGACTGCTCGCGGGCGGTGCGATGCCAGGCCGCGATTTGGGCCGAGCGGACGACATCGGAAGCGGGCGCCACGACATCGGCGATGAGGAGGGCACCGCCGGGCTCCAGCCGGGAGGCAACCTCGCGGAAGAGGCGTCGCTTGTCGTTGTTATCGAGGTGATGAATGGCGAGCGAGGAGAGGACGCAGCGGAGCGGCGAGGGCAGCTCGTGCAGCCAGTCCCAGCCGTCGAGGTCGAAGCGGCGTACCTGTGCGCGGTCACCAAACGCGCCCAGGCGGGCGTGGGCCTCCTCCAGCATCACGTCCGACCCATCGAGGGCGAGCACCCGTGCGCTGGGGAAGCGCTCCAAGAGGGCAGCGGAGAGCCAACCCTCGCCGCAGGCCAGCTCGGCGGCTTGGAACTCCTGGTTGGTAGCGGGGGAGACGAGGGAGAGCAACGTCTCGATCTGCTCGCCGCGACCGGGCACGGCCACGTCGGCTAGTTCGATGAACGTGCGAGAAGTGGACTCGCTCCAGCCGCTCTGCGGGTCCGCCATGTGCTACCGCACCACCACGTTCACCAGCTTGCCGGGGACGTAGACTACCTTCGCCAGCTCCTTGCCGTCGGTGAACTGGCGCACGCGCGGGCTCGCCAGGGCGAGCTCCCGCGCCCGCGCCTCGTCGATGCCGGCGGGCGCCTGGATGCGGTCGCGCACCTTCCCGTTCACCTGCACGACCAGCGTGATCTCATCCTCGCGGGCCAGCTCTGCGTCCCAGGCCGGCCAGGCCTGCCTGTGCACGCTGTAGGGGCGGCCGCTGCGCGTCCACAGCTCTTCGGCGACGTGCGGCGCCACCGGCGCCAGCATCAGCACCAGCGACTCGACAGCCTCGTTCCAGGCATCGAGGTCGACGGGGCCGGCGTCGCGGGCGCGGAGCAGGCCATTCGTCATCTCCATGAGGGCGGCCAGCATCGTGTTGAACCGGAAGCGCTCCATGTCCTCTGTCGCCTTGCGGACCGTCTGGTGGGTGAGCCGGCGCATCTCCCGCACGGCGTCCGCAGTCGCCTGGCCGAAGTGCGGTTCGTTCAGTACGAGGCCCCAGACGCGGTTGAGCCAGCGCCAAACGCCGGTGATCCCCTCGCTGCCGAAGGGGCCGCCCTCGTCCCAGGGGCCGATGAACATCAGGTAGCAGCGGAACGTATCGGCGCCGTAGCGGGCGACGTACTCGTCCGGGGCGACGACGTTCCCGCGCGACTTCGACATGCGCTGGCCGTCCGGTCCCAGGATCTGGCCCTGGTTGAACAGCCGCAGGAACGGCTCGTCTCCCTTCACGATCCCCAGGTCGCGGGCGACCTTCCAGAAGAAGCGGGCGTAGAGCAGGTGCATGACGGCGTGCTCGGCGCCGCCGGTGTACTGGTCGACGGGCAGCCAGGCCTCCGCGCGCTTCGGGTCGACGGGCGCGGCGTCGTAGTTCGGGCTCAGATAGCGGATGAAGTACCAGTTGGAGTCCATGAACGTGTCCATGGTGTCCGTCTCGCGGCGGGCGGGACCGTCGCAGGACGGGCAGGCCACGTTGAGGAACGCCTCGTCGCGGGTCAGCGGGTTCACGCCGCTGCCGGCGTAGTCGACCGTGTCGGGCAGCAGGACCGGCAGGTCCTCCTCCGGGACCGGGACGATGCCGCACCGCTCGCAGTGGATCACCGGGATCGGGGTGCCCCAGTAGCGCTGGCGGCTGATCAGCCAGTCGCGGATCCGGTAGGTGACGGCGGCCTTGCCGAGGCCGCGCTCCTCGAGCGCCGCAACGATCCCGCGGCCGCCCTCGTCGGCGAGCATCCCCGTGTACGGCCCGCTGTTGACGAGACGCTCGTC
>JAUYGU010000036.1 GCA_030690405.1 Dehalococcoidia bacterium | reverse complement strand
CGCGGACATCTCCGCCCGCGAAGGGGACACCCGGCCACCGCTGGCCATTCGCGGCGCGCCGTTGAGGGGCGTCCGCTACCGGATGCCCGTCGCCTCCGCTCAGGTGAAATCCGCCCTCATCCTGGCCGCGCTCTACGCCTCCGGCGAGACGGTCCTGGAGCAGCCGGCGCCGGCCCGTGACCATACGGAGCGCATGCTGGTGGCTATGGGAGCCGGACTCCGCGCCGAGGGGGGCACGGTGCGCGTGGCGCCGCTGGTCCGCGACCTTTCGCCCATCTCCCTCCGCGTCCCCGGCGACATCTCCGCCGCCTCCGCCTGGCTCGTCCTCGGTGCCTGCCACCCGGACGCCGAGCTTCGCCTGGAGGGCGTCGGCGTCAACCCCACGCGCACCGGCGTCCTGGACATCCTCCGCCTGATGGAGGCCGACGTCACGCTGGAGGAGGAGCGCATGTGGGGCCCGGAGCCCGTCGCCGACCTGACCGTGCGCTCCTCGCGGCTGCGCGGGGCGGTCATCGAGGGCGAGCTCGTCCCCCGCGCCATCGATGAACTGCCGCTGATCGCCCTTGCCGCCTGCTTCGCGACCGGCGAAACGGTCATCCGCGACGCCGCCGAGCTGCGCGTCAAGGAGTCCGACCGCATCCGGGCGACCGCCCGCGAGCTGCGCCGCCTGGGCGCCGACATCGTGGAGCTGCCGGACGGCCTGCACATCCGCCCGTCCGGACGGCTGCGCGGCGCCGCGGTCTCTTCCCACGGAGACCACCGCCTCGCCATCATGCTCGCCCTGGCGGGAGCCCTCTCGGAGGGGGAGACCGCCGTTCGCAATGCCGGGGTCGTTGCGGTATCATATCCTCGGTTTTGGCGTGATCTTGACTTGGTATCGGGTCGCTCCAGGTAGCCCCGCGAAGGGGCCGTCGGGCCCCCTCGCTAGAAGGGATGACGACTGTTGGACACTGAACTGATCCACGTCGGCTTCGGAAACTTCATAGCTCTCAACCGGGTGGTGGCTATCGTCTCCCCCGGCTCGGCCCCCATACAGCGGCTGGTCCGCGAAGGCAAGAAGAAGGGCGTAGTAATAGACACCACCAGCGGCCGCCGCACCAAGTGCGCCATCTTCACCGATATGGGCGCCATCATCCTTATCGCCATCACGCCGGAGGCGATCGCCGGCCGCGCCGCCGCCGCCCGCAGCCCTGAGCCGCGCCGCGTCCGTACGAGCGGCGACTAGCCCGCCGCATGGCAGATGCCGGCCCTCTCCTCGCGGTCATCACCGGGCCGTCCGGCGTCGGCAAGGACTCACTCCTCGCCCGCCTGAAGGCGCTGGGCCGGCCCTACCACTTCGCCGTCACCGCCACCAACCGCCCGCCCCGCCCCGGCGAGATCGAAGGGATCGACTACTACTTCCTCTCGGATGAGCAGTTCGACGAGATGCTGGCCCGCGGCGAGTTCATGGAGCACGCCACCGTCTACGACCAGCGCCACGGCGTCCCCAGGACGCCCGTCCGAGAGGCGCTCGCCGCCGGCCGCGACGTCATCATGCGCACGGACGTCCAGGGCGCCCGCTACATCAAGTCCGTCTGTCCCGGCGCGCTCACCATCTTCGTCCTGCCGCCGACCTGGGAGGAGCTGGAGTGGCGCCTGCGCTCTCGCGGCACCGACAACCCGCAGCAGCTTGAGCTGCGCCTGCGCGCCGCCCGCGAGGAGCTGGCCGCCGCCGGCGAGTTCGACCACACGGTGGTGAACGACGACCTCAACGCCTGCGTGGACGCGATCGAGCGCATTCTGGCCGCGGAGCGCTCCCGCAAGGGGCGGCAGCCGGTGGTGGTGTGAGGGAGCGGGGTACCGCGGCCTGAAGGCCGCGGCTTGGCGATCGTGAGCATGCCGCGCCCTTCAGGGCGCGGTTTGGTCCCCTCCCCGTTGACACCCCTCTCTTCCCCCTGCTACACTACCGTCCACAACCGAACAGCCGACCGGCTACGAACGGGAGTAGTACGTCGCGAAGCGAGGCCCAGAGAGGCGGGCCTGCCCGTAGGGGCAAGGTGAAAGCCCGCCGCCGGCGCAGCGACCGAATGGACCCGGGAGCCGTCGCCCGAACAGCCAGTAGGGGCCGACCGACGTGTCGGCTCGCCCAGTAGGCGCGACCGGACAGGGCACCGTTACCGGCCCGGCCCCGACACGTCGGGGTGGAACGAGATCTCCCCGCCCGAGGGCGGGGGGAACTAGGGTGGCACCGCGAGAGACCCCTCGCCCCTAAGGCGAGGGGTCTTTGTATTTCGGAACGCAATATGGGCGGGCAGAAGGAGGACAAGATGGCCCAGTACAAATACCAGCTCGAAGAGAAGGACCTGCCGCGGCAGTGGTACAACATCCAGGCGGACCTGCCGACGCCCCTGCCGCCGCCCATCCACCCCGCCACCCATGAGCCCATAGGCCCGGAGGCGCTGGCGCCGCTCTTCCCCATGGCCCTCATCCAGCAGGAGGTCAGCACCGAGCGCTTCACCGACATCCCGGACGAGGTGCTGGAGGTCTACAAGCTCTGGAGACCGACGCCACTCTACCGCGCGCACCGCCTGGAGAAGGCACTGGACACCCCCGCCCGCATCTACTACAAGTACGAAGGCGTCTCCCCGGCCGGCTCCCACCAGCCCAACACGGCCGTCCCCCAGGCCTACTACAACAAGCAGGCGGGCGTCCGGCGGCTGGCCACGGAGACCGGCGCCGGGCAGTGGGGCAGCGCCCTTGCCATGGCCTGCAACTTCTTCGGCATAGAGCTGAAGGTCTACATGGTCAAGGTCTCCTACCACCAGAAGCCCTATCGCCGCATCATGATGGAGACCTGGGGCGCCCAGGTCGTCGCCTCTCCCTCGAACGACACCCACGCCGGGAAGGCCATCCTGGAGCAGGACCCGGAGTCGCCCGGCTCCCTCGGCATCGCCATCTCGGAAGCGGTCGAGGACGCCGCCACCAAGGACGACACGAACTACTCGCTGGGCTCCGTCCTCAACCACGTCCTCCTCCACCAGACCGTCATCGGCCAGGAGGCGATGAAGCAGATGGAGATGGCCGGCGACTACCCGGACGTCATCATCGGCTGCGTGGGCGGCGGCTCCAACTACGCCGGCATCGCCCTCCCCTTCATGCGCGACCGCCTGGTCGGGGGCAAGAAGACGCGCTTCCTCGCCGCCGAGCCGGAGGCCTGCCCCTCCATCACCCGCGGCGACTACGCCTACGACTTCGGCGACACGGCGGAGATGACGCCGCTGACGCGGATGTACACCCTCGGCCACACGTTCGTGCCGCCCGGCATCCACGCCGGCGGCCTCCGCTACCACGGCATGTCGCCGATCATCTCCAAGCTCTGCGCCGACGGGCATATGGAGGCCCGCGCCTACCACCAGAACCCTATCTTCGAGGCGGCGCTCCAGTTCGCCCGCACGGAGGGGATCCTGCCCGCGCCGGAGTCCGCCCACGCCATCCGCGCCGCCATCGACGAGGCGCTGGCCGCCCGCGAGGCGGGCGATCGGCGTACCATCCACTTCAACCTCAGCGGCCACGGCCACTTCGACCTCTCCGCCTACGACCAGTACCTCTCCGGCAAGCTGGAGGACTACGCCTACCCGGCGGAGAAGGTGAAGGAAGCGATGGCCGGGATCCCGAAGGTCTAGAGCATTGGAGCAAGACGTTACCAACCGTCCCCGCAAGCGCATCCTCACCGGCGACCGCCCGACGAGCGAGGCGTTCCACCTCGGCAACTACGTTGGCACCCTCGCCAACCGCGTCCGCCTGCAGGACGAGTACGACACCTTCCTCCTCCTCGCTGACCTGCATCTCCTCACCACCCGCACGTCGAACCTGGAGGAGATCGGCCACAACATTCAGGGCCTCGTCCTCGACTACCTCAGCGTCGGCATCGACCATACGAAGACGACGGTCTACCTCCAGTCTCTCGTGCCGGAGGTGCTGGAGCTGACCTGGATCTTCTCGGCGCTGGTGAGCGTGCCGCGGGCGCAGCGCATCCCCACCCTCAAGGAGCAGGTGCGCGACCTCAAGCTGGAGAGCGCCTCCATGGCCCTCCTCTCTTACCCCATCCTCCAGGCCGCCGACATCCTGATGGTCAAGGGCGACCTTGTCCCGGTGGGCAAGGACCAGCTCTCGCACATCGAGCTGACCCGCGAGATCGCCCGCCGCTTCAACGATACCTTCGCGCCCGTGTTCCCGGTCCCCGAAGGGCTCGTCGGCGAGGTGCCCACGCTGCCCGGCCTCGACGGCAAGGCCAAGATGGGCAAGTCGCTCGGCAACGCGATCTTCCTGTCGGACGACGCCGGGACGGTGGAGCGGAAGGTGATGACGATGTACACGGACCCGACGCGGATCCACGCCACCGACCCCGGCCACGTCAAGGGCAACCCGGTCTTCATCTACCACGACGCCTTTAACGACGACCGCGATGAGGTCGAAGACCTGAAGCGCCGCTACCGGCGGGGCAAGGTGGGCGACGTCGAGGTCAAGAAGCGCCTCGCCGCCGCCCTCAACCGCTTCCTCGACCCGATACGGGAGCGGCGCGCCGCCTTCGCCGCCCGCCAAGGCCTCGTCGACGAGATCATCCGCGAGGGCTCCGCGCGGGCGCGGGAGGAGTGCCAGCGCACGCTCAGCGAGGCGCGCGAGGCGATGGGGCTGACCTACTTCCGTGACGCCACGACCGTGCAGGTGGGGGACTGAGATGGCAAACCAGCAAACCAGGAACCAACAAAACCAGGAACCTGGTGGCCTACAACTACCGGAAGCTGGACGTATGGCAGCAGGCTCAGGAGATAGCTGCCCAAATCGTTCGTTTGGCCGCGGACTTGCCCCGCGACCCGTCTGTCGCGGTAATTTCTCGCCAGCTGGTTGCGGCGGCGGGCTCCGTGGCCGCGAACATCGCGGAAGGGCACGGAAGGTTCACATTCGCGGCATACCGAAACCATCTGTCGATAGCCAAGGGTTCAGCTTGTGAAGCCGATAGCTGGCTGGACCTTCTTCGGCGGACCGGACACATCTCTGCGGAGCGCGAGGCAGCCCTTCACGATCAACTCCTCTCAGTTATCGCGGTGCTGACCACGAAGATCCGCAGCCTCGACGCGAGCGCCAGGGAAGCGGCTCAGACCCGTGTGCGCGAGGACGATGCGCTGTACGGCGTGGAGGGTGGCCTTGATTAGTTTGCTGGCTTGCAGGTTTGCTGGTTTGGAGTAGCCGGTGTATCATCCTTCGCTCTCTGAAGTCCAGGCCCTCAAGGCCTCCCAGCCCGGCGTCAACCTGGCGCCTGTCTACCGCGACGTCGCCGCCGACCTGGAGACGCCCGTATCGGCGTTCCTGAAAGTGGCCCGCGGCGACCACTCCTTCCTGCTGGAGTCCGTCGAGGGCGGCGAGCGGCTCGCCCGCTACAGCTTCATCGGCACGGAGCCCTACCGCGTCCTCCGCTGCGGCCCCTACGCCACGGCCGGCGAGGGCGAGGACCCGCTGCTGGAGATCGAGCGCGAGCTTTCGCGGTTCAAGCTCGCCCGCGTCGAAGATGGTCTCCCCCGCTTCACCGGCGGTGCCGTCGGCGTCCTCGCCTACGAGGCGTCGCGCCACTTCGAGCCGCGCGTCCCCATCCCCGCCGCCGACCCCCAGGCCTTCCCCGAGGCGCTGTTCATGTTCACCGACATGATCCTCGTCTTCGACCACCTCAAGCACACCATCAAGGTCGTCGCCCACTGCCGGCTCGACGGCGACCTGGAGGCCTCCTACCGCCAGGCCTGCTGGCGGATCGACGAGCTGGTGGAGCGGCTCGCCCGGCCCCTCCCCGCCGCCCCCTACCCTATCGAGCCCGCGCCCGCGCGCCAGGCGACCGTGAGCTCGAACACCGAGAAGGCCGACTTCATGCGCAAGGTGGAGCGCTGCCGTGACTACATCGTCGCTGGCGACATCTACCAGGTGCAGGTGTCGCAGCGCTTCCAGCGGCCCACCCACGCCCACCCGTTCTCCTTGTACCGGGCGCTGCGCACCGTCAACCCGTCCCCCTACATGTACTACCTGGCGATGGGCGACGCTTACATCATCGGTGCCTCGCCGGAGATGCTGGTCCGGGTCGAGGACGGCCTCGTCGAAAATCACCCGATCGCCGGCACCCGCCGCCGCGGCCGCGACGCCGAGGACGAGCGGCGTATGGAGGAGGAGCTGACCAGCGACGAGAAGGAGCGGGCGGAGCACATCATGCTGGTGGACCTCTCCCGCAACGATGTGGGCCGGATCGCTGTGGCGGGGAGCGTGCAGGTCACGGAGCTGATGGCGGTCGAGAAGTACTCCCACGTCATGCACCTCGTCTCCCACGTCGTCGGCCGCCTCAGGCCGGAGCTCACCTCGTACGACGCCTTGCGGGCCTGCTTCCCAGCCGGCACCGTGACCGGAGCGCCCAAGATCCGGGCGATGGAGATCATCGCCGAGCTCGAGAACGACCGCCGCGGCCCCTACGCCGGCGCCGTCGGCTACTTCGACCTCTCCGGCAACCTCGACACCGCCATCACCATCCGCACGATCGTCATGAAGGACGGCGTGGCGCACGCCCAGGCCGCCGGCGGCATCGTCTACGATAGCGTCCCGGAGCTGGAGCACATGGAGTCGCAGAACAAGGCGCGGGCGATGCTGCGCGCCATCGACCAGGCGGAGCTCATCGAAGAGCAGGTGCCGACGGGGAGCCTGGGGTACTAGGAGTGGACAGTTGACAGCGGACGACTCAGGGGAGTGCAGAGGGGCGGAGCCCCTTTGCCGGGGGGTTCGGGGGGTGTCCCCCCGAACAACTGTCCCCTTAACAAGTCATGGGGAGGTGGCTCATGCTCCTCCTGATCGATAACTACGACAGCTTCACCTACAACCTCTACCAGTACCTCAGCGAGCTGGGCGCGGAGGTGGAGGTCGTGCGGAACGACCAGGTGACGCTGGAGGATATCGAGCAGATGGCGCCGGAGCGCATCGTCATCTCGCCCGGGCCCTGCACGCCGAAGGAGGCCGGCATCAGCGTGCCGCTCATCAAGCACTTCGCGGGCAAGCTCCCAATCCTCGGCGTCTGTCTCGGTCACCAGTCGATCGGCGAGGCGTTCGGCGGCACCGTCGCCGGCGCCGGCGAGATCATGCACGGCAAGACCTGCATGGTCCACCACAACGGCGCCGGCGTCCTCCGCGGCCTCCCCGACCCGTTCGAGGCGATCCGCTACCACTCGCTCGCCATCCAGCGCGAGGGGTTCCCCGACGGCGAGCTCGAGATCACCGCGGAGTCCGATAGCGGCGTCATCATGGCCGTGCGCCACAAGCGCTATCCTATCGAAGGCGTGCAGTTCCACCCGGAGTCGATCCTCACCGCCGTCGGCCACGACATCCTGCGCAACTTCCTGGAGACGAAATGACCATCCGCGAAGCGATTGACCTCATCGTCTCCCACGGCCGCTCCCTCTCCGAGGACGAGGCCGCCGCCGTCATGCGCGACATCATGTCCGGCGAGGCGACGCCCGCTCAGGTCGGTGCCTTCCTCGTCGCCCTGCGCATGAAGGGCGAGACCGTGGACGAGATCGTGGGCATGGCCCGCGTCATGCGGGAGCACGCCCTGAAGGTGCCCGCCGTCGAGGCGCTGGTCGACACCTGCGGCACCGGCGGCGACGCCTCCGGCACGTTCAACGTATCCACCGCCGCCGCCTTCGTCGTCGCCGGCGCCGGCGGCCGCGTCGCCAAGCACGGCAATCGCGCCATGACCTCCGCCTGCGGCTCCGCCGACGTCCTCGAGGCCCTCGGCGCGAAGATCGACCTCGGCCCGGAGCAGGTCGCGCGCTGCCTCCGCGAGGTGGGGTTCGGCTTTATGTTCGCGCAGGCCTTCCACCCGGCGATGAAGCACGTCGCCGGCCCGCGACGGGAGATCGGCGTCCGCACCGTGTTCAACATCCTCGGCCCGCTCACCAATCCGGCCGGGGCCGCGCACCAGCTCCTGGGCGTCGCCCGCGCGGAGCTCGCCCCTCTGCTGGCCGAGGCGCTGGGCCGGCTGGGCGCCCGCCACGCCCTCGTCGTCCACGGCCACGGCGGCCTCGACGAGCT
>JAUYGU010000027.1 GCA_030690405.1 Dehalococcoidia bacterium | reverse complement strand
GGCGGAGCGGCTGCTTTCGGAGGGGGATAAGGTGAAGGTGGCGGTGATGTTCCGGGGCCGCGAAATGTCCCACCCGGAGGTGGGCCGCGAGGTGCTGGAACGGGCGCTGGAGAGCCTCAAAGAGGTTGCGATCATGGAGAGGTCGCCGGTGATGGAAGGGCGGGCGTTGAGCGTAATCCTGACGCCGGGGATCAAGAAGGCTACGAAGGCTCCGCCTGAAGGCGGTGAACCGGAGGAGGGCGCGAGCGTCCCAGTCGGCGGCCCGCCTCCGGAAGACGGCTCAGCCACGGCAGAGGCGCCGCCGACAGAGTAGCGATTCGGGAGGCGAGGAGCAGGTTGGCTAAGTACAAGATTAAGACGCACTCCGGCGCCAAGCGCCGCTTCTACTTCACCGGCGGCGGCAAGGTGCTGCGCCGCAAGTGCGAGATAAACAACGCCCGGCGCAAGAAGCGGGGCGGCACACTGCGTCTGTTCGGCCGCAAGCTGGCGGTCTCCCCGGACAACGCCAAGCGCATCCGCAAGCTGATGCCGTACCACACCTAGGAGAGAATCGTGCCGAGAGTCAAGGGCGGCGTTCACACCCGCCGTCGCCACAAGAAGGTACTGGCCCAAGCGAAGGGACACCGCGCCGGCCGCCACAGCCTGTTCAAGCAGGCCAACCAGTCGGTGATGCACGCGCTGCAGTACGCCTACGAGCACCGGCGCGACCGCAAGGGCGACTTCCGCAGCCTGTGGATCGTCCGCATCAACGCGGCGGCGCGCGCCAACGGCCTCAGCTACTCGACGCTGATGAACGGCCTCAAGCGGGCGCAGGTCGCGATCGACCGGAAAGCGCTAGCCGACCTGGCCGTGCGTGACGTCCGCACCTTCGCGGCGCTGGCCGAGACAGCGCGAACGGCGCTGGCGGGCTAGCGACACTCCCGGCGGAAAGACCACGGAGGCCCAGGAGGCCTCCGTTTTGATTTGACGGGCGGCGCCTCAGCCGCGTAGTTCCGCCCCGACCTCCTGCCGCAGCCGCGCCAGAATCCGCTCCCGCTGCCGCTTGACCTCTTCGTCCGTCAGCGTGTGGTCGGGCGCCTGGTAGGAGACGGAGAAGGCGAGCGACTTCTTGCCGGGCGGGACCTGCGGCCCGCTGTAGACGTCGAACAGCCGGGCCGAGCGGACGAGCGGCGCCTGCTGGACCAGCGCCTGGACCCGCGCCGCCGGCACGTCCCTGTCAACGATGAGCGCCATGTCCTCTTCCACCGCCGGGTAGGGGGCGAACGGCTGGTAGTGCCGCACCCCGGCAACGTACGGCAGCAGCGCGTCCAGGTTCAGTTCGAACAGCGCCACAGGCGCCTCGATCCCGAACTGAGACGCCACCCGCGGATGCACCTGGCCGATGAGGCCGGCGCGCCGGCCATCGACGGCGACGGCGGCCGTGCGGCCGGGCAGGAGCGAGTAGTCCGTGTCGTCGCTGTACCCGGCGGGCACGCCCAGGCGGCCGAACAGCAGGTCGAGGAACGACTTCGCCTCGTAGAAGCCGGCGGGCTCGCCGGCGGGCCCGCCCCAGCGATCGGGCGCCCGGCCGGTGATGACAGCGGCAACGGTCTCCACCTCCTCCGGCAGATCGTCCGGCCGCGGCAGGTACACGCGTGCCGTCTCGAACAGCGCCGTCAACTCCTCGCGGTGGCGAACGTTGTCGGCGAGCGTCCGCAGGAGCGACGCCCGCAGGGTCGTGCGCGCGTATTCGTGCTCCTGGCTGAGCGGGTTGGCGACGCGCAGCGGCGGGTGGATCGCCAGCTCCTCCGGCGGCAGCACCCTGGCGAGCGCCTCGAGGCTGGTGAGCGAGTAGGTCATCACCTCCTGCATCCCCGCGCCCGCGAGGACGTCCGCGACCTTCGCCCGCAACGCTCGCCGCGGCTGCGGCGCCGCCTCCGGCAGCTTGCCCCGGAGCCGCGTCGTGGGGAGCTGGTCGTAGCCGATGATGCGGGCGACCTCCTCCACGACGTCGTCAGCGATGGCAACGTCGGTCCGCCAGTAGGGGACACGGACGACGTAGCGGTCCGGCGGCATCCAGCGGCAGGTGAAGCCGAGGCGGTTGAGCACCTGCCTTACCTCGGCCGTGGGGAGCGCCCTGCCCAGCAGCGTGTGGAGCCGCTGCTGCGTGAGCATCACCCGCACGTCCTTGCGCCGCCGCGGGTAGACGTCGATTATCCCTTCCGCCGCCTTGCCGCCGCACAGCTCCACCATGAGCTTGACGGCGCGCTGGGCGGCGATCGGCGGCAGCTCTGGACTGAGCCCCTTTTCGAAACGGATGGAAGCGTCCGTGCGCACCTTCAGCGCGCCCGCGGTCCGGCGGATGCTGGGCCCGTGGAAGTTTGCGGACTCCAGCAGGACGGTCGTGGTCTTCTCATCGATCTCGCTGTCGCGCCCGCCCATCACGCCGGCGAGCGCCACCGGCAGCTCGGCGTCGGCGATGACGAGCATTCCCTCGGACAGCTTCTGCTCCGTTCCGTCGAGGAGCAGCAGGGTCTCGCCCGGACGGGCGCGCCGGACGACGATCCGCCCCCGCCGGAGGCGGGTGAAGTCGAAGGCGTGCAGCGGCTGGCCCAGCTCCAGCATCACGTAGTTCGTTATGTCGACCACGCTGTTGATCGGGCGCGACCCAGCCGCCGCGAGCCGCTCCTGCATCCAGGACGGCGACTCGCCGATCTTGACGCCTTCGATGAGCGCGGCGACGTAGCGCGGGCAGAGATCGGGGTCAGCGATCTCCACCTCCACGCGGCCCTTGACCGGCTTGCCGCGCGCCGTGTACTCGATTGAGGGCTCGCGCACCGTCACACCCGTCAGCGCCGCCACCTCGTGGGCTATCCCCACCATGGAGAGCAGGTCCGGACGGTTCGGGGTGAGGTCCATGTCGAAGACGACGTCGCCGAGGAAGGCGGCCAGGGGCACGCCCACCGGCGCGTCCTCGGCGAGGACGAGGATCCCCTCGTGGTAGTCGGACAGCCCCAGTTCCTTCTCGGAGCAGACCATCCCCGCGGATTCCACGCCGCGGATCACAGCCGGCTTGAGGACGGTCGGCTTGCCGGTGTGGCCGTCGATGAGGCTGGCGCCGACGCGGGCGAAGGGCACCTTCTGCCCGGCGGCGACGTTGGGCGCGCCGCAGACGACGGTGTGCTGCTCGCCGCCGAGGTCAACCGTCGCCAGGACCAGCCGGTCGGCGTTGGGGTGACGCGCCACCTCGACGACTCTGCCCACGGTGACGCCGTGCCAGTCGCCGCCGCTGGTTATCACCTCGCCCACCTCGGCCCCGGCGATGGTGAGGCGCCGGGCCAGGTCCCCGGGGTCAAGGGTCAGGTCAACATACTCGGAGAGCCACTTCAGCGGTACTCGCATCGTCCTTTTCTTAGAACTGGCCCAGGAAGCGCAGGTCGTTGGCGTAGAGGAGGCGGATGTCCTCGATGCCGTGGCGCAACATGGCGATACGCTCGATCCCCATGCCGAAAGCGAAGCCAGTGTACTTCTCCGAATCGTAGCCGACGGACTCCAGAATCTCCGGGTGGACCATGCCGGCGCCCAGGATCTCGATCCAGCCGGTGCGGGAGCAGGTGCGGCAGCCCTCGCCGCCGCAGAGGAAGCAGTCGATGCGAAGCTCCATACCGGGCTCGACGAACGGGAAGTAGTCGCAGCGGAACGCCGTCCGGCGCTCCGGGCCGAAGATGCGGTGGGCGAAGTCGGTGAGCGTGCCCTTGAGGTCGCCCAAGCTGACCCCCTCGTCGACCACGAGCCCCTCCACCTGGACCATCATCCACTCGTGAGTGGGGTCCGTGGCCTCGTAGCGGTAGCACCGCCCCGGCACGACCACGCGGATCGGCGGTCCGGTCTGCTCCATCACCCGGACCTGCATCGGCGAGGTGTGGGTGCGGAGCAGCATCGGCCGCTCGCCGTCGCGCTCGTAATCGATCCAGAGCGTATCCCACATGTCGCGGGCGGGGTGGTCACGGGGGATGCGGAGCGCCTCGAAGTTGTAGCGGTCCCACTCAACCTCGGGGCCTTCGACGACCTGGAAGCCCATCGAGACGAAGCAGTCCAGGACGTCGCGCAGGGTCTGGGTCGTGGGGTGGAGGCGGCCGGCGGGGAGGGGAGGCCCGGGCAGCGTGACGTCGATGCGATCGGCGGCGAGCGCCTCGGCGACGGAGTGCGCCAGCTCGTCCTTGCGGGCGGATAGCGCGGACTCCAGCTGCTGTTTCAGGCCGTTGGCGGCGGCGCCGGCGGTCCGCCGCTCCTCCAACGGCAGGCCGGCGAGGCCACGGAGGACGAGCGTGAGCCGTCCGCGCCGGCCCAGATAGTTGACGCGCCAAGCCTCCAGCGCCTCGTCGCCGGTGACGGCGGCGAGCTCGCGCAGCGCCTCGGATTCGATCTCAGAAAGCGGTTCGTTCACAGGTTGTGCGGGGCGGAATCGGGAACGCGGCCATTATAGAGCCTGGCGTGTGCGGCGGGCAACGTATGTGATGTTCCAGGACATGTGAGACAAGGGAGGGGGTGAAAAGGAGTCGGGCCTCGCTGTAGGGTAGGCAAGACCAAA
>JAUYGU010000015.1 GCA_030690405.1 Dehalococcoidia bacterium | reverse complement strand
TCCTTCACGTACAGCTCCTCGAACCGCTTCGCCAGCCCGGCGAGCGGGATCTGGCCCACCCCCATGTTCCGCATCGCGTCGTGCGCGGCGGAGACCTGCCCCTTGCCGCCGTCCACGATGACGAGGTCCGGCACCGCCCCGAAAGATTCGTCGTATTCTGGGGCCACGGAAACTCCCCCTTCGACAGGCTCAGGGTGAGCGGAGGTGCGGTCAGCCAGCGCCTCCGCCGTCTTCTGAAAGCGGCGGCGCAGCACCTCCTGGAGCATCGCGAAGTCGTTCGACCCCGCCACCGACTTGATCCGGAAGCGGCGGTACTCCGCGGGCCGCGCCCGCCCTTCGACGAAGACGACCATGGAGCCGACCGCCGAGGTGCCCTGGATGTTCGAGATGTCGTAGCACTCGATGCGCCGGGGTGGCGATGGCAGGTTCATCTCGTCCTGCAGCTGATCCAGCGCCTCACGCGCCTTGCCGCTGTCCGCCAGCCACTTCGCCCGCGCCGCCTGGAGCGACTCGCGGGCGTTGTCCTCGGCGGTCTGTACCAGGGCGCGCTTTTCGCCGCGACGCGGCGCAAGCACCTCCACCTTGCTCCCGCGCCTCTGCGAGAGCCACTCCTGGATGAGCGGCTGGTCCGCCACGGCGAAGGGGAGGAGCACCCTGCGGGGCACGAACGGGGCGGACTGATAGAACTGCTCCAGGAAGCCGGCCAGCACGACGGCGTCCGCCTCATCGGCGGCGCCGTCCAGGGCGAACGTGTCGCGGCCGATGACGTTGCCGCCGCGGACGAAGAACACCTCTACGCAGGCCTCGGGTCCCTCGCGGGCCAGGCCGAAGACGTCGATATCCACCCGCTCCACCACCGCCATCACCTGCCGCTCGGTGGTCCTCTCGATGGCGCGGACCTGGTCGCGCAGGCGGCCGGCCCGCTCGAACTCCAGCGCCCCGGAGGCCTCGTCCATACCGCGGCGGAGGCCGCGCGTGACCTCCTCGCTGCGCCCCTCCAGGAAGAGGATGACCTGGTGGATGACCTCGTCGTACTCCTCCTTGGAGCAGAGGGAGGCGCAGGGGCCGATGCAGCGCTGGATGTAGTAGTCCAGGCAGGGACGGGGGTCTTTGCCGGTGATGGCCTTGGTGCAGGAACGCCAGGGGAAAAGCTTCTTCACCAGGTCAAGGGTGCGCCGCACGGAGCCGGCGGAGGCGTAGGGGCCGAAGTAGCGGGCGCCATCGTCCGCGACGCGGCGGGTGATCTCCACGCGGGGCCACTCCTCCGAGAGGTCGATCTTCAGGTAGGGGTAGTGCTTATCGTCCTTCAGGCGGACGTTGAAGAACGGCTGGTGGCGCTTGACCAGGCTGGCCTCAAGGATCAGCGCCTCCTGGGCGTTGGCGGTGACGACGTACTCCATGTCCGCGACGCGCTCCACCAGGCGGCGGGTCTTCGGCTCCAGGCTGCGCGGCGAGCCGAAGTAGGAGCGCACGCGGTTGCGGAGAGTGGCCGCCTTACCGACGTAGACCACGTCGCCGGAGGCGTCGCGGAAGATGTAGACGCCCGGGCGCGCGGGCAGGGCGCGTACTTGGTCGATGAGTTGGGTACGGGAGGCGGTGGACATCGCACACCCATTCTAGCGCCGCGTGAGACGCGGCCTCAACGGCGGCCGCCGGGCGGCTTGCGGCTTTGACGTGAGACGATATAATCTAGTCGAGAGAGCGGAAGTGGCTCAGTGGTAGAGCACCTCCTTGCCAAGGAGGGGGTCGCGGGTTCGAATCCCGTCTTCCGCTCCATTATTCTGCTTGCGAGCAGACGCCGAAGTGGCGGAATTGGCAGACGCGGCAGACTCAAAATCTGCTGGGGGGCAACCCCCGTGCCGGTTCGAGTCCGGCCTTCGGCACCAGCCGACAACAGAATACGGAGTGCCCTCAGTGCGGAGTGGTGTAACGGTAGCACACGGGACTTTGGATCCCATGGTCCAGGTTCGAATCCTGGCTCCGCAGCCAGGGGGAAGAGATCGCACTCCCCGGTAGCTCAATGGTAGAGCGGGCGGCTGTTAACCGCTAGGTTGTAGGTTCGAATCCTGCCCGGGGAGCCAATTCGCTTATTATCCGAACTTACAATGTAGGCCGGCTCTCCCAGGTCCACCCCTGGCAGCTGGTGCAGGGTCACGTTAACCCGATACCACTTCGAGCGCACCCTCGTCGCAAAGGTGCCGCGCCCCTCCGGTAGCCTCTCATTGGAGGGGTCGAACGGGTGGACCTCCACCTCCCGGATCAGCAGCTGGAATAGCCCCTTCTGGTCCTCCAGGGGAAGCAGGTTCACCAGCCTCTCGAAGTTCTGGAGGCTCCGACGGATAGTTTCCGCGTCCAGGACCCGTTTCTGCCGCCGCTCGATGTCGAGTTGCAGCTTCTCACTCAGGGTCAGAAGCTGCTCCTTCTCGCGCACGAGGCGCCTGTATTCGTCTTCGATGTCGGCTGAGACCATGTCCTTGCGCTTCATGATATCGATGATGCGCCGAATACCGACTGTCAGCCCCGCGATTTCCTCACGGTGCCGTCGCTGCTCCTTCTGCAACGAGGCCAGCGATCTGGTTGCGTCGCGATTGGCGGCTTCCACGCACGCCTGGAGAATGCTGGGATTATTGCCGAGGTCGGCCAGCACCTGCTTGATGAGGGCCTCGAACTCCCGTGCCGGCAAGGCGCGCACCAAACACGCCGAGTGGCTGCCGTCCTGGGTTACTGAGGTGCACGCGTAGTACAGGTAGGGCTGCCCCTCCTTCGTCTTCTTGCCCGAAGGGTAAGGTGTCATCGCCAGTCCGCAGGGCCCGCACTTCAGGATTCCCTTCAGAAGGTGTACGTGATCGTCCTTATAGCGAACCTCGTCGTCCTGTCTGCCATTCCCGATGGCTTTGTTGGTCAGTTCCCAGGTCTCCAGATCGACGATCGGTTCGTGGGTCCCTGGGTAGAGGTCGCCGTTGTAGCGGATGAACCCCTTGTAGATAGGGTTGTGCACAATGGCCTTCACTGTGTCCTCGTCGAAGCGCTTGCCGCCTACCTCTTTGCGGGAGCCGTCTCGTCGGACAACAACGCGCGTTTTGGTGCGGTAGCCCTGGCTGTTGGCCTCGTTGGCTACCGCGCTTGGAGAATGGGTCTCGACCAGACGCCGAAAAATGAACCTTACGACCTCCGCCTCGCTTTCGTCGGGTCGGAGCTGCTGAGTCTCCCTCAGGTAGTGAAAGCCGATGGGTACATAACCTCCGTTCCACAGCCCTCTTTCGGCCCGGCCCGCCATCTTGCTCAGAGTTCGCTCCCTGGTGAGCTCTCGCTCGAACTGGGCGAAGCTG
>JAUYGU010000014.1 GCA_030690405.1 Dehalococcoidia bacterium | reverse complement strand
CACTCCAGCGTGACCACCGCCTGCCGCTCCCGCAGCGCCGTCTCGATGGCGGCGATCAGGAGGAGCTCGCCCACGCCGCGCCCGCGGTGGCCGTCCCGCACCGCCACGGTCACGACGTGCGCTTCGTCCGCCAGCAGCCAGACGCCGATGAACCCGACGACCAGCTCCCGGCGCTCCTCCGGCGGGGCGTCGTCAGCGCTTTCGAGGATGTGCCGCAGACCGCCCAGGAAGCGCCCGAACCCGGCGGGCCGCGCCTCCGGGGGAGCTTCCCCTTCGCCCGGCGGGGGCGCCTCCCGGCGCTCCACCGCCACCAGGTAGCGCGCCAGCCGGTTGTGCTGGATCTCGCGCCTGAAAGCCGTGGGCGGCCACATGGTGGGGAACGACTGCTGCTCCACCTCCATCACCTGCGAGATGTCGCCCAGCCCCATCGGCCGCACGAGGTGGGGCAGAGGCTTGTCCTGTTCCGGGCGAACGGCGGTGGTCTGCATGACGGCGGCTATTCTAGCACAGGGGGCGCGGCCGCCCAATAGCGGGGCCCGCTCACCTGCGCCTTTACGTTAGCGTCAGGTAGGCCTAGAATAGAGGCATCCGCGGCCCGCCGGGGCCCTTCTACGTACGATGTACGCCTTACGACTGCTGGCCTTCCTCCGCCCCTACAAGCCACGGACCGCCCTGGCGTTCATCGCCATCGTCGGCTCCGGCGGCTTCGTGCTCGTCATCCCCCAGCTCATCCGCTGGGCGATCAACTTCGGCCTCGGCAGGATGGAGCACGGCAAGTTCGTCATCGACGGCAGCACCCGGACGCTGGTCATCGCCTCGCTGGCCATCCTCGGGGCGGCCCTCATGCGGGGCGCGTTCTCCTACCTCCAGACCTACCTGGGTGAGTGGATCTCCCAGCGCGTCGCCTACGACCTCCGCAACCGCATCTACGACCGCCTCCAGCGTCTCTCCTACGCCTACCACGACCGCCAGCAGACCGGCCAGCTCATGTCCCGCGCCACCCAGGACGTGGAGGCGGTGCGCTGGTTCATCCACATGGGCGTCATGCGGGCGGGTTACATCGCCCTCCTGCTGGCGGCCATCCTGGTGCTCATGGCTATCACCGACTGGAAGCTCACGCTCATCGCCTGGGCGTTTATGCCCATCATCGCCTGGCGCTCCACCGTCATGGCCCTCAGCCTGCGCCCTCTCTGGATGCGGGTGCAGGAAGGCCTCGCCCGCCTGACCACCGTCCTCCAGGAGGCGCTCACCGGCGCCCGCGTGGTCAAGGCCTTCGCCCGCGAGGAGTACGAGGGGGCGAAGTTCCGCCGCGAGGCGGAGGCGCTGTTCGCTGACTCCTACCAGTCCAGCCGCATCCAGGCCATCAACTCGCCGTTCATGACCGGCCTCTGGCTCGCCGCCATCGCCGCCACCCTCTGGTTCGGCAGCCGCGAGGTCGTAAAGGGCAACCTCAACGTCGGCGAGCTCACCCTCTTCCTCCTCTACCTCACCATGCTCAACATGCCCGTGCGCATGCTGGGCTGGATCATCATGATCACCTCCCGCGCCCAGTCGGCGGCTCAGCGCATCTTCGAGATCCTGGACGCGGAGTCCGCGGTCAAGGAGAAGCCCGGCGCCCCGGAGCTGCGGGACGCGGATGGGAACGTCCGCTTCGAGAACGTCTCCTTCGGCTACGACTCCATCAGCCCCGTCCTCGCCGACGTCAGCTTCGAGGTGAAGCCCGGGCAGGTCATCGCCCTCATGGGGCCCACCGGCAGCGGCAAGACCACCGTCGTCAACCTGATGCCCCGCTTCTACGACGTCACCTCCGGCCGCATCACCATCGACGGCGTCGACATCCGCGACGTCAGCCTCGCCTCCCTGCGGCGGGCGATCGGCACCGTCCAGCAGGACGTGTTCCTGTTCTCCGCGACCATCCGCGACAACATCGCCTACGGGGCCGTTGGCGCGTCTGAGGGCGAGATCGAGGCGGCCGCCCGGGCGGCCCACATCCACGACCACATCGCCGGCCTGCCCGACGGCTACGACACCTGGGTCGGCGAGCGCGGCATCACCCTCTCCGGCGGCCAGAAGCAGCGCATCGCCATCGCCCGCACGCTCCTCATGGACCCGCGCATCCTCATCCTCGACGACTCCACCTCCAGCGTGGACACGGAGACTGAGTACCTGATCCAGCAGACCCTGAACGACCTGATGAGCACGCGGACCACCTTCGTCATCGCCCAGCGGCTGCGCACGGTGAAGATGGCGGACCAGATCCTGGTGCTGCAGGACGGGCGGATCGTGGAGCGGGGCACGCACCAGCAGCTCCTGCGCAAGAGCGGCCTCTACCGCCAGATCTACGATCTGGAGCTGCGCGACCAGGAGGAAGCGCTGGCGCCTGCCCCCGCGCCCGCAGAAGCGCCCGCCCCGGCGGCGGGGAGCTAGCCATGGCCAATCTGACTGCTCACCCCTCTGTCATTCTGAGCGCCTCCCCTGTCATTCTGATCCGCCGAAAGGCGGAGAAGAATCTGACACCGGCAGGCGTGGCCGCCAGCGACCATGCGCCAGTCTCTGAACCAAAGCAACCCTCACCCAGAGTCCCGACCCGAAGAGGTTTCCCGCTGCCTGATACGGCGGACAGACCCTTCGCTGCGCCCGCCTGCCGGCAGGCTAGGCTCAGGGTGACAACCTTCCCGTGTCATTCTGATCCGCCGAAAGGCGGAGAAGAATCTGACGAGGCCGCCCGCTCGGGGTCCGGACGAAGGCCGCGAAGAATCTTGGCTGGGGCCGGCGGCCGCTCTCGTGAACCCGTTCAGCCCCACCGAATGCATTGCGCGGCTCCCGTGCCGTCAGCCGCGCAATGCATTGCGCGGGGTAGCGTCCCCCGTCGGCAAAGAGGCACGCGCTAGCCATGTCCTACTGGGGCGGATCGACAGCGGGCGGCTGGAGCCACTCCCACTTCCCCTCCGGGAGCAAGCCCGGAGGCGGCCTCAAGCGCAGCGTCGACGGCTGGGACGACGACGAGCTCGGCAAGCTGTACGACCACTCCGTCATGCGGCGGATGCTCCCCTACCTCAAGCCCCACCGGAAGCGGCTGGTCCTCGCCCTTCTCGGCGTGGTGGTGTTCGCGGCCGCCGCCAACACCCAGCCGTTCCTCATCGGCCTGGCGATCGACAAGTTCCTGCCCTCCGGCGACCTCGCCGGCCTCAACGCCATCGGCGCCGCCCTCGTCGGCCTGGCCATCCTCGGCTGGGCAGGGCAGGCGCTTCAGCAGATGAGTACGGCCTACATCGGCCACAACGTCCTCCTGACCCTCCGCACCAGGATGTTCGATCACATCCAGAAGCTCTCCCTCGGCTTCCTGGACCGCACCGAGGTCGGCCGCGTCATGTCCCGCGTCCAGAACGACGTCACCGTCCTCCAGGAGCTCCTCACCACCGGCTTCCTCACCATCCTGGCCGATTTCGCGGGGCTTGGCCTGGTCATCTTCTTCCTCCTCTACCAGGACGTGCAGCTGGCGCTCATCACCTTCATCGTGATACCAGTGCTCATCGTCTCCATGGCGCTCTGGCAGGCCCGCGCCCGCCGCGCCTTCATCCGCGTCCGCCAGGCGATAGCGATCGTCAACGCCAACCTGCAGGAGAACGTCTCCGGCGTCCGCGTCGTCCAGAGCCTCTCGCGCGAGAAGGAGAACATCCGCCGCTTCGACCAGGTGAACGCCGACAACTGGAGCGCCAACGTGGAGGCCGGGCGGCTGACCGCCGCCGTCATGCCCCTGATGGAGCTGCTGGTCGCTGCCGCCACCGCCCTCGTCGTCGTCTTCGGAGGCATGCGCGTCCTGGACGGCTCCCTGGGCATCGGCGTCGTCATCGCCTTCGCCCTCTACGTCCAGCGCTTCTTCGATCCCATCCGCGACCTCGTCCTCCAGTACACGCAGCTCCAGCGGGCGATGGCCGGCGGCCAGCGCATCTTCGAGGTGCTGGACACCCAGCCCGAGATCGTGGACGCCCCCGACGCCGTCGAACTGCCCGACATCCGCGGCGAGGTGACTTTCGAACACGTCCACTTCCAGTACGTCCCCGACGTGGAGGTGCTCAGCGACATCGACCTCCACGTCCGGCCCGGAGAGAACATCGCCATCGTCGGGCCGACTGGCGCCGGCAAGAGCACCCTCACCTCCCTCGTCGCTCGCTTCTACGACGTGACCTCCGGGAGCGTCCTTATCGACGGCGTCGACATCCGCCACATCGAGAGGCGGTCGCTGGCCCGGCGCCTCGGCATCGTCCTCCAGGACGCGTTCCTCTTCTCCGGCACCGTCAGGGAGAACATCCGCTACGGCCGGCTGGAGGCGAACGACGACGAGGTGGTGGAGGCGGCGCGCACCGTCGGCGCCCACGACTTCATCAAGCGGCTGCCGGAGGGGTACGGGACCGTCCTCTACGAACGCGGCCAGAACCTCTCCCAGGGCCAGCGGCAGCTCATCGCCTTCGCCCGCGCCGTCCTGGCGGAGCCGCGCATCCTCATCCTGGACGAAGCGACAGCGAACGTCGACACGCGCACGGAGGTCGTGATCCAGCGCGCCCTCAAGCGCCTGCTCAAGGGACGCACCTCCTTCGTCATCGCTCACCGGCTGTCCACGGTGCGCGGCGCCGACCGCGTCGTCGTCCTGGACGGCGGCCGCATCGCGGAGGCCGGCACGCACGCGGAGCTGCTGGCGCGCGACGGCATCTACGCCCGCCTCTACCGCATGACCTACGAGCAGTCCGGCGACGGCCACCGCACCGCACGCCCGGCGGCGCCGCCGCTGCCCGCGGGCTAGGGCGCTCGCCCCACAAGAGCGGTTTCAGCGGGTCAGACGCAACGATCTCTGTTGACACCGGGTGTTCACGGCGCTACAAATGGTGGGACGGGCTTCAGCCAATCGCTTACAAGGAGGGGACCAATGCGCAGACTTGGCATCGCCGTTACGGCGGCAGCCGCACTGACGCTGGCCGTTGGCTTCGTGATTCTGTTCAACGCCACAAACACCAGCGCCAACCATATCCCCTATGCCGTGGGAGACGTCTTCGCCGGGATCGGCGACGGCGAGATTCAGCACCTCAGCCCCACCGGCACGGTCATCGAGACGCTGGACACCGGCACAACCTGCAACGAACAGCTGGGCATGGCCTTCGATGCCTCCGACAACCTCTACGCCACATCTGCCTTCGGATGCACGGCCACGGTCGTCAAGTTCGACAGCCAGGGCGGCCTCATCGGCCCCTTCGGCAGCGGCTACAGCTCGTCCACGGAGTCCGTCGCTGTCGACGCCGCGGGCAACGTTTACGTCGGCCAGCCCGACGGCACTGCTGACATCTTGAAGTTCGACTCCACGGGCGCCCCCCTGGACAGCTATGATGTACCGACCGAGGGCCGGGGGAGCGACTGGATAGACCTGGCCGGCGACCAGTGCACGATGTTCTACACGTCTGAGGGCGTGAGCATTCTGCGATACGACGTCTGCACCGACACCCCGCTGGCCAACTTCAACACGGCGCCCCTGCCAGATAGCGCCTATGCCCTGCGCATCTTGCCGGACGGCGGTGTTCTGGTGTCCAACACCACCGTCGCCATACGCCTGGACTCTTCCGGCAACCAGGTCCAGACATACACGCCGTCCATCCCGGCGAGTCTGATCTTCGCGCTCAATCTAGACCCCGATGGCACCTCCTTCTGGACCGCCGACTACAGCAGCGGCAACGTGTTCAAGTTCGACATCGCCAGCGGCACCGAGCTGCTGACATTCAACGTGCCGCCCAACACGAGCCTCTCCGGGCTGGCGGTGTTCGGCGAGGTTACGGCCGCTCAGCCAACTCCCACGCCCACCCCATCGCCCACGGCGACCGTCACACCCACCCCCACGCCAACAGAGGCGCCGGCGGCGCTGCCGCCCACCGGTGGAACGCCCTCGGACGGCAGCGGCCTTCCCTGGCTGGTCCTTGCCGCCGGCCTGATCGCTCTCGCCTCCGGCGGGCTCGCCCTGGCCTACAGGACACGGCGCATCCGCTAAGATAAACCCTTCGCTAGCAGCAACCAGGGGGACGGCTCTGAGCCGTCCCCCTTCCCGTTTAGCAACCACCGGCTTGTCAAATGGGCGCCGTTTGGTAAACTAGTAGCCACCTCTCTTGCGATGGGCTCTCCATCGCTGGCCACCTCGGAGTCTAGATATTGCCCTGCGAGAACCACCGCCGCCTGGAGATACCCGTCCAGCCCGCCCCCAAGCAGGACGCCGCCCAGCGCGTCAAGAACTGGGACGAGGCCTTCCTCGGCTATGACCTCGATACCGCCGTCATCGAGGCCCAGCGCTGCATCCACTGCCCCACCGCCCCCTGCCAGGAAGCCTGCCCCGTAGGCAACGACATACCCGGCGCCTTCCTCCTCCTGGAGCGCGGCAACATCATCGGCGCCGCCAACGTCTTCCGTGAGACCTCCAACCTCCCCGAGATGTGCGGCCGCCTCTGCCCCCAGGAGTCCCTCTGCGAGGGCGCCTGCGTCGTCGGCTTCGCCATACGCACCGCGGACATGGGCCGCCAACCGCCCGTCGCCATCGGCAAGCTGGAGTCGTTCATCACGGACTACCAGCGGCGGACGGACGGCTTCCCCCTGCCGGAGCTGCCGCCGCCCAGCGGCAAGAAGGCTGCCATCGTCGGCTCCGGGCCCGCCTCCCTGGCCGTGGCCGAACAGCTCGCCAGGATGGGCCACGCCTGCACCGTGTTCGAGGCCTGGCCCGAACCAGGCGGCGTCCTCCTCTACGGCATCCCCAACTTCAAGATGCGCAAGGAGATCCTGGCCCAGAAGCTGGACTTCCTGCGCAGCATCGGCATCGAGTTCGTCTGCAACACCTGGATCGGCCGCGACGTGACGATCGACGACCTGTTCGCCCGCGGCTACCACGCCGTCTTCATCGGCACCGGCGCCGGCGTCGGCGGCCAGATGCGCATCCCCGGCGAGGAGCTGGCCGGGGTCTACCAGGCCACGGAGTTCCTGGTGCGCGGCAACCTGGAACCCCACCAGCTCCCGGAGCAGATGCGGCAACCCCTCCCCCTCGGCAGGCACGTCCTCGTCGTCGGCGGCGGCGATACGTCCATGGACTGCGTCCGCACCGCCGTGCGCCTGGGCGCGGAGAGCGTCACCTGCATGTACCGCCGCACGGAGCACGAACAGAAGGGCCGCGAGGAGGAGCGCCGCCACGCCCGCGAAGAGGGCGTCCAGTTCCAGTACCTCACCGCGCCCACACGATTCGCAGGCGACGACGGCCACGTCTCCGCCGCAGAGTGCCAGCGCATGCGCCTGGGGGACCCCGACGAGTCCGGGCGGCGCCGCCCGGAGCCCGTCCCCGGCTCCGAGTTCACGATCCCGGCCGACACCGTCGTCCTCGCCATCGGATACAGCGCCGACGACCTCCTGGAGGAGACGACACCCGGCCTGCACACCGACAAGCGCAGCCACCTGATTCGAGTCCGCGACGACCACAGCACCAGCCGCCGCGGCTTGTTCGCCGGCGGCGACAACGTCAACGGCGCCGACCTCGTCGTCACGGCCCTGGCCGACGGCCGCCGCGCCGCCGGCGCGATCCATCACTACCTGCAGAGCCTGTAGCCACACAGGGTACCACGCACCCCGCAACAGAGGAGGTCCACGATGGACGAGCCCCGCTTCGAGCACCTGTACGACATGACAGTCCAGCTTGAGCCGCCCCAGATGATCGGCCAGACGCCGCAGGGCAACCGCCAGATCTTCTACGTCCGCTCCGGCGCCTTCGAAGGCCCGCGCCTCAAGGGCGAACTCCTCCCCGGCGGCGGCGACTGGTTCCTCCTGCGCCCCGACAACGTCGGCGAGCTTGACGTCCGCGCCACCCTCAAGACCCACGACGGCGCCCTCATCTACGCCACCTACCGCGGCATCTTCTCCGCTTCCCAGGAGGCCTGGGCCAAGCTCTACCAGGGCGAGCCCGTGGACCGCGACCAGTACTACTTCTACACCGCGCCCATCTTCCAGACCAGCGCCACAGACTACCTGTGGCTGAACCGCATACTGGCGGTGGGCGTCGGCACTGCGGTGCCGGGTGGTGTCGCCTACCGCGTCTTCGCCCTGGCCTGACGCCAGCACATTACGGTTGGTAGTTGACGTTCGCCCACACCGCCGGTAGAGTTAACGGTTGGCAAAGCTCAGCAAACCGTCGCCGTCCGAAATGGGGGTAGCAACCTCTTCGCACTAACCTTCACCAGCGCTGCGACGTTCGAATATATTGGTGCGTCGCGGACAAGGGGAGCGCGCCGCCACTTTCTAGCAGGAGGATAACCCATGAACCGCTACTTGACCGCCCGCTCCAGCCTGATCACAGCTCTCGTCCTGGCGAGCCTCGCCGCCCTGGCCCTCCTGGCCCTCTTCGGCGGCCGCTCCGGCGTGCGCGCCGACACCAGCGGGCCCAACGCCTCAGGCTACGTCTGGATCGATAGCAACGCCCCGAACCCCGTGGTCGCCTTCGAATGGGTTGACGCCACGGATGGGACGCTCTCCGCGATCACCGATGATGATGACGACTGGGAGACCGTCACCCTCCCCTTCACATTCAACTTCTTCGGTACCGACTATACCGAGGCGGACCTCTCTTCCAACGGCTTCCTCAGCTTCGATGTCGAGAACAGCTGCAACTCCAACTACAACGACGACCCCGACGACTTTGGCCACCCCATCCCACCGGGCGATCCCGACTGCAGCAGCATCGAGTGGGGCGGCACGCCGCTCATCGCCCTCTGGTTCGACGACCTCGACCCCGGCGAGTGCGGCGACGTCTACTACAAGACCGTCGGCACAGCCCCCGACCAGCAGTTCGTCGTCGAGTACAGCGACGTCTGCCACAACGACTGCGACGACTGCGAAGCCGGCGAGGGGGTCACCATCGAGGTCATCCTCTTCGAGGGCTCTAACGACATCAAGATGCAGTACATGGACACCGTCTTCACGGACAACCCTGGTGAGGACCCCGATCTTGTGGAAGAGGACAGCGCCCAGTCCGCGACCACGGGCATCGACCAGGACGAGGCGGTGGGGCTGGGCTACTCTTGGACGGACCCGCTTGCCGATAGCCTCGCCGTCCTCTACACCACCGGCGCCGTCGACCTCGCGGTCACCAAGACCGCCGCGCCGGACATCGTCCAGGTCGGCGATGAGCTCACCTACACCATCACCGCCACCAACAATGGCCCCGACGACGCCACCGGCGTCACCATCACCGATGTCCTGCCGGACGGCCTCACCTACGTCTCCGCCACCCCCAGCCAGGGCGCCTGCGACCAGGCCGCCAGCACCGTCACCTGCGCCATCGGCGACCTTGCCCTCGACGCCAGCGCCAGCGTGGACATCGTCGTCACCGTGGACGCCGACGGCACGATCGAAAACACCGGTTCCGCCACAGTGGACCAGACGAACGTCAACGCCGACGGCGGCGTCGCCGTGCTGCCCATCACCGTCGGCGCCGCGCCCACGCCCACGCCCACGCCGACCCCGACCCCGGCCGCCCTGCCACCCACCGGCGGCCAGCCCGGCTCCAACTCGGACCTGGCCTGGCTCATCCTCGCAATCGGCGGCATCGCCGTGCTAGCGGGTGGCGCCGTGCTCACCCGCAGGTTCGCCCGCGCCCGGCGCTAGCCGGCGGTTACACACGACACAGACCGGGGCCGGTGTCACCACCGGCCCCGGTTCCGTCTGTCCGCCCTCCCACCGCGTGCCACCGCCCGAGCTCACCCCTTCGACAGGCTCTCGCCCAGGCGAGTCGCCTTTGGCGACAGGATGAGCGGCGCGAAGCCACCCGTCTTCCAGAGCTAAGCCCTCGGAGACCATCCGGCCCCGTAGGGGCGACCCCCTGTGGTCGCCCGCCTGCCCCTTCGCCTACAGCTCCAGACTGTAGCCGAAGTGGCTGCGCTTCCAGCCCAGGCGGCTGTAGAAGCGATGCGCCCCCGTGCGCGCCAGGTTGGACGTGAGCGCCAGCTTGTAGCACCCCGCCCGCCGCGCTGCCTCCGCCACCGCGCGCATCAGCGCCGCGCCCACCCCCGCCCGGCGGTACGCCGGGTCCACCACCACCCCCTCCACGACGCCGGACAGCGGCAGGCTGCGGCCGAAATGCCTCAGCACCATCAGGTGCGCCGACCCCACCAGCCGGCCTCCGTCCTCCGCCACCAGCAGCCGCTGGCCGGGATCGGCGAGCACCGAATCGTACAGCGAGCGGACGTCCCGCTCAACGGCGTGGCCGCGGCCCGCGTACATGCTCTCGTCCATCCCGTCGAGCAGGCGCAGGAGAGCGTCGAAGTCGTCGCCGGTGGCTTCGCGAACCGTGATTGTTCCCACAACCCGTAGTATACTAACGCCACCTCGGAAGGAGGCGGGCCATGTCTGAACGCGGGCTGCGGGTCAACCTGCTCACCGGCATCAGGTATTACCTCTACAAGGCCACGCACGCCGGTCGCGAGCCTTGGGGGTGGCTGCAAGGGCAGACGGCCTTTTACGCTCGTCTCGGTACGGCTACCCGCTGCAAGGTGTGCGGCCTCTCGATCCGTGGCCCCCTCGGCTTTGTAAACCGCGCCCTCTGGGGCGTCACGCCCCTCTCCAAGCACCCTGACCTGTGCAACGTCTGACGCATCGGCGAGCGGCTGCTGGACGTAGCCATCCTCTTCGCCGATGCCCGCGGCTTCACGTCGTACGCCGAGGGTCGGCCGCCGCAAGAGGTGGCACAGGCCCTCAACACCATGTTCGAGGGCTGCAACGAGATACTCCTCCAGCACGACGCCATCGTCGATAAGCTGATGGGAGACGCGGTGATGGCGGTCTTCGGAGCGCCCATCATCCGGGAAGACCACGTCCGCCAGGCCGTGGAGGCCGCCGCCGCCATCCAGGCGAAGGCCGCGCAGATTTTCCCCTCCGGCTGGGAGGGCGCTTGTCTGCGGATCGGGATCAACAGCGGCGCCGCCTTCGTGGGCAGAG
>JAUYGU010000003.1 GCA_030690405.1 Dehalococcoidia bacterium | reverse complement strand
TTTGTGTCGATAGCGTTTCTGGGGATCCCCGTCTTCGTGCTGGCGGTGTTCGTGTTGCTTGGGTCTGCGCGCTGGCTGCACTATACGCCTCCCCTGACGACCTATAAGGACCTGTTCCCGTTCCCGCCGTTTGAGACGGGCCGCGGCGTGGACATCTGGACGAACCTTCAGATCATGTTCATGCCGGCGATCGTAGGCGGGCTGGGCACCGGGGCGATAATCATGCGCTTCCTCCGCTCTCAGATGCTGGAGGTGATGCGCCAGGACTACGTACGTACCGCCTGGGCCAAGGGGCTCCGCGAGCGCGTGGTAATCCTGCGCCATGCCCTGAAGAACGCGCTCATCCCCGTGCTTACCGTAGTGGGGCTGCTCCTGGGGACGATCGTCAGCGGCAACGTCATCCTCGAGACGATCTTTGGCATCCCGGGCATCGGGCTTTGGGTGGTCAACGCGATCAGCACTCTGGACTACCCGGTGATACAGGGCGTGGTGCTGGTTGTGGCGGTGACGCTGGTCTTCGTAAATCTCATGGTGGATATTACCTACGCCTGGCTCGACCCCAGGATTCGGTACGGGTAGGAGGAGCGACCAGTGCAGGCGGAAGACCAGCAGGCACAGCCCGCCGTCATCGCGGCGCCCGGGGAGTGGACGCTGCCGAAGCGGCCTAGCGTAGCCGCCAATATCTGGAAGTTCACGCGGCGCAAGCCCCTTGGCGCTTTTGGCATGCTCATCGTGATCACAATGCTGGCGATGACGCTGGGGACTCCCAAGGCGGAGTTCGGGACGCCGGACCTGCCCTCGCGGCCGCTGGGGTTCGAGCTGGGCAAGCCCTGGCTGGCCCGCTTCGACGCCGAGGCGATATTCCGTGATGTGAACACCGGCCGCATCGCCCGCTACAACCAGCCCAGCGCCGATCACTGGCTGGGCACGGACAAGGGCGGCCGCGATACCTACTCGCGGATGGTGTTCGCGGCGCGGCGCTCCCTGTTCATCGGCTTGTGGGCGTTGATGTTCGCCACCGTCATCGGCACCACCGTGGGCGTGGTCTCCGCCTACTTCCGCGGCTGGCTGGACACCATCGTCCAGCGAATAATGGACTCCTTCCAGGCGTTTCCGGCCCTTCTCATACTTATCCTGCTGGTCTCCTTACGTCCGCCGAGCCTGACGATCCTCGCGTTTGGCTTAGGGTTCGTGGGCGTGACAAGCGTCCAGCGCATCGTCAGGGGGGTGGTGCTCTCCACCCGGGAGCAGCCCTTCGTCGAGGCCGCCCGCGTGATCGGCGCCACCGACCTGCGTACGATGGTGTTCCACATCCTGCCGAACATCATGGCGCCGATAATTGTCGTGTTCTCTATCGGCCTGGGCGCCGTCATTCTTGCGGAGGCCGCCCTGGCGTTCATCGCTCCTCAGCGGGTGCCGCAGAACCCATCCTGGGGGATAATGCTCCAGCAGACAAGGGCCTACCTGCCGCCGGAAGCGGAGGGCTACCACACGCTGGCGGCCGGCGGCGCCATTGTCCTGGCGGTGCTGGGCTTCAACCTTGCCGGCGATGCTCTCAGGGACGTGTTAGACCCACGCTTGCGCGTTGGCTGATTTCCTCCATAATGACGGCTAGCGGGCGCGGCAGAGTTAGTCCCCGAAGGAGACAGTAATGGCGGAGTCCGACTACTGGAAGAACTTCTGGCGCGGGCGTGTGACACGACGCCGATTGCTGGGGGGAGTGGTGCTGGGAGGCAGCGGACTGGCGGCGGCCAGCATCCTGGGCTGCGGCGGCGGTGGCACCACCACAACCACCAACGGCAAGAAGACGCCCACCCCGGGGGGCAACGGGACGTTCTGGGGCGACCATCCGCCCGACCTTGAACCCTCGGACGCCCGGCGGGAGTTCATACCGGCGCCGGAAGGGATGACCGGCGGCATGCTCCGCTTCACGGGGTTCGACGCGCTTGTGCTGGACACGTTCGACCCACACCTGACCCAGTTCGGCCCCCTGTACAGCGGTCACTCCGCCGTCTTCAGCAAGCTGTACAAGTACGTGTCCCACGGGGCGCAGATCAGTGAGCCCGACCTGGCCGACGGCATGCCCGAAATCATCGGCGATCCCAACGCGCCGACGGAGTACATCATCCACCTGCGAAAGGGAGTGAAGTTCCACGACCCCGCCAGCGTCCCGTCCGACGTCCGCGACAAGCTGGAGATCAAGAACGCCGCCCAGAAGTTCCCCGGCCTGCCCGGACGTGAGCTCACCGCCGACGACGTCATCTACAGCTTTGAACGGCAGAAGAACGAAAGTAGCCCTCGCTTCGCTCTGTTCTACCGCTCCAGCCAGTACAAGACGATGGAGAAGATCGAGAAGATAGACGACTACACGATCAAGATCACCACCGACGGGCCGGTGGCTCCGCTGCTGCACTTCCTGGCTGACACTAACGCCTTCATCATCCCGAAGGAGGTCGTGGACCAGGAGCGCGACACTCTGGAGTTCCCGCACTCAGAGCCGCAGAGCCGGATGATCGGCACCGGCCCCTTCATGTGGGGGAAGCTGACCTCCCTCCAGGAGATCAACGTCTACCGCAACCCGGACTGGTTCGGCTGGGACAAGCCGGAGCTGGGGCGGCCCTATCTGGATGGCTACACCTCCTTCTTCATCGTCGACAACGCCAGCAACGAGTCGCTGTTCCGCGGCAAGAAGCTCGATGTAGCCGGCGGCTCCGGCGATCCGTCGTGGGTGTTCGATATCAAAGACGAGATGCCGGAGCTGGAGTTCCTGCGGGAAGTCGTCTCCGGCTGGGTGAACACCCGCTTCAAGGTATTTGATAACATCAACGGCGCCCCCTGCACGCCCTGGTCGGACCCGCGGCTGCGCAAGGCCGTTCACCTGGCGGCGGACCGCCAGCAGGTGATGGACTTCGTCTGGGCAGGGGAGGCGGCGCTCTGCGGCCCGGTGGGCCCGGCGATCGCCAAGTGGGCCCTCCCGCAGGAGGACCTGAGGAAGATCCCCGGCTACCGGTTCAGCCAGGCGGAGCGCGAGGAGGACCTGGCGCTGGCGAAGCAGCTCTACCAAGAGGCGGGCAGCCCGGAGCTGGAGTTCGTCTTCGCGGACCAGCCCTCGTACATCCCTGACTTCGCCCCCAGCTTCATCGAGGGGCTGCGTCAGAACCTCAGCGCCAACGTCAAGAAGCAGGTGATCCGCGCCTACCCGCAGATAGCCGAAGGGCTCCTCAAGGGGTGCGACACGATGATCGCGTCCTGGGGGTTCGACAACGGCTGGATAGACCTGGACGACTGGGTCTACCCGTACTTCCACACCGGCGGCCCCAAGAACTCATTCGGCGTTAGCGATCCCGACCTGGACGCGCTGCTGGACGCCCAGCGCCGCGAGTTCGATGAGGACAAGCGGCGCGAGATCGGCTACCAGATCCAGCGGATGATCCTGGGCATGAAGCCGGACGGCAGTGGGCCGGTGGAGACCCTGGCCCCCACCTCGGCGGCCTTCGCGCGGCTGGACTACGCCACGCTGGTGACGGCGGCGGTGTCATGGCCGTACTACAAGAACCGCTACACAGCCCCCTGGTTCGGCAACAACCACTGGAACGCCAACACCTGGCTGGACAGGGACGACCCCAGCTACGAGGGGCGCGAGTAGCGCCGAAGCCGCGAACGGACAACAAGAGGCGCTCCCTCAATTGGGGAGCGCCTTGCGCTTCAGCGGGGCGTGCCTAGAAGACCGAAATGGTGCTGCCGCCGTCCACCTGAACTGTCGTGCCGGTGATGTAGTGCGCCCTGGCGGAGGCGAGGAACACCACGAGGTTAGCCACGTCCTCCGGGTCGCCCAGGTGGCCCATCGGCACCCGCCGCTCTTCGATCGCGATCGCTTCCTCCATCTTGAGCCCGTCCTTCTGGGCGCGCTCCTCGATGAGCGCTATCAGCCGCTCCGTGGCGATGTTTCCGGGGCAGACGTTGTTCACCGTGATCCCCTCCGGCGCCAGCTCCCGCGATAAGGTCTTCGCCATTCCGATGAGCCCGAGGCGGGCGGTGTTCGAGAGGATCAGCCGGTCGATCGGCGTCTTCACGGCGATGGACGTGATGTTGATGATGCGGCCGCCGCCCGAGCGCCTGAGGAAGGGCAGCGCCTCCCGCGTCGTGCGGATGGCCGACATGAGGTTCTGGTTGATCGCGCTCAGCCAGTCAGTCTCGTCCATGTCGTCGAAGGTACCGGTGCGGGGCCCGCCGGCGTTGTTCACCAGGATGTCCAGCCTCCCGAACGTGTTGGCCGTCTCCTGCACTACCCGCTTGATGTCCTCGTAGCGGGCCATGTCGCAGACCAACGAGAAGACCTCGGCGTCCGTCTCGCTGCGGATGACGTGCGCGGTCTCCGCCAGGGCGGCGTTATCGCGGGCGCAGACGCAGACGTTGCAGCCTTCCCGCGCCAGGCCGATGGCGACGGCCCGCCCGATCCCTTTGCTGGAGCCACCCACCAGTGCCGCTTTGCCCTTGAGTCCGAGGTCCATCGCTCTTGCCCCTTGCGAATAGGTGTGTTGGTCTCGCAGGTAATCCTATGCCTTCCGCGGCGGGGGTTCAACGCCCGGCTGCGGCTTGACGGCGGCCCGCGCCGGCGCTAGAGTGCGTATGCAACTGAATAGCGTTGGCAGGGGTCCCCGCGACCCCTCGGCGGTGGGCCACTCGTCGCCGGGGGGCAGGGGTCAAAAGCGAAGCCGGTGAGAGGCCGGCGCTGTCCCGCAACTGTATCCCCGGGCCCGATTCATCGGCGTACCGGGGGAGCCAGGTCGCCTGCCCTTGCTGGTCACCAGCCTTCGCGGAAAGGCATGGGCTAAGCGGCGACGCGAGACCCTGCCCCAGCGGGCAGGGTTTTTTCGTATCGCCCGCCCGGATGCCTTCCCGACCAGTCTCGGGAGGTTACCGATATGAGGTCCTACATCCTGCTTGCCGTCGTGGCGGCGCTGCTGGCCCTGGCCGTAGCGTGCGCCGGCGACAGCTCCTCGACGGCGCGCACACCTTCGGCCAGCCCCGAAGCCTCGCCGGCCGCCGCATCGTTCAGCTTCGACTGCGAAGCTGCGGCCGCGGCGACGGCGCCAGACGCCGGCGCGTTTCCGGTGGAGGTCAAGGACAGCGCGGGCAACGCCGTCAAGCTGGAGCAGCCGCCGCAGCGCATCGTCTCCCTCTCCGCCGGCCACGCGGAGATCCTCTACGCGATAGGCGCCGGCGACCAGGTGACGGCCGTCGACAACACGTCCGATTGCCCCAACGCGGCGAACGAGCTGCCCAAGGTGGACGCCTTCGTCCCCAGCGTGGAGCAGATCGCCGCCCTGGAGCCGGACCTCGTCGTCATCTTCTTCGACCCGGGCGACCTCCAGTCTTCTCTTCAGGGGCTGGGCATCCCGGTCCTGAACCTGGCCGCGCCCGAGTCTGTGCAGGGCGTCTACGACCAGATGGCGCTTCTGGGAGAGGCCACCGGCCACTCCGAAGACGCGGCCACGCTCGTCTCCGCCATGGAGAGCGCCGTCCAGGATGTGCTGTCCCGGCTGGAGGGCGTGGCGGAGGCGCCCACGGTGTTCCACGAGATGGACACTAAGTACTTCAGCGCCGGGTCGGGGACGTTCATCGGCGACCTCTACGGCATGCTGGGCGCCGCCAACATCGCCGACGCCACCGGCGAGGCGTATCCGCAGATGAGCGCCGAGGCGATCATACAGGCCGACCCGGACGTTATCGTCCTCGCCGATGAGGACGCCGGCGAGAGCCCCGAGACGGTGAAGGCCCGCCCCGGCTGGGGGAGTGTCTCCGCCGTCAAGAACGACCGTATCTACGTGATCGATCCCGACATCGTCTCGCGTCCCGGCCCGCGTCTGGTGGAAGCGCTCAGGACGCTGGCCGGATACGTCTACCCGGGGCTGTTCCCGTGAACATCCTCCGCCGCGCTCCCGCCGTGGACGTCGCTGGCGCCCTGGCCCCGCCTGCGGCGGGGGCGCTGCCCGCGCTCGGAGGCTCACCGTGGCCGCGGTTTCTGCTGGCGGTTGCCGCTCTCGCCGCATCGATTCTCGTGGCGACGAGCGTTGGGCCGGCGGGGATCCCCTTGGATGCCACCGTCCGCATAATCCTCTCCCGGCTGCCCGGGATCGAGATGGCGGACACGCTGCCGCCGCTGTGGCGGGACATCATCTGGGAGGTGCGGCTGCCGCGGGTGCTGCTGGCGGGGCTGACGGGCGCCGTGCTGGCGATGTCCGGCGCCACCTACCAGGGGGTGTTCCGCAACCCCCTCGCCGACCCGTACCTGATCGGCGTGGCGACGGGCGCGGCGCTGGGCGCCACCGCAGTTATCGTGTCCGGCGCCCCGCACGCCTGGCACGGCTTCAGCCTGCTGCCGCTGGCGGCCTTCGCCGGGGCCATCACATCCGTCGTCATCGTCTACGCCGTCGCCCGCGTGGGGAACACGCTGCCCACCACCACCCTGATCCTGGCCGGCGTCGCCGTGGCCTCGTTCTCCACCGCCATCACGTCGTTCCTGATGCTACGCAGCACGACGCACACGCTCTCGGTGTTCTCCGTCGTGCTGGGGAGCTTCAACACCGCCACCTGGGGGGAGTTCACCTGGACCCTCCCCTACGTCCTGCCCGCCGCCGTCATCATCCTGCTCCACGGCCGCCTGCTGAACGTCCTCAGCCTGGACGAGGAGCAGGCGCGCCAGCTCGGCGTCGACCCTGAGCGCACGAAGCTGCTCCTGCTGGGCGCCGCCTCCCTGGCCACGGCCGCCGCCGTGTCCGTCGCCGGCACGATCGGCTTTGTGGGGCTCATCGTCCCCCACGCCGTGCGTCTCCTCTGGGGCCCCGACAACCGCCGGCTCTTGCCGATGTCGCTGGTCTGCGGCGCGACTTTCCTCATCCTGGCCGACCTCGCCGCGAGGACGGTGGACCAGCCGGCGGAGGTCCCCGTGGGCATCGTGACGGCGGTCTGCGGCGTGCCGTTCTTCCTTTACCTCCTGCGCCGCGCCCGCCTGGGGGCGTTCTGGTGAGCGCGCAGGTCGTCCAGGCCGCTGCGCTGGAGGTGCGCCGCCTCTCGGTGGCGTACGGCGAGCGGCCGGCGCTCCGAGACGTGTCGCTTGCCCTGGCGGCCGGCGAGCTGCTGGGCCTCGTGGGCCCCAACGGCTCCGGCAAGACGACGCTGATACGAGCGGCGAGCGGCGTCATCCCCTTGCGGGGCGGGGAGGTTCGCGTGGGCGGCGTCGATGCCTCCGCGCTCTCAGCTAGGGAGGTCGCCCTGCGGGCGGCCGTGGTGCCGCAGAACCCACCGCTGCCGCCGGCCTTTAGCGCGCTGGAGATCGTGCTTATGGGCCGCACGCCGCACCTGCGTCTGCTGCAGTCCGAAGGTGGGGCGGACCTGGAGGCGGCCCGCCGCGCCATGCTGGCCACGGACACCTGGCAGTTCGCCGACCGCCGCGTCGGCGAACTCTCCGGCGGCGAGCGTCAGCGCCTCCTTGTCGCGCGTGCCCTCGCCCAGGAGACGCCGCTGCTCCTTCTGGACGAGCCCACGGCCCACCTGGACGTGGGCCACCAGGCGGCCACGCTGAGGCTGATGCTCCGTCTCTGTCGCGGCGAGGGGAAGGCCGTCCTCGCCGCCGTCCACGACCTCACCTTGGCCGCCCAGTTCTGCGACCGGCTGGTGATGCTCCACCTCGGCGAAGTCGTAGCCGAAGGCGCGCCCGCGGACGTGCTCACGCCGGAGCGGGTGCGTGCGGTCTACGGCGCCTCCGTCCACGTGCTCTCGCACCCGTTGACGGGGCGGCCGGTGCTGGCCCCGGACGGCGGCGCGCAGTAGACTATGCGCTGACCATGGGCAGGCCGGCCAAGTCCAAGCTCTACACCCGCACGGGAGACCAGGGGCAGACGGCGCTGTACGGCGGCGGTCGCGTCCCCAAGGACCACCTTCGGGTCGAGGCCTACGGCAGCGTCGACGAGCTGAACTCCGCCCTGGGCGTGGCCGTATCGTTCCTGCGCCAGCGGCGGCTGGCGGCGGCGCTCCAGTCGATACAGAACGAGCTGTTCAACATCGGCTCGGAGCTGGCCAGCGAGTCCGGCCCGCGCGCCGAGAAGGGGCGAATGTTCCTCGATCCCGAGGGCAAGATCGCGAAGCTGGAGCGCCTGATCGACGAGTACGACGCGAAGGTGCCGCCGCTGCGGACGTTCATCCTCCCTTCGGGCTCGCAGGCCGGCGCGCTGCTGCACCTGGCGCGCGGCGTCTGCCGCCGGGCGGAGCGGGCGGTGGTCCGGCTCTCCCGAGAGGAAGAGGTGAACGCGCACGTCCTGACGTACCTCAACCGCCTCTCCGACTTGCTGTTCGTCCTGGCGCGGTACGTGAACAAGGCCGCGCGCCGGCCGGAGACGCCCTGGCGAAAGGGATAGCCCGTTCGGTTCCAAGGCGAGGCCTTAGGGGTGCGACCCTCCGTGGGCGACCTGAAGGTCGCCCTTACACGTGGGCCGGAGGCGTGGCGGATGCCGCCGAGCTTGCGCTAAGCTGGCCCCGACATGATCCCCATCGGCGATAGCACGCGCAGCCGCACCACGCCCTACGTCAACGTGGCGATCATCGCCGCAGCCGTAGGCGTCTTTCTGTACGAGCTCACCCTCAGCACCGTCGATGTCAACCGCTTCTTCTTCGACTGGGGGCTCATCCCGTCGCAGCTCATCGACTGGCTGGAGAGCCCTTCCGGGGCGGAAGAGCCCGCGACGGTCTTCGCGTCGATGTTCATGCACGGCGGCTGGCTGCACCTCATCGGGAACATGCTCTTCCTGTGGGTGTTCGGCGATAACGTGGAGGACGCGATGGGCCACGTGCGCTACCTGCTCTTCTACCTGCTGGCCGGGATCGGCGCCGCCGCCCTGCAGGTGTTTGTCGACCAGGACAGCCTGATCCCAATGGTGGGCGCCAGCGGCGCGATTGCCGGGGTGCTGGGCGCCTACCTGGTGCTCTACCCGCGCGCCACAGTGGCCGTGGTCATCCCCTGGCTGTGGTTCTTCGGGGCGTTCCCGCTGCCGGCCGCCTTCCTCATCGTCTTCTGGTTCCTGCTCCAGTTGCTGAACGGCGTGGCCTCGCTCGGCAGCGCCACCGGGGTCACGGAAGGCGTCGCCGTGTGGGCCCACGTCGGCGGCTTCATCACCGGCCTCGTCCTCGTCTGGGGGTTTCGCCGCCGCGGGGGGAGACGGCGGCAACCGGCCGTCTGGTGAGGGCGGTTCGACGAGACCCCAGCCTGAAGGCTGGGGCATGCACGTGTGAGGCTCGATGCCGCACCCTTCAGGGTGCGGTGCCGGTAGGCCCCCCGTCCCTTGACAGGCCACCGCCGCCGTTATAGTCTACTGTTGCTTTCCGAACAGGTTGGCTGATTCGCATCGCAGAATGCGGGAGGGCGGGCCATGGCGATTAGTCCCGGTATTCTCGAAAAGCTTCACACCCCGGAGGATGACCTCCAGCTTGACCTGAGCTGGCTCAGGCCGGACGACGCCAGGAAGGTCGAGAGGGTGCTGCCGGGACGGCGCGGCCTAACGTTCGACGAGATCGAGGCAGGCCGCGAGGTGCCCGAGCATGCGGAGACCTCGACCCTCCTCCCGCGCGACGCGCGCGCCCGCAAGGACGCCCCGCGCACCGGCATCTACTACGCGGACAAGGCGGACGTCTGGTCGGAGAACTCCCGCCTTCTGTACGAGGAGGCGGTCCAGCGCCAGTGGTCGTCCGCCACGGACATCCCCTGGGAGACCGTCAAGCCGCTGCCGGACGATGTCGAGCGGGCGATGTGCCAGCTCTGCACCTTCCTCACGGAGGTCGAGTTCATCGCCGGCGACGCCCCCGGCCAGTGGCTGCCCAGGATCAACCCCGCCCACTACGAGACGAAGCTCTTCCTCCTTTCGCAGATCATGGACGAGGCGCGCCACCTGGACGTCTTCCGCAAGCGCGCCCTGGTGAACGGCGGCGGCCTCCTGTCCGAGGGCCAGTCCGGGCCGTCCTTGCGCGTCATCCTGGACGCCAAGGACTTCACGGAGATGTCCGCCATCATGCACGTCTTCGCGGAAGGGTTCATCCAGAGCCTTTTCCGCACCGGCGAGTACGTCTCCTACAACGAGGCGGAGAAGCGGATCTACCGGCTCTGCTACCAGGACGAGTCGCGCCACCTGGGCTTCGGCGTCATGCACCTGAAGTACATCCTGGAGACTGAGCCCTGGCGGCGGGATGAGATCCACCACTACCTGGACCAGGTGGAAGGCCCGCTCTCCATGGACACTATCAACGTCTCCAGCGCCACGCCCTACTTCGATGAGGCGATCATCGTCCTCGCCGGCGGCGGGCTGAAGCACGTCGACGAGGGGTTCGAGAAGCTGATGGCGATCCGCAAGCGCCAGATCAACGAGTACATGCACCGGCTTGAGGTGGCTGGGATGGGCGAGCGGCGGGACCGCATGAACCCGATGTTCCGGGCCTTCCTGGACCCGCCCAAGAACTAGCGCCGCGGAGCGCTTCAGAGGCTAATCTCATCGGGGCACCCTCGGCTCGTGCCTTCCTAAGCAGATGCTAAGCTCCGCTTGACCGATGGCCCCGCAGTATGGCTAAATGGCTAAGGCCCCCGCGGTATGACTGCGGTGTCGCCATCCCCAGAAGGAGGTAACGCCCATGGCTGATGGGTCGCCCGAAGTCCCCGAAGACCTGGCGAAAGTCGCCAATGAGAAAGGCATCCCCCTTGACCTGATGCGCCGCGCCCTGGCCCTGGGCTTCCCGGCTGAGGCAATCAAGCAGCAGATTTCGTTGCCCGGCGTCACCGCTGAGCAGTCGGAGGCGTTCATCTCCGAGCAGGAGCGCATCCGCGCCGGCGGCGAGATAACCGTCCCCGAAAACCTGGCGCAGGCCGCCGCCAAGCACGACTGGCCCCTAGACCTGGTCAAGCGCGCCCTCTCCCTCGGCGCCCAGCCCGACGCTCTCGTCATGCAGATCGAGTCGGGCATCCGCGCCGACCAGGCCGAGCGCTTCATCTCCCAGCAGGAGCGCATTCGCGCCGCCGCCGCCACCGGCCAGTCCGCGCTGGACCTGAGCTGGATGCGCGTGCCCACCGAGTGGGGCATCCGCGCCCGCGTCACCAAGAAGGGCCTCACCGTCGGCGCCCTCAACGTCGGCACCTACGGCGATATCCCGGACGAGTGGCCGTACCAGACGGAGATGCCCCGCGGCGCTTACCCTATCGCCGGTGTGCCGGCCATGGGCTACTCCATCTACGAGAAGGCGGAGCTCTGGGCCGAAAACGTCGCCGACCTGTACGAGGAGGCGATCCAGCGCCGCTGGCGCCCCGCCACCGATATCCCCTGGGACACCGTCCAGCCCCTGCCCGACGAGATCGAGCGGTCGCTGTGCCAGGTGTGCACTTACCTGTGCGAGAAGGCGCTGCTGGCCGGCGACGTCGTCGGCAAGTGGCTGCCTGAGATGGCGTACGGCTATCACGAGGTCAAGCTCTACCTCGCCACCGCGGAGTTCGACGCCGCCCGCCAGTTCGAGGTCTTTCGCAAGCGCGCCCTCTCTAACGGCGGCGGCATGGGCATGCAGAGCCCCGGCTACTTCCACCGGGCGATCATCGATGCCCGGGCCTGGACGGAGGCCT
>JAUYGU010000172.1 GCA_030690405.1 Dehalococcoidia bacterium | reverse complement strand
CACTCCGCCGCTCATCCTGAGCCGCCCGCGTGAGCGGGCGAGTCGAAGGACGTCCAGCGCACCTCGAACACGCGCACGGGGTCATCGAAGCCCCGCAGCGCAACTTCGCCGCGGTCGCCGAACATGAACCCCTTGCCCTCGGCGAGCTCCCGGACGACGTTGGCGGCCAGTATCTCGCATCCCACGGCCAGCGCGGTGATACGGGCCGCGCGTATCACCGCCGTCCCGAACAGGTCCCCGCGCCCGTCCGGGTCGTCCTCCGCGATGGGCTCGCCCGCGTTCAGGCCGATGCGTATCTGTAGGGGCGCACGGCCGTGCGCCCCTACGCCTGTATTCCACTCCCCGAACGCTCGCTGGACCGCGATCGCGCACTCCAGCGCCTTCACCGCCGACCCGAACGAGGCCATGAACCCGTCGCCCATCGTCTTCACCTCGCTCCCGCCGTGGGCGCGCAGGCACTCGCGGGTGATGCGCTCGTGCTCCCGCATGACCTCGCGCGCCTTGGCGTCGCCCAGGCGCTGCGTCATCGCCGTGGAGCCCTCGATGTCCGTGAAGAGGATCGTGACGAGACCCGAGGGAGTGGGCGCAGCCGTTCCCGCCGCCGCTTCACCGATGCCCAGGAATTGGTGCATGGTCCGCACATAAGCTTCGGCTAACTCATTTGACGTCATCCAAGCGCCATCGACGGTAGTCAAGCTTGCGTTCGGTATCGCGGAGGCTAGTGAGCGGGTGATCTCGATACCAGGGAACACAGAATCGCGCGACCGAACCACCATCGTGGGCGTGCTCACCTGTGGCAGGAGCGAAGAGACGTCAGAAGCCAATGCTGCGGCCAAGGCGGCGCGGCCGAGCTCCGGCGTGGTGCACTCGCGGAGGAACGCGGCGAACTTGCGGGCAGGTTCACCAGCCGACCAGCCGAAAAAGACCTGGGCTAAGGTCTCGGTGAACATCTCCCAATCTGAATTCGCTAATGCTAGTAGTCCCTGGAGCTGGGGAATCTGGTAGTAATCAGAGGGGCGAGCAAACGAGTCCCACAAGATGAGATGGGCGACGCGGTCTGGATGGCGGACCGCATAGGTGATGGCGACTTGCCCGGCAGTGCCATATCCATGCAGGTCCAACGTATCAAGCGCGAGGTGATCTACAACCGCTTCCAGGTCCAGCACGCGCGCGTCCAGCGAGAGATCGTCCACGTCGCGTTGGGACAGTCCCGACCCTCTTGCGTCGTATCGGACCAGCCTCGCCTTTTCCGCCAGTCGCTCATGAAAGAGGCGGTACGTCGGAATCCGCCATTCCGCCTCTAGATGGCTGAACGGCCACGCCGCCATGAGGACAAGAGCCCTACCCTCGCCCAGAACCGAGTAGGCGATGCTCACCCCGTCGCTCGTCTTCGCGTACTGGATGCGCGGCTCCATAGTGCGCCCATTCTACGCCATCGGTTGGGCCGCCGCACGCCCTCCGTTGACCGCCGCCAGTGGCCACGCTATCGTCGGGGTGTGAGCGCGTGGCTGAGGCTGGGCGACCTCGAACTGCTCGTCGTGAGCGACGGCGTGCTCCGCCAGGACGCCGGCGCCGTCTTCGGCCTCACCCCCCGCGTCATGTGGGAGCCCTACGTCCCCGACCTCGACGACAGCTACCGCCTGCCCATGGGCCTCAACTCCCTGCTCGTACGCGGCGGCGGCAAGACGGTGCTGGTGGAGACGGGCTGCGGCAGCAAAGGCGGCCACACACCCGGCGCCGCCGGAGTCGAGACCGCCGGCGCCCTGCTGGCGAACCTGGCGCGCGAGGGCATCCGGCCGGAGGACGTCGATATCGTGGTCAACACGCACCTGCACTTCGACCACGCCGGCGGCAACACCGCCATCTCCGCCGGGAAGCCGGCGCCGGCCTTCCCGCGCGCCCGCTACCTCATCCCGAAGGGCGAGTGGGCCGCCGCCAGCAGCCCCAACGAGCGCACGCGCGCCACCTACCTGGCAGAGAACTTCGAGCCGCTTGAGGACGCGCGCCAGGTGGAGCTGGTGGAGGGCGAGGCGGAGGTGATTCCGGGCCTGCGCATGGTGCCAGCGCCCGGACACACCGCCGACCACTGCATCGTGGAAGCGGACTCCGGCGGCGAGCTGGCGATCTACGTCGGCGAGCTCGCCCAGCACCCCGTGATGCTGGAGCGCGTCGCCTGGATCTCCGCCTTCGACGTCCTCCCCCTCGTCTCGCTGGAGACCAAGAAGCGCGTCATCGAACGGGCGCTGGAGAGGCGGGCGCTGATCGTCTCCGTGCACGCGCCCTATCCGGGGCTGGGCCGCCTGTCCGCCTCGGGCGGAGACGACTCGAAACGGCGCTGGGAGCCGCTGCCCGGAGAGGGGCCGTGACCGAACCGGCCGCCGCCGCCCTCCGCCGCACCTGCCTCCACGAGGAGCATGTCCGCTTGGGTGCCCGCATGGTGCCCTTCGCCGGCTGGGAGATGCCCGTCCAGTACAGCGGCATCATCGAGGAGCACAACGCGGTGCGGCAGGCGGCTGGCATGTTCGACGTCTCCCACATGGGCCGCTTCGAGGTGACCGGCCCGCAAGCGGCGGCCCTTCTGCGCCGCGTCTGCACGTACGATATGTCCCGCCTGCAGCCCGGCCAGGGCCACTACGCCGCCGTCTGCAACCCTGAAGGCGGCATCATGGACGACGTCTACGTCTACTGCCTCACCGCCATCCCCAGCCCCTCTCGCGCCGGGCGGGAGAGGGGTGGCCCGACGGGCCGGGGTGAGGGGCCTCGCTACCTGCTGGTGGCGAACGCCTCCAACGCCAGCAAGATCCGCGAATGGCTGCGGCAGCACGCCGGCGGCTTCAAGGCGGAGCTCGCCGACCGCCAGACCGCCACCTGCATGCTCGCCGTCCAGGGGCCGCAGGCGCTGGAGCGGCTCGCGGGGGTGCTCGACCCGGAGTTCGTGCGGTCGCTGAAGCCGCGCGCCTGCGCCGAGACGGCCTGGCAGAGCGCAGCCGTCTTCGCCTCGCGCACCGGCTACACGGGAGAGGACGGCCTGGAGTTGGTGGCGTCCGCCGAGGCCGGGCCTTCGATCTGGCGGGCGCTGGTGGACGCCGGCGTCCGGCCCTCCGGCCTCGGCGCCCGCGACACGCTGCGCCTGGAGGCGGCCCTCCTCCTCTACGGCAACGACATGAACGAGACGGTGAACCCCTTCGAGGTCGGTCTGGGCTGGGCCGTCACCCTTGACGGCGGCGCAGACTTCATCGGCCGCGAGGCGCTCCTCCGCGCCCGCGAGGGCGGGCCGCGCCGCACGCTCGTCTGCCTGAAGGCGGAGGAGCGCGGCGTCATCCGGCCCGGCTGCGTCATCTTGCGTTCGGGGCGTCAGATAGGTAACGTAACCAGCGGCAGCCACTCGCCCACCCTGGGTGTCAGCATCGCCATGGGCTTCGTGCCGCCGGAAGCAGCCACGGAGGGAACCGAGCTCACGGTGGACGTCCGCGGCAGGCCGCTGAAGGCGCGGGTGGTGCCCCGTCCGTTCTACAGGCGCCCCCGGCCCGAGGAAAGGAAGGCTTAGTTGGTCATCCTGCCGAACCTCCGCTACACGAAAGAACACGAGTGGGTGCTGGTGGAGGATGGGATCGGTACGGTGGGCATCACGGACTACGCCCAGGACCAGCTCGGCGATATCGTGTACGTCGCCCTGCCCGCGCCCGGCAAGCGGCTCAGCCAGCTCGCCGTTTTCGGCGAGATCGAGTCCGTGAAGGCGGTCTCCGAGCTGTACTCCCCCGTCAGCGGCGAGGTCGTCGAGTCGAACGGGGCGCTGGCCGACAAGCCGGAGCTGGTCAACGACTCGCCCTACGGCGAAGGCTGGATCATGAAGGTGCGCCTGGCCGACGAGGGCGAGATCGAGAAGCTCCTCACCGCCGCGCAGTACAGCGACTACATCGAGCGGGAGGCCGAATGACCGCCCCCCACCCCTACATCCCCAACACCGACGAGGACCGCCGCGCCATGCTCGGCGCCATCGGCGTGGCCACCGCCGGCGAGCTGTTCGCGGACATCCCGCCGGAGCTGCGCACCGAAGGGCTGGAGCTGCCGCCGGCGCTCCCGGAGCAGGAGCTGCTGCGGGAGATGTCCGCCCTCGCGGCCCGCAACCAGGTGCCCGAGGACGGTTATGCCTGCTTCCTGGGCGCGGGCGCCTACCGGCACTTCATCCCCAGCGTCGTCGGCCACGTCATCGGCCGGGCGGAGTTCTACACCGCCTACACGCCGTACCAGCCGGAGATAAGCCAAGGCACCCTCCAGACGATGTTCGAGCTCCAGTCTATGGTCTGCGAGCTGACCGGCATGGACGTCGCGAACGCCGGCATGTACGAAGGCGCCAGCGCCCTGGCCGAGGCCTGCCTCATGGCCTGCCGCGTCACCGGCCGCGACCGCATCGCACTCGCCGACACGCTGAACCCCGCCTACGCGGACGTCGTCCGCACCTACGCCTCCGGCCCCGGCCTCGCGGTAGACGTCGTCTCCGACGGCGGGCTTACCAGCGAACACGCCTGCCTGGCCGTCCAGCACCCGAACTTCTTCGGCTGCCTGGAGAACGTCTGGGCCCGCCCGGACGGGCGCCCGTCTGGGCGCGGGGCGGCCGCTCACGAAGCCGGCGCCCTCCTCATCGCCGCCGTCGACCCGGTATCGCTCGGTATGCTCGCCCCGCCCGGCGAGTGGGGCGCGGACGTCGCCGTCGCCGAGGGGCAGAGCCTGGGCTGGCCGGTGAACTTCGGCGGGCCCTACCTGGGGCTTTTCGCCTGCCGCCAGGACCACCTACGCCAGATGCCAGGCCGCATCGTCGGCCGGACGACCGACCTCGACGGCCGCACGGGATACGTCCTCACCCTCCAGACGCGGGAGCAGCACATCCGCCGTGAGCGCGCCACCTCCAACATCTGCACCAGCCAGCAGCTCGTGGGGCTGGCCACGACCGTATACCTGGCCGCCGTGGGCAAGCAGGGCCTGCGACGGATCGCGGAGGTCTGCTACCAGCGGGCGCACTACGCCGCGGAGCGGATCGCCGCCCTCTCCGGCTTCTCCCTCGCCTTCGAAGCCCCCTTCTTCAAGGAGTTCACCGTCCGCTGCCCGCGCCCGCCCGCGGAGGTGCTAGCGCGGCTGCTGGAGCACGGCATCATCGGCGGCCTTGACGTCAGCGAACGAGTCGAGAACGGCCTGCTCGTCTGCGTGACGGAGACGAACACGCGGGAGGAGATCGACCGGCTGGTCAACGGATTGGGAACGGATTAACGAATGAACGCTGACAAGCCCCTGGAGGATCTGACCTACAAGGTCATCGGCGCCGCCATGAACGCCCACAATGCGCTGGGGCCGGGGCTAAAGGAAGCCACGTACCAGCGGGCGCTCTCGCTGGAGATGGAGAAGGCCGGGCTGTCGTTCGAAGCGGAGAAGGCGGTGACCATCTCTATCGACGGCTCACAGGTTGGCCGGCTGTACCTCGACCATCTGGTGGAGGGCCAACTGGTTGTGGAAGAGAAGGCCCTTTCGCACCTGCTGACCCAGGAGGAGATAGCCCAAGTCATCACATACCTCTGCGCCACGGGCACCCAGGTCGGCCTCCTGCTGAACTTCGGACGAAGGCAGCTCGAATACAAGCGCATCTTCCCGCCGAAGAACGTGGGGCGTTACCGCGAACGCATCAACCGGTATTTGGCAACACCCGGCCGGACGGTATCCGTTAATCCGTTAGGTATCCGTTGACCATGACCACCGCCCAGCGCAGCAAGACCAACCCCAGGGCCGCCGACACCGGCGCCAGCCTGACATTCGACCTCAGCCGGCCCGGCCGCACCGGCGTCCTCCTGCCGGAGGCGGACGTGCCGTCCGCGCCGCTGCCCGAGGCTCGCTATCTGCGCCGCGACCTCAACCTGCCGGAGCTTTCGCAGAACCAGGTCGTGCGCTACTTCCTGGCGCTCAGCCGCCTCAACTACGGCGTCGACACCGGCTTCTACCCCCTCGGCTCCTGCACGATGAAGTACAACCCCAAGGTGAACGAGGACGTCGCCCGTATGCCCGGCTTCGCCCTCGCCCACCCGCTGCAGCCTCAGGCCACCGTGCAGGGCACGCTGGCCGCCCTCCACCAGCTCCAGACGGCGCTCGCCGCCATCACCGGCATGGACGCCGTCAGCCTCGCCCCCGCCGCCGGCGCCCAGGGCGAGCTCTCCGGCATCCTCATGATCAAGGCCTACCTGGAGGGCCGCGGCGAGACCGCCCGCCGTCGCGTGCTCATACCGGACTCCGCCCACGGCACGAACCCGGCCACCGCCGCTATGTGCGGATTCGAGGTCGTCACCATCCCCTCCGACCGCGACGGCAACACAGACATGGCCGCCCTGGAGTCCGCCCTGAGCGACGGCGTCGCCGCCATGATGCTCACCCTCCCCTCCACCCTCGGCCTGTTCGACCCCAACATCAAGCGCATCGCCGAGGCGCTCCACCGCCACGGCGCCCTCCTCTACGGCGACGGCGCCAACCAGAACGCCTTCTTGGGCCGCGCCCGCTTCGGCGACATGGGCTTCGACGTGGTGCACCTCAACCTGCACAAGACGTTCTCCACCCCCCACGGCGGCGGCGGCCCCGGCGCCGGGCCCGTCTGCGCCAAGGCGAAGCTCGCCCCCTACCTCCCGTCGCCGGTAGTGGAGGAGACGCCCCTTCCCGCTCGTCCTGTCGCCAAAGGCGACTCGCCTGGGCGAGAGGCTCTCGAAGGGCGAGCGGAGCCAGCACGCCCCGCCTATAGATTGGCGACCCCGGAGCGTAGCATCGGCCGCACCACCGCCTTCCACGGCAACTTCGGCGTCCTCATCCGCGCCCTCACCTACATCCGCTCCCTCGGCGCGGAGGGGTTGCGCGCCATCAGCGAGAACGCCGTGATCAACGCCAACTACGTCCAGGCCCGCCTGCGCGACGCCTACAACCTCCCCTACGACCGCACCTGCATGCACGAGGTCGTCTTCTCCGGCGTCCGGCAGAAGACGAAGGCGGTGAAGACGCTCGACGTCGCCAAGCGGCTCATCGACTACGGTTTCCACCCGCCGACGATCTACTTCCCCCTGATCGTAGGCGAGGCGCTGATGATCGAGCCGACGGAGTCGGAGGGGAAAGAGGCGTTGGACGCCTTCTGCGAGTCGATGCTGGCGATAGCGCGGGAGGCCGAAGAGGACCCGGAGCTCGTGAGGGGCGCGCCCCATGATGCGCCGCTCCGCCGCCTGGACGAGGCCACGGCCGCCCGCAGGCCGGTGCTCAGGTGGCGGGCGCAGGAGTCCGAAGGTGGACTGGCGTAGCGTGGCAGGCTGGGCTCTTGCTGTCGCCACCGTCGCCCTCGGCGGTGGCTGTGCCAGTGGAGGAGAACGCGACGCTCAGACCTCGCCCACTTCTTCACCGGAGCGATCATTCATCACCACCCCTACGCCCACGCGTCGATCGGTTACTGGCACTTCAACGCCTGAAATCACCGCGACACGGAGCCCTGAGTTCGCGCGCGTCTTCTCGATGTTGCCCGCCGAGGATGACCGGCCGGCGGGGTTTGTCGTAGCACGTGAGCCTCACTCCGTTATGGCGCCCGAGTCTGGACCTCCTCCGCCCAACGCGCGAGTCCAGTTCGAGCTAGTTGAAGAACCGGACGACGACTCAGATATCTCTTGCCTGGAGTTCTACTTAGTGGAGCTTTCGGATGAAACGGAAGCCCATCGCGTTTTCGAGACATTCCAAGAGTATCTGACCGAACCAAGCCGGATTGAAGGGCAGTCCGTTCAGCGAGTGGACCCTCCCGCCATTGGCCACGAAACCGCTGCGAGCACCCTGGTTTCAACGAAGTGGTCGATTGGCAGCTGTGGTACGAGGCCGGTCTACGCCTACGCTGGTGTGGTCTTCCGCCGCGGGACGGTCGTCGCTGACGTATACGGCTTCACGCCTCGGAGCAAACCCAGCCCTCAACTGCTGTGGGACATGGCTCGACTGCAGCTTTCGCTAATCGATGAGGTGCTCGAATGACCAGTGACGCCTTCGGCGAGCTCAACGTCCCCTCTCGCAACCTCCTCGGCCCCGGCCCCTCCAACGTCCACCCCCGCGTCTACCGCGCCATGATGACGCCCGTCATCGGCTACCTGGACCCGGCGTTCCTCCAGCTCCTCGACGACACCCAGCGCCCCCTGCGCTCCCTCTTCCGCACCGAGAACGACATGACGATCGCCATCTCCGGCACCGGCACCGCCGGCATGGAGGCCGCCATCTACAACGTCGTCGAGCCGGGCGATACCGTCATCGTCTGCTTCAACGGCTTCTTCGGCGACCGCATGGCCCAGATGGTCCGCCGTTGCGGCGCCGAGGCCGTGCTCGTCGAGCAGGAGTGGGGACGCATCATCGAGCCGGAGCAGGTAGAGCAAGCGCTGAAGGCCAACCCGGGCGCCAAGCTGGTTACCATCGTCCACGGCGAGACCAGCACCGGCATCCTCCAGCCACTGGAGGAGATCTCGCGCATCGTCCACGAGCACGACGCACTCCTGCTGGTGGACGCCGTCACATCGCTCACCGGCTGCGAGCTGCGCATCGACGAGTGGGGCGTGGACGTCTGCTTCAGCGGCACCCAGAAGTGCCTGTCGGCACCGCCGGGGATGTCGCCCGTCACCTTCAGCGCCGAGGCGATGGACGTGGTGGCCAAGCGCAAGGAGCCCGTGCGGAGCTTCTACGTGGACGTGTCGATGCTGCGGAACTACTGGGGCGGCGGCCAGGCCAGAGTCTACCACCACACGCCACCCATGACGATGCTCTACGCCCTGCGCGAGGCGCTGCGCATCGCCCTGGAAGAGGGGCTGGAGGCGCGCGTTCAGCGCCACCGCCGCAACGCCGATGCGCTCCGGACCGGCCTGGAGACGATGGGGCTCACGCTACACGCCCAGGAGGGCTACCGCCTGCCCCCGCTCACCACCGTTCGCGTCCCCGAGGGGATCGATGAGATGACGGTGCGGCGCGGCCTCCTCCAGGAGCACAACATCGAGGTCGGCGGCGGCATCGGCGCCCTCCAGGGGCAGATCTGGCGCATCGGCCTCATGGGCTTCAGCTCGACCGTCCCGAACGTCCTCGCAATCCTCTACGCCCTGGAGACGGAGCTCGCCCGCCACGGCTTCCGGGCCGAGAAGGGCGCGGGCGTGGCGGCTGCCGCCCGCTTCCTGAACGCCGGCCTCTAGCCTCGACTCCTGACCACCAGTCGCCGAGCGGGTCGAAAGCCCCGACTGGGGTGGGGTGAAGGCCGAACGGCGCTCGTGGCGGGCCGGGCGGGACACCCAACCCGGGGGAGGGGTGGAGAACCGGCCGCTTGCCATCGCGCCCCCCACAGGCTAGAATCACGGGCACTAGAAGGAGGAACAATGGCCACCAAGCAGGAGATCATCGAAGGGCTCGAGCTCACCGTCACCCAGGCCAAGCGCAGCACCGCGCTGTTCGCTCAGGGCGAGTGGGACTGGAAGCGGGCCGGCGGCTGGACGCCCAAGGAGGCCTACTCCCACCTCGCCGCCGTCGCTGGGATGGTCCCCGGCTTCTCGCAGGCGATGCTTGCCGCCTCCGAGGACCAGGACCTGCTCCAGGGGATGGATGTCGATCAGATGAACGCGCAGGCGGTCGGTTCGATGACCTCGATGACGCCGGAGCAGATCATGCAGGCGTTCGAGGCGAACTACCGCAAGCTGATCGACTTCGTGAAGTCCGTCCCCGACGACCAGTTGAACGCCAGGCGACGGATGGCCTCCGAGGCCGTGCCGGTCTCCGACATCCTGGGGAACGCCGTCATGCTGCACGGCCTCCACCACGTCTACGAGGCCGCGAGCCGCGTCGGCACGTAGCGGGGATCAGCGCCCGCAGCCCTGACGCGGATCGCCCGGCATGAGAGCGCTCGTCCTAGGCGCGGAGACGCCCGCCGGGCGGGCCCTGGCCGCCGCCCTGGCCACCGCCGGAGCGCGCTTCGCCCTGATCGCTTCAACCAGCGACGCGGAGACGGCGTTCGCCGTCCAGCGGCTCGCCCGTCGCACCAGCGCCGCCCTCTCGCAGGCGATAGACGCCACCAACGAGATGGCGCTGCGCGTAATGACCAGCCAGGTCTCGAAGGCGCTCGGCGGACTGGACGCGCTCTTCTTCTGCGCCGACCTCGGCGCGGGGACGCCCCAGGCGCTGGCCCTCGCCTGCCGCTTCGCCGCCCGCGAGATGGCACGCGGCGGCGGCGGAGCCATCGTCGTGGCCTCTGCGGCCGCCACTCCCACCTCCGGGGGCCTACCAGACGGCATCCGCCTGCTCGCCGTGGACGTCCCCGCCGCGCCGGACGATGGCTGGGCGCGGGAGGTGCTGGCCCGCCTCGCCCGGCCACACGCGTAGGGGCAGGCCCCCGTGCCTGCCCTCGCCCGTGGTCAGCCTGTCGAACCACGAGGCACCGCATCCGTAGGGGCAGGCCCCCGTGCCTGCCCTCACCCCAGGCCCCCGTGCCTGCCCTCACCCCAGGCCCCCGCGCCTGCCCCCGCTCGTGGTCAGCCTGTCGAACCACGAGGCACCGCATCCGTAGGGGCAGGCCCCCGTGCCTGCCCTCGCCCGCAGGCCCCCGTGCCTGCCCTCGCCCGCAGGCCCCCGTGCCTGCCCTTGCTCACAGCCCCCATCCCTGCCCTGCCGCGCCGCTTGAACCCACCCCCGCAAGCCTGTAAGCTACGCCTGCCCGAGCCACCAGAAGGAGACGCAGCCCATGACCGTTCTCGATAGGCTGAAGCTGGACGGCAAGGTCGCCGTCGTCACCGGCGCCGGCCGCGGCCTCGGCCGGGCGATGGCCCTCGCCCTCGCCGACGCCGGCTGCGATATCGTCGCCGCCGCCCGCACGCGACCGCAGATCGAGGAGACGGCCGAGCAGGTGCGAACCCGCGGCCGCCGCTGTCTCATCGTCCCCACCGACATCACCGACCCGCCCTCCGTCCAGGCGATGGCCGACGCCGCCATCGCCGAGTTCGGCCGCATCGACATCCTGCTGAACAACGCCGGCGGCGCCACCGCCGGTATGGGCAAGCCGGTGGAGGAGGTCAGCGACGAGGAGTGGCGCCTGGGCATCGACACCAACCTCTCGGGGACGTTTTACTGCTGCCGCGCCGTCATCCCCCACATGCTGGCGCAGGGCGGCGGCAAGATCATCAACGTCACCTCCGGCTTCGGCCTGCGCGGCGGCCGCGACAACTTCCTGTACACCTCCTCGAAGGCCGGCCTTATCAACTTCACCCGCTCGCTCTCCATGACCTACGCCGGACGCAACATCCAGGCGAACCTGATCGCGCCCGGCCTCTTCCCCCACGACAACCCGGCGATGGTCGAGTGGTGGCGCGGCGGCAAGTTCGTGCCGATGGGCCGCCTGGGCCGCGACGAGGAGCTCGGCCCGCTCTGCGTCTTCCTCGCCTCGGACCTCTCGTCCTACATGAACGGCGACATCCTGGCGCTCGAGGGCGGCGGCCTGGCCGGCGGCCACGCGCCCACCGGCTTCGCCCCCGTGGTGCCCCTGGAAGGGGAGGCGTAACGTGGTCCTGGAGCAGTTCTCCCTCAGCGGCAAGACCGCCCTCGTCATCGGCGCTTCGGGACCCATCGGCCGCGCGATCGCCGTCGCCCTCGCCGAGGCCGGCGCCGACGTTGCCGTCTCCACGACCACCCGCGCGCAGCGCGAGGAGGTGGCGGCCAACTCCTGCGCCAACGAGATATGGGCCCTCAACCGCAAGGGGTTCGCCCAGGCGATCGACGCCGCCGCCGAGTCGGACGTGCAGACGCTGGTGGAGCGCGCCGTCGCGGAGCTGGGGCGGCTGGATATCCTGGTCAACTCCCACGACCTGCCCTACGCAAAGCCGTTCCCGGAGATCACGCCGGAGGAGTGGCGGCGGGTGCTGGACGTGAACCTGACCGGCGTCTACCTGGCCTGCCGCGCCGCCTCCGCGCCGATGCTCTCGCAAGCGTCCGGCCGCATCATCAACGTCGTATCGCTGCTGGCGGAGCGGGGAATGGCCAACGGCGCCGCCTACTGCGCCGCCCAGGCGGGCGTGATGAACCTGTCGCGGGCGCTGGCGCTGGAGTGGGCCCGCAGCGGCATCACCGTGAACGCCATCGGCGCCGGCTGGACGGAAGGGATGGCGTTCCTGGCCGACGAAGACGCCCGCCGCCGGCTGGAGCGCTACCTGCCCGGCAAGCGCCTGGCTCGCCCGGAGGAGATCGCCGGCATCGCCGTCTACCTCGCCTCCGCCGCCGCCGAGTACCTGACGGGCCAGGTGGTCTGGCTGGAGGCCGGCGCCCTCAGCCACGTCTAGGGCCGTGGGAGCGAACCCGCGTCGCTGGGATAGTCTCCGACGGCAGCAGGGATCGGGTCTATCAACAGCTGGCTGTAGAAAGCCTCCAGAATGACCTTGGCAAGCGCCCCCACGGCGTTCTTGAAGATTTCTTCGCTTTCGTCGTACCTAGCGAGGTCGTTGAAAAGCGCGAGAGCGCAGAAATAGAGGCCCAACTTCCAGGTTTCATGAATACGATCTTGAGTGGCGCTGGGCAGACGGCGGTACCGGCGAAGGAAAGAGTGGAGAATCGCGGCATCCATGTTGACGAAAACATCTCTAGTTTGGCCGCGAACGTCACAAACGTCTTCGTTGGTCCATCGCGGTTCCATCTCCGCCCAGGTCTTGCAGCCATCCTTTTGGTCTCGGTACACAAGCCAAAGCTTGGGAGCGCCGACGTCAGCCCCGTGGGGCTGGGGTAGCTTGTGTCCATTCCCGCCTCCCTCGCCTCCGACTCCGTTCGTCTTCACTACCTCAAGGGTGACGTCGACCGTTAGTCGCGTGTCTGAGGGACGACTCATCGTGATGCTAAGCGGAATTCGATCCCCGGGCCGAGCGCCGGGCGGCAGCGCGACCTTTACCACTAGCTTACCGCTGAAGAGATGGTAGTTCTTCACGAGGCCTGGTACGTAACTGAGACTGCCTGAGTCGGTGCGACGGTCGAGGTAATCGTCCTGCGCGTCAGTTTCGATGGTAAGCCTCGCAAAGGACTTCTCTGCCACTTGCTTAGTCCAGCCTTCGTCTGGACGCTGACCTCGGAATCGCAAGAATGTCGGGACGTAACGTCCAAGGAACTTTGCTATTGCGACATCTCCAGGCTCCTCCGAGGAAACGAATCTGCCGCCAGCGATCAGAAACTCGCGTAGTTCCTTGTTTCCCGCCAGAAGTCGTCCGATGACCTGCATGACCCGCTCGTCGCTAGTCTTGTTGGCGAGCAACTGGATTCTTCGCGCGTCGTCCAACCGTCTTAGGCCTTCGTGCCGGGCAAGCGCCTCCGCAAGTGCCTCTTCGATTTCTTTCCTCTGTGACCCCTCGTACATCCTGTCGCGTGAGGCCGGAAAGATTCTCTCCCGGACAGCAACCGGGACGTCGGTGCAGTCGATGTGAACGAGCATGTAATCGGCAAGATATCCTAGGTTCGCGCGGGTGGGTGCCCTTAGAAAGCTCCGCCCCAGAGCCGCGTGAGCCTGGCCATTGACCGTATAGATGATGGCCTCGTCTTGGCTGGCGTACTCGGACTTCCTGTAGCCCACTTTGAAGACGCTGACATCTATCCGTCGCATCCCTAGCGACCCCAGCGTGGCGCGAATTGTAAGTGGTGTCGTCGGTTCAAGCTTCTCGCGATCATCCACCTGAACCCTGACCTCGTTACCCAGAAGAAGTTTTGTCGGGCTGTGGCCACCATAGTCTCTCTTTTCCCACAGCGTTAGGGGCAGTGCAGGTGCCCAAAGTTTGCGGTTAAGCTCGCGCCAAAGGTCCAGGGTGATGTTCGTCTTGATGCCCGGAGGAAGGTCGTAGGCCCAGAGCTTGACGATCGTCCCAAACTGCAGCGGTCCGTCCGGCAGCACCGGCAAGGGATGGGGAGACGTTTCGAAGATACAACCGAGCTCATCCACACAATACTCCCAGTACGAGCTTTTGTCGCCGGAATGAGCTGGGTGGTGTCTCACGAGCGTGAATCCCCATCCTCTGTTTGCTTGGGACAGCTTGGGCGCTCGACGAGATACGATTAGCTGATAGCCTTTCTCGCCCGCGTATGGTAGCACGCCTGTGCCACCCATATTGAACTGGCCCTGAACGAACGGAATTCTCTGTTTGTTGCCGGCCATCAACGATAGGAAGGTTTTGGGGAAGTCCTCTGAAAGCTGGCCTTCTCCTTGGTCGATCAAGAGGAGATTGGGCCGCTCTCGCGAACCATCGGCGGCGAGGACGATGCCTTCCGCGAGTTCCCGCCTCTTTCTGTCGCTGAGCTCCACGTACTCAGCCACCTTGACCCCAAAGAAGAGCTCCACCGCATCGCCCATAGTTGCCGGGGCTGCCGTCCCTTGTGGATCTATGCCTCGCGTTAGGCACTCAAGCATGAGACGCGCATCGATACAATTCACAATCTTGTCAGCCAGGGCCGAAACCGGGTTTGACTGCTGATTGAAGAAGATGCCAGCGTAGTTCGGGCCACCGTATTGCCGCCAGTTCGCATCGGCAGCCAGGACAGGGTTGATACCCACGATGTGTGTGACATCAATCTCGCTCTGGGCTGCCAGCAAAGAGTCGAGCAGCGCGTCGGCGTTCACCGTGAGCCCCTGTTCCGCCGTGTCTTCCGCTTCGATCCCACACTTCGGACGGTTTCGCCCTCCGGACGTAGTGCGTAGATACCCCTTGCGGGACGGTACAGGCGCGCGTCATCAAAGTACTTCGCGAGTAGCGTATTGGCCGGGTCGGCGCCGCCCGCGACATACCAATTGCGCGCTCTGAGTTCCTTCTCGATCTCGCGGAAGTGCAGTGGCTGGTGCACCTCCTCGAGCAACCGTACCACCATCTCGGCGGCATCTTGCGCGGCTATTACTGCGGCTGATGTTCCCTTTGCTCCGTTTGTCCGGTTCACAAACACCTCCCCGGACAGGTGTTCCCACTGGTCGGGCTCCCAAATTGCTAGGAGGCTCCGCAGATATTCCCTCTCTCGGTCCGCAGCCGCCAGTTCACGATTAAGACGGTCGATCTCGGTCGTCACCTCGCCGATCCCCGTTTCTAATCGCTCCAGCCTCCGGGCCAGCATCGCCTTGAACTCCTCGTCCGGAGGAATCCAACTCGGTTTACCTCTCGGTGATTCCATCTCGTTCCTCCTCAGCTTAGTCGCGTCTATATTGCATCTCTACATCGACCCCTGTCAAGCCCTATATAGTGCCAATATAGGCCAACATTGGGCCGGGTGCCGCCACGTGCGTCTGAGTCACCGTCTGGTCCCCTGGCCCTGTCCGGCCTCCACCTCCCGACCCACGACCCCCTCTTCGGGTACACTGGTCTCATGAGGACCGAGGCCCCCAACTCGGGCAGGCACGACGATACGAAACCGGCGTCCCCGGACGACATCCGTCGCTACAAGGCTAACCTCGACGACGAGATCGACGGCATCGCCATCTACCACCTCCTCGCCGAGGCCGAGCCCGACCCTGAACGCCGGGCCATCTTCGAGCAGCTCGGCGTTGTCGAGGAGCACCACGCCGACGTCTGGCGCAAGAAGCTCCGCGACGCCGGCGTCGAGCCCCGCGAGCGCGGCCCCAGCCTCCGCATCCGGCTGATCGGCTTCCTCGCCCGCCGCTTCGGTGTCCGTTCCGTGCTGGGCATCGTGCGCAGCATGGAAGCGGGCGCATACGGCGCCTACATGGCGCAGGACGAGGCGGCGCAGGCTATCGCCCCCGACGAGCGGGAGCACGGGCGCACTCTCGCCCGCCTGCAGCGACCGGAACTGACGCCCACGGAGACCATCGCCGCGCGTGAGACGTGGCACCGCACGGGCGGCGGCGGCACCCTGCGGGCAAGCATCTTCGGCGTCAGCGATGGCCTCGTCTCCAACGTCTCGCTCATCATGGGGTTCGCGGGCGCGCAGACTGAGGGGAAGTTCGTGCTCCTCGCCGGCGTCGCCGGCCTCCTCGCCGGCGCCTTCTCCATGGCCGCCGGCGAGTACGTCTCCATGCGCGCCCAGCGCGAGCTGTTCGAACGCCAGATCGAGCTGGAGCGGGGCGAGCTTGAGGCCGCCCCCGAGGAGGAACAGCGGGAGCTGACCCTCATCTACCAGGCGAAGGGTCTGCCGAAGGAGCAGGCGGAGGCGATGGCGGCGCGCCTCATGGAGAACCCGGAGGTCGCGCTCGATACGCTGGTCCGCGAGGAGCTGGGGCTGGACCCGTCGGCGCTCGGCTCGCCCTGGGGCGCCTCGGCAGGGTCGTTCCTGGCGTTCGCGGCGGGAGCGCTCGTCCCCGTCATCCCGTTCCTGTTCAGCGCGAACGCGAGTACGCCGTTCGTGGTCGCCAGCGCCGCGCTGAGCGGCCTGGCCCTGTTCGCCGTCGGCGCCTCGCTATCGCTGCTCACTGGCCGCGGCATGCTCATCAGCGGCGGCCGCCAGCTCGCCCTCGGCGCCGCCGCAGCGGCGCTCACGTTCGGCATCGGCCACATCATCGGCGTCTCTACGGGAGTCTGACGCCGAACCTACAACGCGACGAGGTAAGCTCGCATGGCTACCTTGTTGCTATCGCGCCTGTAGGACGATCCACACGGGCGGCAGCGCGAGCAAGTATCCCCACGAGGCCGCAGAACCTGCGCCCTGCTCCTCTACGGGAGCACTGCGAATCGATCGCTGGCGCGGATCAGCTCTCGGCTGAGGCCCGGATTGACGGAGTGGCCCGCGTCGTCGACGATCACGAGCTCGGCGCGTGGCCACACGCGCTTGAGCTCCCACGCGTTGGCGATGGGTGCTTGAAAATCAAAACGTCCGTTCACCAGGATCCCGGGGATGCCGGCCAGCGAGCCGGCGTCGCGGAGTAACCTCCCATCCTCCAGCCAAGCATTGTGCCGGACGTAGTGGGTCACGATGCGCGCAAACGCCAGCGCATAGGTGGGATCGGTGAATCTCTCGGCTAGTCCAGTTGTTGGAGGCCACGCGGGTGTCGCGGACTCCCACATGCACCAGGCTTCGGCGGCCCGCTGGCGGACCGTGGGGTCGGGATCGTGCAGCAGCCGGTGATATGCCTCGACGATATCGCCGTCTCGTTGGGCGACCGGCACGCCGGCGCGAAGACGTTCCCATTGCTCGGGGAAAAAGACAGCTACGCCGCCACGGAACGTCCAATCAAACTCGCTGCGGCGTCCGGTCGTAACACCAAACAAGATCATCTCCGTGACCCGGTCCGGGTGCGATTCGGCGTAGGCGAGCGCCAATGTGCTGCCCCAGGATCCGCCGAACACCAACCATCGGTCGACGTCCAGGTGTTGACGCAGCCGTTCAATGTCCGCGATCAGGTTTGCGGTGTTGTTGCTCGCCAGGTCCGTATCAACTGCGCTTGCGTGTGGCATGCTCCGACCACAGCCGCGCTGATCGAACAGCACGACGCGGTAGGCGCTTGGATCGAAGAGCCTGCGGAACCGCGGTGAACATCCCGAACCGGGACCGCCGTGCAATACGACGGCCGGCTTGCCACGCGGATTGCCACAGGTCTCCCAGTAGACGAGGTTGCCGTCACCCACCTCCAACATCCCATGCTCGTGCGGTTCGATCTCAGGATACAAATCTGTCATACCCAAAGGTCCCAGACTATCGAGGCTTCCTATTCGTGGACGGCCCAGTTCGGCGTGGAGCCCGTCACTCCCTCCGCCTCCAGCTCCGCGATCTCATCCTCGGATAGCCCCAGCAGCTCCCGGAACACGTAGCCGTTGTGCTCCCCGAAGGCGGGCGCCGGCAGCCGGATGTGCGCCGGCGACTCGCTCAGACGCCAGTGCGGCCCCTCCACCTCCCACACCCCCGCCACGGAGTGCGATACGTTCTCGTAGAAGCCGCGCGCCCGCAGGTGCGGGTCATCGAACACCTCCGGCGCGCTGAGCACCGGCGAGGCGGGCACACCGGACGTCTGCAGCGCCTCCGCCGCCGCCTCCTTCGTCCGCTCCCGCGTCCACGCCGCGATCTCCCCGTCCAGCGCTTCCTGGTTCCGGTAGCGGCTGACCACGTCGGCGAAGCGCGCGTCGGCGGCCAGCTCCGGCCGGCCCATCGCCCCGCACAGCGCCGCGAACTGCGCGTCGTCCTCGCAGGCGATGGTCAGCCACTGATCGTCGCCGCGGCACGGGTAGCAGCCGTGCGGCGCCATCGACGAATCGCGGTTGCCCCGGCGCGGCGGCTCGCGCCCCGTCATTGCGTACGCCACCACCTGCTCGCCGATCATGTTGACAAGGTTCTCCCGCTGCGCCACCTCGACGTACTGGCCGCGGCCGCTGCGGCGCCGGTCCCACAGCGCCAGCGCGATCGCTCCCGCCGCCGCGATGCCGGCCATCGGGTCGCCGTAGCTGATCCCCGTCTTCTGCGGCGGGCCGCCCTCGTACCCGGTGAGGTGGCAGAGGCCCGACAACTGCTCCACGTTCGTACCGTAGGCGATGAAGTCGCGTTCCGGGCCGGTGCTGCCGTGCCCGGGCATCGAGACGACGACCAGCTGCGGGTTCGCCGCCGAGAGCGCCTCGTAGGTGAGGCCCAGGTTCTCCATCACCTCCGCCCGGAAGTTCTCGATAACGACGTCGGAGATCACCGCCAGGCGCAGGAACAGCTCTCGCCCTCTCTCCTGCGAGAGGTCCAGCACGCAGCCGTACTTATCGCGGTTCACGTGGTTGAAGTACGGCGACTTGTCCCACACCCGCTCCACCGTGGGCGGCTGGCCCGTAAACGAGCGCAGCAAGTCCCAGTTGTTGACGGCCTCCACCTTGATCACCTCGGCCCCCATATCGCCCAGGAGACGGGTGGCGTAGGGGCCGGCCCAGGCCATCGTCAGGTCCAGGATGCGGACGCCGTACAGCGGCAGCCGGAACACCTAGCCCCTCCCCTCGCCACCGTCCCGGAACAAGGAACAAGGAACAAGGAGCATGGCGCCAGCACTGTCCACTATCCACTGTCCACTGTCCACTAGACGACCCCCGCCGCCCGCAGGTGCGCCAGCTCCCGCCCGCTCAGCCCCATCTCCTCGCAGTACACCTCGCGGTTGTGCTCGCCCAGCAGCGGCGCCCGCCCCGGCTCCCACTCCACTTCGCTCATGCGGAACGGCGGCCCGGGGTACGTGAGGCTTCCCGCCAGCGGGTGCTCCACCTCCCGGAAGTAGCCCCGCGACCGAAGCTGCTCGGACTCCAGGAGGTCGCCCAGCGTGTGGACGAAGGCGATCGGCGCGCGGGCGGCGCCGGCTTGCCGGTACAGCTCCTTCGCGCTCTGCCCCGCCGCCCAGGCGTAGACGATCGCCTCCAGTTCGTCGTTGTTCTGCAGACGCGTGTAGTTGTCGCGGAACTTGGGTTCGTCTATCAGCTCCTCCCGGCCCATGGCACGCGCGAACCACGGCCAGTTGCGCGGCATGATGTGCAGCCCGATGTACCCGTCCGCCGCCGGGAAGACGCCCACCATCCCGGACATGACGTTGCCGCGCCGCTTCGAGATATCGCGCTTCAGGTAGGCCCACCAGGGCAGGTACAGCTCGAGAGCGGAGGCCATACACTCCTGCGCGGAGATGTCCACGTGCTGGGGCACCTCCGTCACGTCCGCCTGGTGCGCCGCCAGCGCCGCCGCCGCGAACGCCTGCAACCCCGCCTGGTACTCCGCCTGCGATCCCCCGTTCACCAGCGGTTCGCGGTCCGGCTCCCCCGTTAGCGACATCTGACCGCCGGAGGCGAATGACGTCAGGTTCGTCGCCCGCCACTCCGCCTTCGGGCCGCTCTGGCCGTAGGGCGAGATGGAGACGATGACGATACGCCGCTTGATCGCCCGCAACGCCTCGAACCCGACCCCCAGCGAGTCCAGGTAGCCCGGCGGGAAGCTCTCCACGATCACGTTCGCCTCCTCCACCATGCGGCGGAACAGCCGCTGCCCACTGGGCTGCGCGAGGTCCAGGGTGACGCTGCGCTTTCGCGTCCCCAGGTAGAGCCAGGGTGCACCGGTCTCCCGGTGCGGCCGCTCCGCCGCGAACGGCCCCTGCCGCCGCAGCGGATCACCGGACGGCGGCTCCACCTTGATCACGTCGGCGCCGTACCCGGCGAACAGCTTGCCGCAGTAGCCCGCGGCAACCCCGCCCGTCAGCTCAAGGACGCGCAGGTCTTCCAGAGAGGAGCCGGATTCGGAAGGCACGGCGTCTATCGTAGGGTCGTAGCCCGTAACGGGCAAATCGAAGTCGCGCTAGATGTTCGACCGCCCCTGGCCACCGTCGACAGGCACGCAGGCGCCCGTCACCCACGACGCCCGCGGCGAGAGGAGGAAGGCGACGACGTTCGCCACCTCCTCCGCCGTACCGAACCGGCCCATCGGGATGTTCTCCGCCACGAAGCGGGCCATCCCCTCCGGGTCCTCCTGCTGGCGTCGCCACCAGGAGCCGCCCGGGTGGCTGATGGAGCCCGGCGCGACGGTGTTGACGCGGATTCCGTCCGGCGCCAGCTGGACCGCCATCGCCTTGGCGTGGGAGATCAGCGCCGCCTTCATCGCGTTGTAGCCCGGCAGCCCGCCAGCCTCGCGCCCCCAGATCGACGCCAGGTGCACGACGGCGCCGCCGCCCGCGTCCCGCAGGTGGGGCACGGCCAGCCTCGTCAGGCGCACCGCCGGCAGGAACAGCGTGTCGAACGACTGCTTCCACACGTCGTCCGCGTCGCCGGGGGCGGAGAAGTGGATCGAGTTCACAAGGGCGTCGATGCGGCCGAACCGCTCCACCGCGGCCGAGACGAAGCGCTCCGCGTCCTCGGCGCGCAGCAGATCGCAGGGGACGGCCAGCACCTGGACGCCAGCCGCCCCGCCCTCGGCGGCCGTCTCCCGCAGCGCCTCTACGCCTCGAGCGGCGAGCGCCAGGTGGCAGCCCTCCGCCGCCAGCGCCAGGGCGACCGCCCGGCCGATCCCGCGCGAGCCGCCGCCGATGAGCGCTACCTTATCCTGCAGCCCCAGGTCCATAGCGGCTCCTATCGTAGGCGATGCAGACGTGAACGCGAAAGGGGCGCGTCCGGCCGGGACGCGCCCCTGCGTTCGTTATCCGGTAAGCTAGCGCCGCCTGCGCACGGCGACGAGCGCGCCTCCCGCCCCGGCCAGCGTCACTCCGGCAAATAGCATGGCCAGCCATGGCACGTCCGCGCCGGAGGCAGGCTGCCCGCCCGTCAGCGGCAGCTGGGACGGCGTCGGGGTGGGCGCCACGGGCGCGGCCGCCACGTCCAGGGTGACCGAGTTGCCGCCGAGGGTGTCGTCCAGGCCACAGGGGCCGGTGATGGTGACAGTGGCGGTGCCTTCACTCGCCGGCGTCAGCGTCACCTCCACCGTACCCTCCGCCGCGTTGATGAACGCCGGGGAGGGGCTAACCGTCCCGTTGTCCGTGGTCACCTCGAAAGGCCCGGCGCCCTCGCCCAGGAACACCGTGCCGCCGGCGTCCGAGAACTGGAAGCTTACGCCGGAGGGCGAGCCGGCCGTGGCGGCGTCAGCGCTGCCGCTGATCGTGTCTACCCAGGGGTCGAAGTCCACTGTGCCGGAGCCGCCGTTCCCACCGTCGACGACGCTGTCGCCAGAGCCGCCGGCGTTGCCGGGATGGGTAGGTCCGGAGGCATCACCCCACCAGTTGCCCTCCGCGCTGAATACGGCGCTGGAGAGCACCTCTATGCCCGCGGTGTTTCCGCAAATGATCCCGCCCTCGATGGTCGGCACGGCATCGTAGCGCACCCAGACGCCCCGGGTGTTGCCTGTGATGACGTTGCCCTGTGCGTTGATGGTCAACGTCGACGAGGCGGAGGCGCTGCTGCCCAGGCGCATACCGTTCTCAAAGCCATCGATCGCGTTGCCACTCAGGGCGATCCCGCTATAGCTCACTCCGCCCACGAAATCGTTCACGCGCAGGCCGTGCGTACCAGCGGTGTTTGGAGCAATGGTATCGACAATGGTGTTGTTCGAGACGCTGACGTTGCCGGACTCAATAGAGACGCCCACGAACAGGTGGCCGTCAAAGGTATTGTCGGCGATCGTCACGGAGCCTCCACCGGCCACCGGGTTGATGTAAATGCCCTCCGAGCCGACGCCGGCGGCCTGATCGCCGTGGAAGGAGTTGCCGGATACGAGGAGGCCGCCGACATCTGCGTTTTTGCCGGTCTGAATGCCCACGCCTTCGCCGATGCTGGCGGCGCCTGAGCCCTTGCCGAGGAAGATCTCGTTGTTGAGGATCTGAACGCCGGTGACGGTGGGGCCGTTGAAGTCACTGATCACTATGCCCCATCCCTGCCGCGTCCCGTCGGTGCCGTTGAAGTCGAATGATATGTCCTGGATGACAGCCCCGCTCGCGCCCGCAGTGAGCTGGACGTCCGCGAAGTCGCCAGCGTTGGGACCGCTGGGAACCGCCGTGTTCTGCACGATTGTGCTGCCGCCGCCGGAGCCGCTGAGAGTGAGCTGCTTGTCGATAACGAGCCGCTCGTCGTAGGTCCCAGGGCAGACGCCGATAGTGTCGCCGCCGGCAGACGCGGTTACGGCAGCGGAGATCGTCGTGTAGGGGGTTGCCGTCGCGGAGTCGCAATCGGCTGCTGTGGCCTGACCGTCGTCATCCACCACGACGGTCGACGCCATCGCTGTACCGGCTCCCATAAGGCTTCCAAGCCCCACGAGGACGGTGAGCGTGATTGTCAGAGCTAGGCTTCGCATGAAGTGGCCTCCTTCGCCTCGGCGCTGGGCATCTGTGACCGTGAGGAAGGGAAAGGTCAGACGCTCTCCTTCCCCGTAAAGCAATAACGCGATAATGGAACGTAAAGTTATGCTGGGGAGGCTGGGCCCGGTGGGAGCCCATAAATGGCTCCCGGCAGAAGGCCGCACGCCCGGTCAAGCCAGCGCTCACACCGCCCCCCGCGGCGGCGGCGGCCGGTCGCCGGCGGCGTACCGTCGCAGCCCCTCCACCATCGCCGGGTCTCCGAGGCTCGCCTCGTGCAGCCGCCGCTCCAGCTCCAGCCCCTCCGGCAGCGGCAGCGCCAGCCCATCGATGGCGGCGCGGCGGTCGTTGCGCAGGCTGAGCTGCGGGTACGTGGATATCGCCTTCGCCAGCTCAAGCCCCCGCTCCAGGGCGGCGCCCTTCGGCACGACCTCCTGCACCAGCCCCATCCGCTGCGCCTGCCGCGCGTCGATCATGACGCCCGTCTCCATCAGGTAGAGGGCGTTCCCCAGTCCGACGATGCGCGGCAGCCGCTGCGTGCCGCCGTCCAGCAGCGGCACCCCCCAGCGCCGGTTCAGGATACCGAACTGCGACGTCTCGTCCGCGATGCGGAAGTCGCACCAGCAGGCGAGCTCCACGCCGCCGGCCAGGCAGTAGCCGTTGACGGCGGCGATGGCGGGCTTGTCCACATCCGTGATGCGGGAGAAGCCCATGGGGCCGGACTCCTGGGCGCCCGGCCGCGCCATCAGCCCCGCGCCGCCCTTCAGGTCCGCCCCGGCGCAGAAGGCAGCCTGTCCTGTCGCCAAAGGCGACTCGCCTGGGCGAGAGCCTGCCGAAGGATCGCCGGCGCCGGTCAGTATGAGCGCGTCCAGCGTTTCATCCGCCTTGAACGCCTCCACCGCCTCGAACAGCAGCTGGGCCACCTCGGCGTTGACGGCGTTGCGCGCCTCCGGCCGGTTGATCGTGACGACGAAGGCGCGGTCACGGCGCTCGGTGAGGACGGGGGGCATGGCGTCGGCTCCTTTCGTGTCTGCTAACCGTACCTGCGACTCAGCCACTCCGCCCAGGTGATCCGCCCGTACTTGCTCTCCGGGGCGCAGTTATAGCCCGCGCGATAGGCGCCGGCCACCTTCCCGAACAGCGGCAGCGGAACAAGCAGGCGCCTCTTGCCACGCGCCTTCAGCCAGACCCGCGCCAGCTCGACCGCGCTGCGCACCTCCGGCCCGGCGATCTCCGGCAAGCGGCCGCCCGGCCCCGCTTCGGCCTGCTGGACGATGCGCTCCGCCACTTCGCCGGGATCGATGGGCTGGAACTTGAAGCCGGCCGGGTAGACCCCCACCGGGAAACGAAGCAGGTTGCCGAGGATCTCGTCCATCAGCGTGAAGAACTGGGGTGCCCGCAGGACGGAGTACGGCACCCCGCTCTCCTCGATGAGCTTCTCCGCCGCCAGCTTGTGCTTGTAGTAGGGCAGCGGTATCCGGTCTATCCCCACAATTGAGATGTACACGAAGTGCGAGACGCCGGCTGCCTTCGCTGCCTCCAGCAGGCGCCGCGTGCCCTCCACATCCACCTCCCGCGTGCGCCGGAAGGGGCTGGACGCCGCGTGCACAATGACGGCAACGCCCGCCACCGCCTCCGCCAGGCCCTCGCCCGTCCCGATCTGCGCCTGCGCCCACTCCGCCGGCGCGCCTTCCGCTGGCGCCGCGCGGCGGCTCATGACCCGCACCCCGTGGCCCGCCGCCGCGAGCCGGGGCACGAGCTCGCGACCCAGTACGCCGGTGCCACCGGTAATCAGGACGCGCGACATGACGGCCACAGGTTAGCATAGAAGGGCGCGACGCACTCAAACCCGTCACCCCTCTCCCGCTCGCGGGAGAGGGGTGACCGCAGGTCGGGGTGAGGGCGAGGGCTTACAATGGCCCCGTGACAGGGCGGGCGCGAAAGGAGGCAGGGCCGTGAGCGAGCAGCAGGACCTTCAGCCTCAGCTACGAGAGCGGGCCAATGGCATCCTGGCCACGCTCTCACGGGAAGAGCGCGAGGCGTTGCTCATCAAGTGCTGGCTGTCGCACGATGCGCGCTGGTTTATGGCCGTGGCCCAGGCCTTCGGGCTTGAGGCGGCCAGCCGGCTGAACCAGATCGCCTCGCACGAGGAAGGCAAAGTCGAAGCCCATCGCATCATGCGGGCGCTGCAGATTCCCCCCTCAGAGACAGCAGACGACTACCTCCTGCTCCAGGAGACGATCATCGGCCTTCTCGGGCCCGAGCTGCTGGACTACCAGGTGATCCCGACTGGCGATGACTCGTTCCAGATCCGTATCCAGCGCTGCTTCGCCCACGAAAACGTGGCCCGCGCCGGCGTGGCCGACTCATACGAGTGCGGCATCTTCTCGCGGCTCACCGGCTGGCTCGACGCTTCGGGCCTCAAGTACCAGATGACCCCATCCCTGGGAAAGTGCCAGAAGGCCCAGGGACAGGAGTGCGCCTACAGCTTCAAGCTTGAAGGCGGCGCCGCCTGACGCCTTCGTCGCTCACCTGAACGCCGGGACCACCTCCCGCGAGAAGCGCAGCAGGCTCTCGCGGTGGCTACGGGGGAACTGCGCGACGATTATCTCCTGCGCGCCCGCCTCCGCGAACTCCCGCACCTGCGCCTTCACGTCCTCCACGGAGCCCAGGAGCACCGACCGCCGCGCCTCCTCCTCGCCGACGCCGCGGAACGCCGCCACCCCCTGCACCACGCGCTGCTGGAACGCCGGGTCGTCCGTCAGGAACAGCATGAGCATCACCGTCCGCCGAATCTCGGAGTAGTCCCGCCCAACCTCGCGGCAGTGCCCTTCCAGGACCTCGAACTTCCCGCGCACCTCCTCCGGCGTGCCCTGCACGTTGGTCGCGTCGGCGTAGCGGGCGACGGTGCGCAGGGTGCGCCTCTCGCCGCTGCCGCCGATGAGGATCGGCGGGTGCGGCTGCTGCACGTTCGGCGGATTGTACGGCGGCTCGTCCAGCTGGTAGTAGCGGCCCTGGAACTTCGGCCGAGGCTGAGTCCACAGCAGCTTGATCACCTGCGCCGCCTCATCGAGCCGCCCCAGCCGCTCCCCGGTGGTATGGAACGGGATGGCGAACGCCTCGTGCTCGTAGGCGTGCCAGGCGGCGCCCAGGCCGAACTCCAGGCGGCCGCCGGAGATCTGGTCGACCGTCGTCGCCATCTTCGCCAGCACGGCCGGGTGACGGTAGGTGTTGCCGGTCACCAGGATGCCCAGGCGGACGCGCGATGTCGCCTGCGCCAGCGCGGCCAGCGACGTCCAGCCCTCCATGCAGGGGCCGGAGGAGTCCGCCGCCGTGCCCGCACCGGTCACGAAGTGGTCCATCAGCCACAGGTGATCGAAGTTGGAGTCGCGGTCCAGCTCCTGCCAGAGGGCGAGGAGCTCTTCCCAGGTGACTCCCGACTGCGTGGCCTGCACCCCGAACTTCATCGCCATGACCGTCTCCTTCCGGCTCTCATCCGTTACGCTAGTCCATTCCCAGCTGCTGCCTGTAGTCCGGCTCCAGCGCCGCCAGCGCACCCATCTGCAGGTAAGACGTGAGCGGCCACTGCACCATCGCCTGCATAAGCTGGACGGGCACAGCGAACTCCGGCGTGTCGCCTATCGCCTTCGCCTCCTGGAGCTCCGCCAGCTCATCGTCCGACAGGCCCAGCAGCCCCTGGAGCACCTCGCGGTTGTGCTCGCCCAGGCTCGGAGCGGTGCCGCGGGCGCCGCACCCGAACGCCGAGAAGCGCGCGCCGAGCTGCTTCGGCACGGGGCGCGCCGCCCCGGCGTGCTCCACCATGTCGAAGTAGCCGCGCTCCCGCAGGTGCGGGTCCAGCAGCACCTGCTTCGGGTTGAGCACGGCGGCGGCGGTTACACCCGCGCCCTGGAGCAGGTGCATCGCCTCCATTTGGTCCTGCTGCCGCGTCCAGCCGGCGATCAGCTCATCGAGCGCGTCGTGGTGGCGGTGGCGGCCGGGGACGTCGCTGAACCGCTCGTCCTCCGCCCACTCGGGATGCCCGGCGGCGGCGCAGAACGCCGCCCACTCGGCGTCGTCGTGGATGGTGAGCACAAGCCAGCTGTCGTCCCCCGCCTGACCGTCCGGGCGGCAGGGGTAACAGCCCTGCGGTGCGAACCAGGGGCTGCGGTTCCCGATGCGCTCCGGCTCACGGCCGTTGAGCGCGTAGTCCATCAGCGCGTAGCCGCCGACGGGTATCGCCGCCTCCTGCTCCGACAGGTCGATGTACTGCCCCTTGCCGGTCCGCCGCCGGTAGTGCAGCGCCGCCAGCACCGCCCCCGCGCCGACAATCCCCGAATACGGGTCCGTGAAGGAGATGCCGGTGCGCAGCGGGTCGCCGCCCCGGTAGCCGGTGAAGGAGGAGATGCCGGAGGCGGGCTCCAGCCCCATCCCGTAGGCCGAGTAGTCGCGCCAGGCGCCGGTCTGTCCGTACCCGGACAGCGACACCATGATCAGGTCCGGCCTCAGCGGGCGGAGCGACCCGTAGTCCAGCCCGTGCTGGGCCAGCACCCGCGGCGTGAAGCTCTCCACGACGACGTCAGCGTGGGGGACGAGGCGCTTGAGCGTTTCGACGGCGCGGGGCTCCTGAAAGTCCAGCGTGACCGACTTCTTGCCCGCGTTGCGGTACAGAAAGTAACTGGAACGGTTCCAGTAGTCGTCCTGCGTCTTGTTGTCGTAGATGGCGAAGTTGCGGGTGATGTCGATGCGGTGCAGCCCCTCGACCTTGATCACCTCCGCGCCCAGGTCGCAGAGGATGCGGCTGCAGGTGGGCCCCGCGTACACCTGCGACAGGTCCAGCACGCGGACGCCGGAGAGCGGGAGGTCAGGCATGGGCACCCCCGTGCGCACCGTCATTCTGAGCGGCGAGTTCGTGTGCGCGGTGTCTGACGGTCCGCCGCGAAGGAATCTGGGGTGGGGCAAGCGGTCGCTCTCGCCTGTCTCTCCCCAGCAGCCATGCGACCCTGATTTGACTGCGTATGCGGATGACCTGTGGACATTCGAGATTCCTCGTCGCTCCCGCGACCAGGAGGTCGCCTCCGCTTCTCGGAATGACAAGATATCGGTCCAGCACGCGAACGCCGGAGAGCGGCAGCTCAGCCACCTACGTGACCCCCCGCTCGCGCAGGATGCGGGCGTCCTCCGCCTCGTAGCCCAGCTCCGCCAGCACCTCCGTCGTCTGCTCGCCGAGCATCGGCGCCGGCCCGCTGCGTAGCGGCGTCGCCGACATCTTGACGGGCGGACCGGCCATCTGAATCCTTCCCACCTCCGGCTGCTCCACCTCCCCGAAGAAGCCGCGCTCCTTCAGGTGCTCGTCCTCCAGCAGCAGGCGCGGGCTCATCACCGGCCCGAACGGTATGCGCAGCTCCTGGGCCCGCGTCAGCAGCTCCCGCCAGTCGTGCTCCATCAGGTAGGGCCGCAGTATCTCCTCGAACTGCCGCCACAGGATGATCCTCATCCAGAAGTTGACGAACAGCGGGTGCGACTCCAGCTCCGGCTGCTCCAGCAGGATCGCCATGCCGAGCGGGAAGCCGCCGGCGCCGCCGACAACGACGATGTGGCCGTCGCGACAGGGGTAGATCTCGGCGGGATAGGCCGGGATGTGATGGCGGGAGTAGTAACGCTTGCGGACGGCGCCCAGCGAGGCGTACATCGCCGTGTTGTACTCGTCCGCGGCGCCCAGCGCCTCCAGCATCGAAACGTCGATCTGCTGGCCCCCGCCGCTGACGGCGCGGTGCTCCAGCGCGGCCAGCACGGCCACCCACGCCGTGAGCCCCGCAAAGTACTCCGCCGGCTCGCCGCCGGTCGTCAGCGGCTCCCTGTCCGGATCGCCCGTAGTGTACATCTGGCCGGAGAGCGCCATGCAGGTCAGGGAGTTGCCCCGAAAGCCGCTGTACGGCCCCGTCTGCCCGAACGGCGTGACCGAGCAGTAGAGGAGCTCCGGGAAGCCGTCCTTCAGGTCGTCGTATCCCAGGCCCAGGGAGGCCATGCGCCCCGGCGCCTCGCTCTCGACCAACACGTCCGCCCTGGCGAGCAGCTTTCGCAGGACGGCGCGGCCGCTCGCGCTGCCCGCGTCCAGGGTCACGCTCTTCTTGTTGCCGTTGAGGTGGATGAACAGGCCGCCCCTGTCGTGGTGAGGGACGTCGTCCGGGAAGGGGCCCAGCCTGCGGGCGTAGTCGCCCGCAGGCGGCTCGATCTTGATCACCTCCGCGCCGCAGTCCGCCAGCAGCCTGGCGCAGTACGGCCCGGCGATCCCCTGCGACAGGTCGACGACGCGCAGGCCTTCGAGGGCGAGGTCGGGCCCTTCAACTCGGCTCAGGACAGGCAAGAGCGGCTCCTTGGGGCGCTGTGGGGGCGGCTGGGGCGGATGATACTACAACGGCGGAAGGCCGAACAAGCAATCTGTTCACCGTCCACTGTCCACTGTCCACTACCTTTGCTACAATGCGGAGCGCTGGAGCATCCCATGCCCGAACCCACCGTCTCCCTGGACAAGAGCGGCCCCATCGCCCGCCTAACGTTGCGGCGGCCATCCGTCGATGCCGCCCTGCTGGCGGAGCTCGCCCGCGCCTGCGACGCGATCGAGGGCGACGACTCCGTTCGCGCCGTCATCCTCGCCGCCGAAGGCGACGACTTCTGCCGCGGCTGGGACCAGTCGCTCCTCGCCGGCGAGGGCGGCCCGCCCGCCGACGCCTTCGGCTGCCTGGCGGAGCTGCCGCGGCCGGTCGTCTGCGCCGTTCAGGGCGAAGCGCTGAGCGCGGGGCTGGAGCTGGCCCTCGCCTGCGACATCCGCATCGCCGCCGAGGACGCCCGCCTGGGGCTGCCGGAGACGACGCTCGGCCTCCTGCCGATGGGCGGCGGCACCCAGAGGCTCGCCCGCCTGGTGGGCCGGGGGAAAGCGCTAGAGATGGTCCTCACCGGCGAGCCCGTGGACGCCCAGGAGGCGCTGCGCACCGGCCTGGTGAGCGCCGCCGTCCCCCGCGAACGGCTGGCCGCCGAGGCGGAGGCAGTCGCCGCCCGGATCGCGGAGCGCGGGCCTATCGCCGTGCGCTACGCCAAGGAGGCGATCGGCCGCGGCCTGGAGATGACGCTGGAGCAGGCCCTCCGCTACGAGACCGACCTGACGATCATCCTCCAGACCACGGAGGACCGGGCGGAGGGAGTGCGCGCCTTTCTTGAGAAGCGAAAGCCCCGTTTCAAGGGGAGATAATCACGCTGAAGGAGGTGCCGGCCGAATGCAGATCGTTCTAGAGACGGACGAAGCGTGGTCGCTGATGTCGGTCATCGCTTCCCACGTGATCGACAACAGCGGCGTTTCCCAGGACGGGAAGTCGGCCATCAGGCGCTGGCGCAACGACCGCGCCCTTGGGACGGTGGAGATGGACGACCTCGCGGTGGCGACGAACGAGGCGCTGGGGACGTACCTTGACGAGAAGACCGCGCGGATGGTCCGCCGTCGCGGCCGCTACAGCTCCACCCGCGAAGGCAAGGAGTCCACGCGATGAAGCTGGAGCTCGAACCGGAGGAGGGCCGCGAGCTGCTCTCCCTGGTCGTCGACCGGCTGACCGAGGAGGCCGGCCTGTCGGACGCAGACCGGGCGGCGCTGAAGCGCTGGCGCAGCGAGCAGATGAAGGCCGGCTCGGACGGCATGCGTGAGCTCACCGCGAAGATCAACGCGGACCTGAAGCGCGCGCTCCGCAGCAAGGAGAAGAGCGCCGTCCAGAAGCCGGACTGGCGCTAGCGATCCGGCCGGATCTCCGAGCAGGGAACAAGGAAACACGAATGGTTCGTCACGGCACAGCCCTTATGCCTCGTAGCTGCAGGCCTTCAGGCCTGCAAGAGGCCGCACCGTACCCTGAAGGGTGCTGCATGATGGCTATCATAGATACCCCAGCCTTCAGGATGGGGTACGGTACGACCCATGCCTGACGCCACCGTCCTCTACAAAAAGCGCGAAGGCCTCGCCTGGGTGACGCTCAACCGGCCCGGCGCGCTCAACGCCATCAACATGGAGATGCGCGACGCCCTCTGGGAGATCGCCGGAGCTATCCGCGATGATCCCGACGTCCGCGTCGTCATCTTCAAGGGCGCCGGAGAGCGCGCCTTCTCCGCGGGGGCGGACATCAGCGAGTTCGGGACGGCCCCCTCCTACGTGGAGTCCCGCCGCGCCCGCCGCCAGCGCGACCTCTGGGGGCTCATCCTGTCGCTGGAGGCGCCGCTCATCGCCGCCATACACGGCTACGCCCTCGGCGCCGGCATCGAGCTCGCCATGTGCTGCGACCTCCGCATCGCCGGCGAGGACGCGCGGCTCGGCCTGCCCGAGGTGGGCCTGGGCTACATCCCCTCCGCCGGCGGCACCCAGACCCTGCCCCGCCACGTCCCGCCCGGCGTGGCGATGCAGATGGTCCTTACCGGCGATCCCATCGACGCCGCTACCGCCCTGCGCTACGGCCTCATCCAGCGCGTCGTCCCCCACGACAGGCTGTACGATGAGGCGGAGTCGCTGGCACGGACGCTCATGTCGCGCGGGCCGCTGGCGCTGCGGCTGGCCAAGCGGGCCGTGCTGGAAGGGCTGGAGCTGCCGCTGGCCCAGGGGCTGGCGCTGGAGCGGCGCCTGGCCCAGCGGGCGCGGACCAGTGTACGGAGGTAAGCGTATGAACACGAGCGAGTTCCTGATGATCGCCGCCGCGGTGGTGCCGGACCGCGTCGCTCTGACCTGCGAGGGCGAGAGCCGCACATTCGCCCAGCTCCAGGAGCGGGTCAACCGGCTGGCCAACGCCCTCTCCGCCAAAGGCGGACTGGGCATCGGCAAGGGCGATAAGGTGGCGGTAATGGCGCTCAACTCCATCCCCTACGTGGAGACCTACTACGCCTGCGCCAAGCTGGGCGCCGTGTTCGTCCCCCTCAACTACCGCGCCAAGAAGGAAGAGCTCGCCTACATGGTGAACAACTCGGAGACGAAGGCGATCTTCGCCGGCGAGCGCTACCTCGACCTCACCGCATCCATCCGCCCCCAGTTCGAGACCGTCCAGCATTTCGTCTGCTACGACGCGAAGCCCGAAGGCATGACGTCCTACGAGGCGCTCCTCGCCGCCCACGAGCCGGAGGAGTTGTTCGTGGACGTGGAGGACTCGGACCCCACGATCGTCATCTACACCAGCGGCACCACGGCCATGCCCAAGGGCGTCGTCCTCACCTACCTCAGCATGTCGATCTACGTCACGAACACCATGGAGCCTGCCAACCCGGAGACCCACGACGTCACGCTGCTCTCCGTGCCCCTGTACCACGTCGCCGGGGCCACCGCTCCCCTCTCCTCCGTCTGGGGCGGCCGCACGCTCGTCGTCCTCCCCCAGTTCGAGCCCCAGGCCTGGCTGGAGGCCGTCCAGGCGCATCGGGTCACCCACAGCTTCGTCGTCCCCACCATGCTCAAGCGGATCATGGAGCTGCCCGGCTTCGACAAGTACGACCTGAGCTCCCTCAAGCTCATCGCCTACGGCGCCGCCCCCATGCCTTACGAGGTCGTCACGAAGGCAGTCCAGGTGTTCAAGTGCGGCCTCATGAACGCCTACGGCCAGACCGAGAGCACCTCCACCCTCACCTTCCTCGGCCCGGAGGACCACCAGGTCACCGACGGCCCGCCCGAGGCGCGCGAGAAGAAGCTGCACCGCCTGCGCTCCGTCGGCCGGGCGATGGAGGACGTGGCCGTGGCGATAATCGACCCGCAGGGCGCAATCCTCCCCCCGGGCCAGGAGGGCGAGATCGTGGCCCAGGGCGCCCGCATCATGTCCGGCTACCTGGGGCTGCACGACGAGACGCATGAGGCGATGCGCGGCGGCTGGCTCCACACCGGCGACGTCGGCTGGATGGACGACGACGGCTATGTCTACATAACCGGCCGCACAAAGGACCTGATCATTCGCGGCGGCGAGAACATCGCGCCGGGGGAGATCGAGGCGGTGCTGGAGCAGCACCCGGCGGTCGACGAAGCGGCGGTCATCGGCGTGCCGGACGTGGAGTGGGGCGAGGAGGTGAAGGCGGTGATCGTTCCCAAGGGAGGCGACCGGCCCTCCAGGGACGAGCTAACGGCGTTCGTCAAAGAGCGGCTGGCAAGCTACAAGGCGCCGAAGTACTACGCCTTCGTGGAGGAGCTGCCGCGGAATTACCTGGGCAAGGTGCTCAAGACGGACCTGCGCAGGCAGCACGGGGAGGCGAAGAACGGCTAGACGCCGTGTAGCGGAGGCCTTTAGGCCTCCACACCAAAGCCTACTGCGGTGTAGCGGAGGCCTTTAGGCCTCCACAGGGGAAGATTCCAATGGCACCAGCGTTTCGCCGCAAGCGCAACAGACTACCGCTCGATTCGTATAACGGGGTGAGGGCGTACTTCCTGACCCTCACGTCTGCGCAGCGTAAGCCCGTATTCAGGGATCAGGACATGGTCGCAGCCTGCCTCGGCGACCTAGATTTGTCTTCTGAAAGGTGTGGCTTTACCGTCCTTGTATACTGCTTCATGCCTGATCACCTCCACCTGCTCGTTCAGGGTGACGGCGAGGCGGATTTACCTCGGTTCGTGAAAGACTTCAAGCAAAGGACAGGCTACGCCTACCGGAGGGCCAACGCGAAGGCGCTCTGGCAGAAGAGCTACCATGACCACGTGGTGAGGGCAGAGGAGGACATAGCTCGCTATATCATCGACAACCCAGTGCGCGCCTCTCTGGCGGACGCTCCAGCCTACTATCCGTACAGCGGATCGTTTGTCTGGGGGAGATCGATTCTGGAAGCCTGAAGGCTTCCTCTACATTCTGAACGTGCCCAAGAAGAGTCGCCGCCGCAAGAGACAACGCTCGCTGGTGGGCCGCCCGGCCGGAACGCCTGCCGCCGCGCCCGTCGCCACCGGCGCGAGCCGTCGCATCTCCTGGCCCGGACTCATCGGCGCCCTCCTCGGCTTCGCCCCCATGTTCGCGATCGCAATCGGCGTACTGGTCGATCCGGGCGAGGCGAACCGTGCTCTCGTCGTCGTGCCGCTCCTGATGGCGGCGCTCTTCATCCCCGCCGCCTGGGCTTCGCTCGCCGCGACCGACCAGCGCCGGGCGATCCTGCGCGGGAGCGCCGCCGCCTCGATAATCATGTCATTCGCGGGCGCCGCCCTCCTGGGGCCGCCCGCCTTGCTGGCGCTGCTCCCCGCGACCGTGCTCTTGTGGCTGGCGTCCGGCGGCGCGCGGCGCTAGGCCGCCGCCAGCTGCTCCGGCGCGAACGGGAACTCCTCCACAGGCTCCATGCGGTCGCACCAGGGGATGACCGGCCGCTCAAACCGCACCCACACGTCGCCACCGGGGAAGGGGAGGACGCGCAATACGCGGCCCGACCTGCCCGTGAAGTAGCGCCGAACCCAGGAGGGCGCGTCCACGATCACCACCCGATCGCCGGCGGTCAGCTCATCCGTCCGTCCTTCCCTCGCCGGCACAGTTGACATTGTCATCGCACCCTCCCTGCTAGGATGACGGACGCAGCGCCCGCAGCAGCCGCAGCGGTATGGACGGACACCCTCGGGCCGCCGGCTCAGAGGCGGGGCGGCCTCGCGGCGTCGCCTCCCGTGCGGCCGCCAGGAGCCTCATCCGGCGGACCTCTCGCTCAATCTCCTGAAGCTTCGTTCGGAACAGGATCTCCGCGTCCATGGTCTACTCCCAATCGCACTAACCGTGCCTGCACCCACCATTAAGCGGCGGTGGCGCGCGCCACGCTATGACGCGCATCACAATCGTGGAATTTCGCGGGCGGGGTCAGGCCGTTGGCGAGGCGAAACGCAGGCGGAACCCGTCCGGGTCCTCGATGATGAAGTCCCGCAGGCCGTAATCACGGTCGGCGATCTCATTGGCGATGGCGACGCCGCCCTCGCGGGCGCGCCGGTAGAGCGCGTCCACGTCGTCCACGACGATGCGGATGTCGATAGAGCCGCCGCCGGGCGGCATCGCCAGGCCGCCCTCCAGGCTCTTATGAGCGATGAGGAAGGCCGCCCGCCCCAGTCCGACCACCGCGAACGTGGCCCTCTCGGCGCCGTCGATGCTCCCGCGCTCCATCCGCATCAGCTCGAAGCCCAGCTTATCCGTGTAGAAGCGCGCGCTGGCGTCCACGTCGGGCACGAACAGCTCGACGGTGATGGGAACGAGCTCGCGCGGGTCTCTCGGCTTCATGGCGTAACGCCGAAGCCTACCGCAAGACGGCGGGAAAAGCAAGCCGCGATTGCCGCCGATCAGCCCCTTCCCCTACAGCACCAGCTCGTACTCCCCGTAGCGCGCGCGGTGCTCTTCCCGCAGCCGCCCGAACCGGCGGCCGTAGGCCGCCTCTTCTATGCCGCCCACCGTCATCACGTAGGCGTCCTCGTGGTTGTCGGAGTAGTAGCGCGGGCGCAGGCCGACGCGCTGGAAACCGTACTTCTCGTACAGCTTCAGCGCCACCGCGTTCGATACGCGGCACTCCAGCGTGACCACCGCCTGCCGCTCCCGCAGCGCCGTCTCGATGGCGGCG
>JAUYGU010000158.1 GCA_030690405.1 Dehalococcoidia bacterium | reverse complement strand
GGTGTGGAAACGAAGCCCAGCAGTCGGCCCGTAACGGGTTCCAGAGCCACGACAGCCCCCTATTTCTCCCCCAGGGCCTCCCGCGCCGCGTTCTGGATGCGCGCGTCGATCGTGAGCGTGACGGAGGGCCCGGGCTGCGGGGGACGCGTCGCGAGAAGCCGCAGCGGCTGGCCCAGCGGGTCCACGACGCGGCCGATGAGCCCTTCGCCGACAGGCACCTGGACGATGCGACCGGTGGAGCGGACCTCGTCGCCCTCCTTGATCCCCTTGTAGTCGCCGAGGACGATGGCGCCGACGGTGTCTTCTTCCAGGTTCAGGGCCATCCCCATCACGTTGTTCGGGAACTCCAGCAGCTCGCTGTACATGCAGCCGCGCAGGCCGTGCACGCGGGCGATGCCGTCGCCGGATTCAACCACCGTGCCCACGTCCACCGCCGTGATCGCGCCGCCGAACTGCTCTATCTGCTGCCGGATGATCGACGCTATCTCTTCTGGTCGTACCGCCATCTCGTCCTCCTGTGCCCGTTCTTCGTGTAGCTGCGGGGCTTTAGCCCTGCCTTCCCGCAGGCAAGCCTGAAGGCCTGCAGCTACGGCTCCACTGCGCTACGTCTCCGTCGTCTCCAGCTCCCGCCGCCAGGCGGAGAGGTCACCGAAGTGCTCCCGGTAGTGCTCGTAGGTGTCCCCGGCGAACCGCTCCAGCACGGTGCGTCCTTTCACCTTCTCCAGGAACCGCTCGGCGGGGAACGACGCCAGCGCGTCCATCGCCTTCTGGAAGCTCTCCAGCCACTCCTCGCGGATGTCGGCCAGCGGCCGTCCGGCGCGAGCCCGCCGCTCCCGCTCGTTCCATTCGTCTACAGCCTGTTCGCTCCCTGGCGTCTCCACATCCTCGTCCCTGTCGCCGGCGACGGCCTGGAGATCAGCGGCGGCCTTGTCCGCCCAGAAGGCGATGTGGCCCAGCAGGTCCTTTACGGACCAGCCCTCGATTACGCCGGCCTGCTTCATCTCCTCCTCCGAGAAAGAGTCGACGGCGGAACCCAGCGCCTCCCAGGCGTGCAGCAGTTCGTGCTCGATGTCGGCTTTAGCCTGCGCGCCGCTCACGCCCGCGCCTCCTGCGAGTGGGTCTCCGTTCCCTGTAGCTGCAGGGCTTTAGCCCTGCCTTCCCGCCAGCAGACCTGAAGGTCTGCAGCTACATTCATGAGCGCGCTCACGCCCGCACCTCCTGGAGGCGGCGCTTGAGCGCCGCCAGCCGGCTGCGGGTGGAGCCGTCGATAAGCTTGCCGCCGATGCGGGCGACGAGCCCGCCGATGATCCCTTCGTCCACTCGCGTTTCGACGACGACCTCCTTGCCGGTTATCTCGCCCAGCTTCTCGGCCACCGCCTTCGCCTCCCCCTCGGAGAGGGGGACGGCGGTCGTCACCTCCGCGTGGACGATGCCGCGCTGGGCGTCGACGAGCTCCTGGAACGCCTCGGCGATCTGGGCCGCCAGGGCCGTGCGGCCGCGGTTGACGAGCAGGCGGGCCAGGTTGAGTACCAGCGGGTCCACGCCCGCCAGCGTCTGCTCGGCGACAGCCACTTTGTTGGCTGTGGAGATGCGCGCCTCCTGCATCTGGGCCACCATCTCCGGATGGGAGAAGACCGCCGCGACCAGGGACAGCCCCTCTGACCAGCGTTGCTCCGTGCCGGCCTCGCGGGCGATCTCGAACGCCGCCTCGGCGTAACGGCGGGCCGCAATCTCTCGGATCACGTCTGGCCGTCACCTCCCTCGCCGCCGGGCGCCTCCGCCAGCACTTCCTCGATGAGCTCCGAGTGCGCTTTGCGGTCCAGACTGCGCTTGATCACCCGCTCGGCGGCGGTAATCGTAAGGTCGGCGAACTCGCGCCGGAGGTCGGCGATGGCGGCGTCACGCTCCAACTGTATCTCGCTGCGGGCGCGCTCCAGGAGCGACTCCCCATCCGCACGAGCGGACTGACGGGCCTCCTCCTGGATGCGGGAGGACATCTGCTGGGCCTGGGCGATGAGGGTCTGGCCCTCCTGTCGCGCCTTGTCCAGCTCCCCCGCCACCTCCTTCTCCGTCTCGGAGAGACGTCGCTTCGCCTCCTCGGAGGCGTCCAGCCCCTCCTGAATGCGCTTGCGGCGTTCGTCCAGCAGCGGGAACAGGAAGCGCTTGAACGCCCAGCCCAGCACCAGGAACAGGATCGTGAAGTTTATGAGCTGGGCGATGAGGCTGGGGACGTTAAGCCCCAGCGCTCCAATACCGCCCTCTGCCAGGAATACCATCTCGGTAGCTCCCGTCTGGTACGCTTTCCGGCCGGTCGCCTAGAAGACGAAGCCGATCATCACCGCCGTGACCAGCGCGTAGATGCCGATAGCCTCTGCGAAGGCCAGACCAAGGATCATGTTCGTCTGGATCACGGGCTGGGCCTCCGGGTTGCGGCCCAGGGCCTCCATCGCCCGGCCGACCAGGTTGCCGATCGCCAGGGCGGGACCGAACGCCCCCAGCCCCATCGCCATGCCGGCGCCGATGAACTTCATACCCGCATCGCTGATCGCGAACTTGGTGCTCTCTTGCTGGGCCACCACTCGCGCCCCCTCAACGATGGGCGGGATCAGGGCAAGCAACAGGTCCATTCATATCCTCCGTTTCTGGGTGAACTCCCTTAGGCTTCGCTCTCTCGTAGTTGCCGGGCGGTCGCGGCATGGCCTTCATTCGCCTCGTGGGCGGCATGCTCGCCGTGCGTCACCGCCATGACTCCGAACACAAGCGTCAGCATGGCGAAGATGAACGCCTGGATCACGCCGACGAATAGCTCCAGGCCGTAGAAGGCGATAGTAAGGACAAGCGGCGTGAGGAAGGTGAACATCAGGATCACCACCTCGCCCGCGAACATGTTCCCGAACAGACGGAAGGTGAAGCTCACCAGCCTCACCAGCTCCGATATCAACTCAAGTATCCCGACGAAGACGTCTATCGCTCCCCGGAAAAATTCGCCGAAGCTCAGGCGGAACAGCCCTCGGAACATCCCACCGAAGTTGAAGAACTTCCTGCCGTACGTCCCCAACCCCAGCGAGGCGATCCCCCAGCTCTCCACCGCAATCGCGGAGACGATGGCCAGAGCCAGCGGCGTGTTGATGTCCGTGTTCGGGCCGCGGAACAGCGGCAGCAGCTCCCCCACCAGCTTGCCGTCCTCCTTCGCCTTCTCGTACTGCGCCGCCGCGTCCGGGTCGTCCTCGTTAATGCTGCCGCCGCCGGTCAGGCGCAGGTCGCTGGGGCTGGACAGGCTCACGTAGCCCACGGACAGGCTGCCCACTTCCGTCTTCTCCATCACGAACCCGTGTTCCTGCTCCTTGACCAGCCCGATGGAGTTGAACACCGGCAGCAGGGAAAGCCAGTTGGAGGCCAGCACGAAAAAGAAGATCGTGGCGACCACAGGGAAGAAGCGGCGCCCGTTCTTCTCTCCGGCCACGCTCACCACAAGTCCGTAGAACGCCTCTATGGCGGCCTCGAACACGTTCTGGAAGCCCTGCGGCACCAGGTCGCGCCGGCGCGTGCCGAAGTAGACGATGACGATGATTGTGAGGACGACGATCCACGAGGTGAGAACGGTGTTCGTCAGGTCAAACGGTCCGATGGAGGTGAGGGTCTCCGGCTTAATGGCGATGTGCGGAGTCGGGCCCCGCAGGAAGACCAGGCCCAGCAACACCACTACGATGACACCAATGGTGATGAGACGGCCCCGGCTTAGCGGCATCTAGCGGCTTCTCCCTATCATTGTGGCGTCTTCAGCACTTCCAGCAGGAGAACGAGGGCTCCGCCCAGCCCCAGGACGAGCCCCGCGAACAGGCCCACGACGGCGAAGAGGCGTCCCGTATCCAGCAACCCGTCGAGCTGCTGACCGCCGACTACGCCACCAACGATGCATAGCGCAATGTAAAACCCGATGCCGGTCAGCCTCACCGTCGGAGGCAGGCGGGTCATCACGGCGGCCCGCTCCGCCCGGGGCAACCTCTCCGTTTGCGCACTTTATCACAACCGGCCATTACAATCCAACACCTGCCCGCCAATTGCACAAAAGCCTCAGGCGGTCAAGCCTGAGGCACGTCGCCGGGAGGCGCCGCCGCTACTTCGCCTCGAAGTCCTCCAGGTCCAGCCCCTCGATAACGTCCCGGAACGGCGAGAGCTTCTCTAGCTCCTCTTCCTTCACCTCACTGGTCGGCTCTATCTCCTGCGTTTCGCCCTTCTCCAGCGGCTGGCCTTCCTGGTCCAGGCGCACGCCCGCCTTCTCCAGCACCGACTCCTCGGCGTAGATCGGCACCTGCGCGCGTACCGCCAGGGCGATGGCGTCGCTGGGGCGCGAGTCGATCTCCAGGCTCTTCCCGTCCACGTTCAGGGCGATGCGGGCGAAGAACGTGTCGTTCGCCAGGTCGTTCACGAGGATGTAGGCCACAGTCGCCCCGAGGCTGTCGATGATGGTACGGAGCAGATCGTGGGTGAGAGGCCGGGCGACGGCGACCTCCTGAAGCCTCACGGCGATCGCGTCCGCCTCAGCCGGCCCGATCCAGATAGGGAGATAGCGGTCTGATTCCTTCTCTTTGAGAATCACCACCCGCTGGTAGTTCATCAGGCTGACACGGATGCTCTCTATCGTGAGCTCGACCACACTCCCACCTCCGGGTTTCAATGCACGGCAATTCTAGCCCAGCCTACTAGGGGTGTCAACCGAACTGGATACGCCCCCCGGCTCGCGCTCCGGCGTCTCGTCCTCGTCGGTCAGGCCGCCCACGCGGACACTGGCGTAGGCGAAAAGCAGGAGGAAGACGGAGATGCCGAGGAGGACGGCGGTCACTCCCACGAAGTCCGTGATGGCGCCCACCACCAGCAGCGGGAGCAGGGAGACGAAGTTGGCGGAGACCACCTGGGTGGCGAAGATGCGCCCCCGCATCTCCGGCGGCGCCCGCTCATGCAGTACGGTCTGCGCCGGCGCGTTCAGCAGCGCGTAGGCGAAGCCCATCGGCGCCGCGAACATCATCGTCAGCGACTGCAGCAGCGAGAGCCCCAGGAGGTTCCCCGGATTCAGCGGACCCGGCGTCGTCTCCATAATCTCGACCAGCCCGCGGACGGTGGCCAGCAGCGCCAGCGATATCGCAACCCCGACGAGGCCGATGACGACCACCCTGTTCTTCCCCCAGCGGCTGAACCAGGGGATGAAGCGCAGCCCTATCAGCGCCCCCACGCCCGTCGGCGCGAAGATGAAGGCGGCGCTGTCCGCGGAGACGCCGAGGACGTCCTGCATGTAGCGAGGGATGAGGATCGCGAACAGCAGCACCAGCGTGCTGCTCATCGTGAGCTGGCCGAGCGCCAGGGCGGAGGCCGCGTCCGAGGTGAGGGCGCGCCAGCTCTTGCGGAACTCCGCCGGCATGCCGCCGAAGAGCGGCCCCTTCGGGAGCTCGATATCGCGGCCGTTCTGGAGGTTGCTCAGCCACACCGCCAGCGCCGCAGCGAGCGTGAACAGCGCGCCCGCCGCTATGAACATCACCCGCTCGTCCCAGAGCTTGAGGACGGCCGGGGCCAGGAACACCATCCCGGCCAGCTGCGAGCCCGTCAGCGTGAAGTTGTACAGGCTGTTTGCGCTGACCAGCCTCTCCTTCGGCACCAGCGCCGGCACAAGGGAGACGACGGCCGGGTTGAAGAACAGCCCGCTCGTGCTGAACGCCAGGCTGATGGCGTAGATGATCAGCAGGTCTTCGTGGAAGAACAGGTAGAGGATGCAGGCGCCGGCCCGGACGAGGTTGGTGGCGACGAGTATGGTGCCCTTTCGCCAGCGGTCCAGGAGAACCCCTACGAAGACCCCCATGAAGATGGAGGGGAGGATGAACGCCAGCACCAGCACGCTGCTGGCGGCGCTGGAGCCGGTGAGCTGCAGCACCACGACCAGCAGCGTGAACAGGATGGCGTTCTGGGCCGTCTGGGCCAGCCCCTGGGTGAGCCACAGGGTCGCGAATCGGGGCTGTAACAGGAGGGCGCGGGAGTCGACTATCTCGGCGATGTGCGGGGGTTCGTAGCGCATATCAGGTCTGGCTCGCCGACTCCTCCGGCTCCCCCCTGGCCAGAAACTCGCGCACGCGCTTCTCGAACACCCGCCGCTCCAGGAGCACGCGCCGTCCGCAGCTACGGCAGCGGATGCCGATGTCGGCGCCCAGGCGGACGACCTCCCAGTCGTAGCTGCCGCAGGGGTGGACCTTGCGCAGCCGCACGATGTCGCCCAGCCGCACTTCCATCACCACGGCTAGCGTCTGGCCAGCAGCGTAGCCCGCTCCCGGTTGATCTGGTCCCGCAGGCCCTTCGCGGCGCGCCCGGCCGCCTGCGCGAAGTCGTCCCCGGCCGAGGCGTACAGCACCTGGCGGGAGGCGCTGACGATAACACCGCCGCCGTCCGAGTCGAGGGCGGCCGCCAGCGATGCCGCAAGGTCGCCGCCCTGCGAGCCGACGCCGGGAATGAGGATCGTCTGGTCCGGGCAGATGGCCCGCACGCGCTCCAGCTCTTCCGGCCAGGTGGCGCCGACTACAAGGCCGACGTTCCCGTTCACGTTCCACTCCCGCGCCTTCTCCGCGACCGCCTCATAGAGGGAACGGCCGTCGGCCAGGGCCAGGTCCTGCAGGTCGGCGGCGCCCGGGTTGGAGCTGCGGCACCAGACCAGCACGCCGCGGTCCTCAAACTCCAGGAACGGCTCCACGGCGTCGCGGCCGCCGTAGGGGTTCACCGTGGCCGCGTCGAAGTCGTACACCTCGAACAGCGTACGCGCGTAGAAGCGGGCCGTGTTGCCGATGTCGCCGCGCTTGGCGTCGGCTATCACCGGGATGTGCGCGGGGACGCCGCGGATCGCCTCCAAGAGGGTCTGCATGCCGCCGATGCCCAGCGCCTCGAAGAACGCCAGGTTCGGCTTGTAGGCGCAGACCAGGTCCTGGGTCGCGCCGATGATAGCCTGGAGGAAAGCGGCGACAGGCGTGCCTTTTAGGAGGGACGGGTCAGGGTCGAGGCCGATGCAGAGGAGGCTCTCGTTGCGCCTGCTCGCCTCTAGGAGCTTGTCGCGAAACGTCCTACCCGTAGCCGTTCTGGCCCACCCCCTTCGCCTGCGCATAATATAGACGTGAGAGTCCAGGGTCAAGGAACACCGGACTGCGGTAGTGGGTCAGTTTGAGCCGGGAGATAGCAACCATGGCAAGTCTTCAGCGGTCGATAGAGGACTTTCGGAGCGAAGGTTGGGTGCTGGTCAGTCAATCTGACCCACTTCCCGAATTGCGCCTCGATGTCGCTCTGCTGCCCAGCCTGATACGCGACGCCCCCTCTGTGTTCGCCATGGTGGACGTTCTGCGGGCCTCTACGTCCATCGTCACGCTGCTGGAGCGGGGCGTGCCGGCCGTCATCCCCGCCGCCGGCGTGGACCAGGCGAGAGCGCTCCGGAAGCGGCTTCCCGGCCACCACCTTCTCTGCGGCGAACAGGGAGGCCTGGCGCCGCCCGGCTTCGACTACGGCAACTCGCCGGCGGAGTTCGCCGCCGCCACCTTCGACGAGCGCCCGGCGATCCTCGCCACCTCCAACGGCACCCGCATCCTCAACGACCTGGCGGAGGCGCCGGCTGTGCTGGTCGGGGCGCTGGTCAACCGCGAGGCCGCGGCGTACGCCCTGCTGGCGCTGGCCGCGGAGCACGGCTGCGACGCGACGATCGTCTGCGCCGCCGCCCCCGGC
>JAUYGU010000154.1 GCA_030690405.1 Dehalococcoidia bacterium | reverse complement strand
GGTGTGGGTGTGGGTGTGGGTGTCGGCGTCTCGGTGGGCGTGGGCGTGGGCGTGGGTGTAGGTGTTGGCGTGGCCGTGGGCGTGGGCGTGGGCGCCATGACGGCGCCGATCTGGATCTGGTTGTCCCGGCTGCCCACGGAGTCGCAACTGGAGTTGCTAGGCTCTTTCAAGCAGATGTACTTCACGTGGAAGGGGGCGCCGGAGACGCTGCTGGCTCCGCAGCTAGTGGGCGAGTCGCAGCCCGTCCCCCAGCCTGTGGCCGAGCTGGGTGGATCCGCCGCCTCAGCCAGGTGCCCCGCGAACCAGATACCTACCCGCGTGCTCGTGGACGAGGTTGTTACCGTCACGGCGATCAGAGCCTTGCTGCTTCCGCAGTCTTTGAAGCAGTCCGGGTCGGTGTCCGGGTCATGCGCCTCCCCGCCGGGATTATCTTCGCCGTCGGTCGGTCCGATGGGGGGATCCGGGAACTCGACGGTGATCCCGGCAGAGCATGCCGGTTTGCAGCCGACTTTGATCTTGCGGGCGCCGGCACCGGGCGGGTTTTCCCGGGCGGCAACGGAGTCGAACGGGTCCGAGGGGATGTCGCCGAACTGGGCGAACCCGCCGAACATGCCCGAGCAGTCGGAAGCGCTGATGAAGCCTGGGCGATCGGCGCATTCGTTGAGGAGGGCGCCGGACTGGGTGTCGTCGACATTAGTGAGGAAGTCGTAGGCGTACACGTCGCCCTGGGAGAATCCGTAGTCAAAGACGAAAGTGTACGTGCCGACCGTGCTTACGCGGTGGAACAGGCGCTGGGGCACCGCGCCGCCTTCGGCGTAGACGCCGTTGTTCTGGTTGATACTGCCGGTGGCCCACTCGCAGTCGTCGGCAACGTCGTCGTCGTTGGAGTCGTTGCGGCATTGGCTGAAGTGAATGTCGGCGTCCGTAAACGTCGTCGTCGCCAGAGGGGTCTCCCCGGAGCCGGGACCGCCCCACGGCGACGGGTACACCTCCACGATATAGGTCCCCTGGATGCCGTCCAGTTGATAGAGGTACGTGAAGTCGCCTGTCCCGTTGGCCTGGACGGTGTCCCATCCCGGTGCGAATGAGCCGTTGCCCTTGACGATGCTCCCGTTCGGCCTTATGACCGGAACGTCGTAGTAGGCGTTGGGTGCGAAGCCCGAGCCGGTGATCGTGGCTATCTCGCTGGAGTAGTAGTCGGCCTTGTCGGTGGTCACCGTGGGGGCGGCCGAAGCGTCGGAGCTCAGCATCAGGACGACGGCGATTGCGGCCGCGACGATGGCGAGAGACGAGGCCTTGAGCAGGTGGGCGTGCAGCACTACGTCACCCCACCAGTCGTGCTGATGACGTGGCCATCCTTGAGCGGCCGGCTACTAACGCGCCGCAATCGCGCCAAGTGCACCCCTCCCTTAAGGGCCTGCTATCTCATGCCCCTATGTCTGCATCCGGCGTCGCCCATGCCCAATACATCACAAGCCCAGCAAGAAGCCGGGCAACCCCACCACCGGATAACACCAGGGGATGCAGGAACAGGAAAGAGCGCGCCACACCCCCAGCGTTGGGGCCATTATGGCAAAGCGCCAGAATTTGTCAAGTAGGGGAGCAACGCGTGCGGGTACGGCCATGACTTCATGAATCTTGCGTCATTGCTGTTTGGCACTCCGTCCAGACAGGCCCGGAACGCCGGCAGGCGGATATTAACCGAAGCTCCACCGCCCATTAACCGTCGCTTAACTCGCGGAGGGGAGGCAGCTTGCTACCCTGAGCACAGAGTTCGGAGCGGAAGTCCCCCCTCCCGCCGAGGCTCGATAGCAGGCGGCCGGTCGCTTATGCGACCGGCCGCCTTGTTTGAGCGTGGCGGCAGGCTGTTTATCCCGGCCGGCGTCTCGCGACGTACCACGCGGTCGCCAGGGCCACCGTAGCGCCTCCCATCACAGCTATCAGCCAGTAGATGCTGTCGCCGGACTCGGGACTCGCCGGCTGCTCGGAGGGCGGCATGGCGGCGCTGGAGCTCCGGTGCTCCACTATGCCTCCCACCGAGACGCTCGGCGGTGGCGTTGGCCGTCGCTGTGGGCGTGGGCGTGGGCGTGGCCGCCGCGCAGGACTGGCCCACCTTGACCGTGGCGTTGCCGATGGTGGTGTCGCCGGTGACCAACTGGGTGCCGGGAGCGGGGGGCGCGACGATCGAGATTGGGTTGCCGGTCGTGCCGACGAGGTCGAGAGGGCTGCTACCGGCCCCGCCGACGTTCGCCAGCTGGACGCGGAGAAGAACGCCCTCGCCCTTCTCGTGGGTCGTGACGGCGCCCAGCGTGCCGAAGTCGGAGATGACCTCCACCAGTTGGCCGTTTGTGTCGGGGACGGTCGAGCTCGGGTTCTCGGCGCCGAGCTCGACGAACCCTCCATTGGCTCCAGAGTCCGGCTCGGAGGCGATCATCATCCTGCGGTTTTCAGCCGCGCTGTTAGCGTTTGGCACACCATCGACGCCGACGATCTTGACCACGGCCTGGTCGTAGTTGAGGTTGAACGTCCAGGCGAGCATCCGGTTGCTGGGGTCGATCTCGTCGACGACGATGTCGACTTCTAGGGTAGGAGAAACTGTGCCGCCGGCGCCGGCGCCCGTGACGTCCACCGGGATGGTGAACGTGTTGGCGCCTGTTACGGTGACGATACCCACGTCGTTGATGGCAGGCGTGCTCCCGGCGTGGCCAACGATGCTAACCAGGTCTCCGGTCGCCAGGCCGTGGGGCGTTGCCGTTGTGATGGTCGTTGGGTTGGCCACACTCGACGAAACGATGTTTATCAAAGGTATGACGTTGCAGGTGTCGATGTCGCCGACCTCGCCCAGGGGGGTGATGCCGCCGGGGCCGGTTCCTCCCGTAGGGCAGCCGTCATCGACGAGCGTGTCACCGTCGTCGTCGACGCTGCCGTCGCACTCGCCGAGGTTGAGCCTCTCGTGGTAGTTGTTGCCGTTAGGCGCGCCGCCGTTGACGGTGTCCGGGTTGGTGATGTCCGTGTCTACCGCCAGGATGTCCACGGTTCCCGGGGTGGGCCCGTGGTTGGCCTTGGCGTTGTCGCCGACGGGCGAAAGTAGCCACGTCCCCAGCAGGGCCAGGGCGGCGATGGCCGCAATCAGGGTGAAGCCGAGAAGTCGAGTCTTTATGTTGGTCTCCCCGTCCCGGCAGCGCCGGCTCTGCTGGCGTTGGTTGCGACGATACGGCTAGCCCACACCATGGGCCCTCCGACAAGGATTGTGAGGGCGGCTTTCCACGGCACTTGGCGTTAAGTTATGGTAAAGAAGTCAATTGTAAAGGGATCGTACCGACGTTCCTGAAGAGGTGTCAAGGTTTGGAGAGCCTAAGAACTTGAGTTATCTTTCTTGCAATGCATTTATTGACCTTCCTCGGCCCCCGCGGTCCAAACGGTACGGGGACAGCCACCGCACTACAGTGTGGGCCGAGAGGTTCTTGGACGCGACCGAAGTGGTCTCAGCGGCTGGGACGCCCTAGCCGCTGAGACGGCCGAAGGCTGCGCAGCCCTCGGTGCCGGAGGCCGGCGCTATCTTCCAGCCGCCGTCTTCGATCTGGAATGCGGCCTGGATCTGGTACTCACTCTGGCCAGCTATTTGGCCCACAATCACCGCTTGCGCAGATGAGCCTTCGATGGTCATGCTCTCCGTGCGTTTGAACCGCAGGAGCCGCAAGTCGTCACCGAGCTGGGTGGCGGCGTCCACGCCTGCCTGATCGAACTGCTCACGGGGGCATCGCTGCCGGAATTCGCTGGTAAAGGAGTCGTAGAGGGACGGCCACACTCCCGCCGGCAGGACCTCGATGGACCTCCGGGCCAGCGTCAGTATCGCCTCTTCGTCGCCCACCGGCGGCTGTTCGCCGTCAGTCGCCGTGCCTGTGCCGGTGGCCCCGCCTGTGCCGGTGGCCCCGCCGGTGGCGGTGGCCCCGCCCGTGCCGGTGGCGGCTGCGCCGCCATCAGGGGGGAAGGTGCCGCCAGCGCCGGCCGCGGCGCCACCGTTGCCCCCGCCGCCTGACGCCAACTGGGCTATAGCCACGAACAGCAGGATGAAGCCGGCTAACGCGAGCGCGGCGGCTGCCTCGCTGCTCTTCAACAGGAGTGGGCCGTGGTTCGCTTCGGAAGCGGCAGTTTGGGTACCGGGCCGCCGTCGGCGGCGGCTGCGCCGTGAACTGGTTCCCATCAGCCCCTATTGTATAGTACGAGGCCTGAGGCGATATCCCCGGCTATTCACCGGTATCTTCGGGGACCAAGCGGCGTATCTCCGTCTCGTTGCTGTAGTAGACGATGCCGTCAGGACTGGCGGCGATGTCCATCTGGCAGTCCTTGGCGATGACATCGTCATCGGTCACCTGATCGAACGTGCTACCCGTGAGAACCAGGCGTCGCATCAATTTCGTTTGGGATTCGCAGATCAGCAAGGCGTCGCTGAGGAGGGGATAGACGTCGGCGGAGACGAACTCCAGCCCGGAAACTTCTACAAAGGAGAGGAAGCCACCTGGCTCCATCTTCTCCTTGGCGAAGAAGTGGATGGCCGCGACCTGGTCGCCTGCCAGGCAGTCTTCGAACGGGAACTCGCCGACGTCGGGCCAGCCGTAGTTCGCGCCCGCTTCGATCAGGTTGAGCTCCTCGCAGCTTACCGGGGTGTTGTCCGAGCCGTAGAGCTGGCCGGTCTCGGGGTGGAAGGCGAAGTCGAACGGCTCCCGGAAGCCGTAGGCGAAGATTCGCGGGTCAGCCTCAGGATCGTCGGCGAAGGGGTTGTCGTCCGGCGGCGAGCCATCCTCCTTGCTGACGCGGAGTATCTTCCCCTCGGGGGTGCTCAGGTCCTGCACCAGCGGCGGCGTGTCGTAATCTCCCAGGCTGACGTACAGGAAGCCGTCCGGGCCGAAGTGGATGCTTCCGTTTGCGTTGAACCCGGGGGCGGCGGGGAGCGTCTCCGGGAGGTCGTCGACGATGACTTCGGGATCCACGCCCTTGTTGTTCCGTTCGGTGAAACGCACGACCACGGGCCTGCCGATGGGCGAATCGGGATCCACGGGCTCGGTGAGAAAGGCGTAGACGTAGTGGTTCTTCCCGAAGTCAGGGTCTACGGCGAGGCCCGTGAGCCCCCACTCGAGGTACAAGGCCACCTCCACCTGCGCGAGCGGCTCCTCCAGCAGCTCGCCGTCCGCGGTGACCACCCGAATGCTGCCCGTGAGTTGCTCGGCGTAGAACAGCCGCCCGTCCGGGGCGAACGCCATGGCGGCGGCATGGTCGGCCTTCGTCACGAGCTCCGATTTGACGCCGAAGGGGTTGCCGCCGCCGCCGCAGGCGGAAATCAAGAACAGGAGTGGGAGGGCAAAGATGGTTGACGCAAAGAGAGCCACCCTTGTCGCCATGCGGTGGAATATATCAGGTCGCAGGCACTAGAGGAAGTTGAGCCGCTACTTAGAGATCTGGACCAGGCGGCGTATCTCGGTGTCGTTGCTGTAGTAGACGATGCCGCCAGGGCTGACGGCGATATCCATCCAGCAGTCCTTGACGACGACATCGTCATCGGTCACCTGATCCAGAGCAGCCCCGCTCAGGACCACGCGCCGCATCTGCTTAGTCTCGCGCTCGCAGACCAGCAGGCTGTCGCCAAGGAGTGGATAGACCTTGCCGCTCACGAACTCCAGCCCCGTACTAGTGACGAAGGAGAGGAACACCCCTGGCTCCAGGCCCTCTTTGGCGAAGAAATGGATCGCTGGGTTTTGCTGTCCCGCCAGGCAGTCCGGCCATGGGAACTCGCCGGACGGCCAACCGTAGCTGGCGCCCCCCTTGATGATGTTCAGCTCGGAACAACTTACCGGGGTCTGGTCGCTGCCATAGAGCTCGCCCGACTGGGGATGGAAGGCGAAGTCGAAATCCTCTCGGAAGCCATAGGCGAAGATGCGGGGGTCGGCGCCAAATTGGTTCGCGAAGGGGTTGGCCGGCGCCGCGGCACCGGTCTCCTTGTCAAGGCGGAGCATCTTGCCTTGGGCCACGGTCAGGTCAATTGCGAATTCGGGGTTGTCGTAATCTCCGACGCTCACATACAGGAAGCCGTCCGGGCCGGAATGGATGCTACCGGCGACGTTGAAAAAGCTTGAAGACGGCGGGAGATCATCCATGAGGATTTTGGGCTGTTGGCCGGTATTGTCGTTTTCGGTGAAGCGGATGACAACCGGCTTCACTTCTGCGGGCGGGCCGGGGTCTGCCGACTGGGTGAAATATGCGTAGACGTAGTGGTTTGACTCAAAGTCAACGTCCACAGCCAAGCCCATGAGCCCCCACTCCACTAGAGTGCCTCCCCCAAGAAAGATGTCGACGTGGGCGAAGGGCTGCGATTGTACCTGGCCCTCGGCGTCGATGACGCGAATGTCACCCGTGAGCTGCTCGGCGTAGAACAGCCGCCCGTCCGGTGCGAAGGCCATGGCGATGGGACGATCAGCTTCAGTCACCACAAGCGAATCCACCTCGAATGCGTTCTTTTCGCTGCCACCGCAGGCGGACGCCAAGAACAACAAGGCGAGGAAAACCGGTGCCATCACGAAGGCACGCGAACTCATGCCTTGAAGTATACCAGCGGGGTTAGGTTTATAGCATCCTCCAGACGCAGGCGCACGTTTCATTGCACGCATGGCCTGAACGCGTGACGTATCGGCAACGTCGTTCAGGGTCAAAAGCCGAACCGGGTGGCGTAGATAACGAAGAAGCTGCCCATGAGTACGGCGGATATCGCCAGAGAGGCGTGATGGATGGCCTCCGTGCGGCCCAGCCGAGCCATGATCAGGAATAGCGGGAACACCGCCAGCAGATAGCGCGGCATGCTGATCTGGAAAGTTACCGACATGAGGAGGATCATCCCAACCCAGGCGTAGATCTGGTAGGAGGGCCGCAGCCAGCGCGCCGCACCGATCAGCAAAGCCGCGGCAAAGGCGATCGCGGCCAGGCGGAACTCGAATACTTGGGTGCGGAACGGCCCCGGGGGGTCTGATCTAACGTGGTGAATGGCGTCGGTCAGGGACTCCCAGGGCCAGATGGAGGTGTGGCTCCAGTGGAGCCGCTGTATGTCAACAAACTCGAGGGGGTTACCCAGGACCATCCAATTGATTCCCAGATAGGCCACGAAGCCGAGAGGAACCAGGAGCAGCCAGAAGGCGCGCTGGGGAGCCCGCCACCTTTCCTGCCAGACGGCTTCGAAAGCCAAAGCAGGAACCAGCGCCAGCCCCTGCATCCGGGTGGCGCAGGCCAGCATGCCTAGGGTTCCGCACCAGGCCCAGCGTCGCCGGCGTGCCCCCAGGAACGAGCCAAGCACCAGGGCTATGAAGAGGGCCTCGGTGTAGGGTACGAAGAAGAAGTAGGCGGTCGGGAAGAGGAAGAAGTACCAGAGGCTGCGGTCCGCCTCTTCCTGGTCCCCGTCCAGCCTGGCCAGAGCTTGGAGAAAGAAGCCGGCCGCGACGGAGGCCAGCGCGGAGACCACCAGCGCAGAGACGAAGTAGCTAGGGATGACGATATGCACAATGCGGATAGCGAGGGGATAGAGGGGGAAGAACACGATGAGGAAGCGGTCTTCGCCTTCGTCCCGATAGCCCACTTCAGCGATGCGGAGGTAGTGAGGAGCGTCCCACCTGTTCAATACCTCCAGCAGGATATTCCCCAGGGGCGTGTTCTCCCGGCCTATGATCATGAGCCCGATAATGTAGCTCGCCAGGAGCAGCCCCAGCCAGACGCCCAGGGCCAGCAGCGACGCCCGCAAGAGGAACCGCCACTCCTCCTCGCTCAGCCTCAGTCTCCGCTTGAGTATTTCTATCCCGGAAAGGCTGATTTCTCGAGTCCTGTTAAACATCGGAAACCAGGCTGAGGTTGGGGGACGGCATGATGATGGGTCTTACCAGCCCAGTGCGTTGGCCCAATGCCGGCCCCAGAAGCCCACAACCACGGAGACCCCGACGAGCGTCACCTTGATCCACAACGATCTCCGAGAATCGTTGTCGTCAAACCCGAAGGCCGTCAGGATGAGCAAGAAGGGCGCAAAGTCCAGCAGAAACCGGTAGCCGAATTGGACCCAGCCCTGACTGTAATGAAGTAGAAGGGGTATGGACACGAAACCGATGGCTAGCCAGGAACCGGTCCTCAGAACGTGCTGCCTCTTCACGAACGCCGCATAGATGAAGGCCGGCGAGGTGAGGACTACGCTCATGCCGTACGGGGACGGGCGGATGAAGACGGGGACGAAATCCGGTGGCATGAAGAAGAGGGTGTACAGGTGAAGGGGGATGTTGCGCACATCGAATTGACCGAAGTGAGGGTAGAAGGGGTACAAGTGGCCATACCGCTCATAGAGCGTATCGTATCCGGTGTCCAAGGGGCCGCCGAACCTGGCGACGTTGTAGAAGAACCAGAAGGCGACGAACGGGACCAGCCCTGCTGCGAAGAGACCCATCTGGGAGAGCGACTGCCTGTCGAGCAGCGTCTCTTTGGCGAAGATCGACTCGTGACGCTGTCGCACGATCCAGTAGGCGAAGAAGGGGGCGGCCAGGATCGTGGGCTCGCGGCTGAGGAAGGCGAGACCCAGGAAAACGGCTGGGATGACCGGTGAGGCCTTACGCAACAGGAAGATAATCGCAAGCAACATGAAGAAAACCGCCGATACGTGGGCGTAGTGCCAGGCGGTGCCTGTGGTGGCTGTGAAAAAGTGCACCGTGCCGAAGGCGAAGAAGGGCACCAGCAGAAGCTTGGTGGTACTGCTTATGTTCAACAGCCCAAGCAGGTACCAGAACAGGACCGCGTTGACCGCTCCCAGGACCATACTAAAGTAGATTTGAGAGAAGCCCGTCCCCAGCAGAGGGATCTGAGGAAGATTCGTTCCCCAGATCGCCACGAAGGGTAGTAAGAGGATAGATGGCCCTGGTGGGAAGGTGACGTATTTGCTCGTTCCCTCGGATACGGTGTCATGGTAGAAGTCAGGGATACCGGCCGCTCCGACATCGAAGTTGCCGTTCAGCATGGCCTGGGCAAGATAGAGGTGGTGCTGAAACCAGTTGGGAGCCTCTCGGGTGCGCAGCTCGGTGGTGGAGAGATAATACCCCGCCAGAACGATGACGAAGATCAAGACGGGAACGGCAGACCTTCGAGCCAGTAAGGTTACCGGCTGCCACCGGGACTTTGAGCCTAATTCGATCGTGCTCACCTGGTCGGCTAGCCTCCCCCTAATCCTCGCTGACCCCCCTACCTGATCGGCGAACGGACGAGAGTCGTCTCTGGAGCCGGCGCCGGCGATTGGCCCACCGAGGTCTCAGGGATTAGTATGATATCGTGTTCTTCTGCTATAACGCATCTACGTATCTGTACGTTGTATGATTTGCGGGCGATGTTAACCCAATATCTGCATCTGCCTTGATCCAGTCCAGCTGCGATAGATGAGATGCTAGAGTTGGCGATAGGCGCGCCGGTTCCCGGTACCGGGCCGCAGGTTGGGCTGGCGTCACAGCGAATGCGGGGTTCCGGCCGGCCCGGGAGGAGTTCCGGGGCAGTTTGAAACCTGCGGACCGCGCTCCCACCGTGGGCCTGACCCTGACGGGATCCCTCACCACGCGCCAGCTGGTGCTCATTGGCTTGCTCATCGGCCTGCTGGCGGCCGCGCTCTTCACCCGCTTCTGGCGCCTCGGCACGCCGGGCGAGTTCTACTTTGACGAGACCCAAGTCGCGACCGCCGCCGTCACGATACTCGACGGCAACCCGGATGCTTGGGAATTCTTAGGCGGTCCCGAGGGTGTCCCTCACGAGAACACCCATCCCCCTCTCTCGAAGCTGTTCATTGCCGGGGGAATGGCCTTCTTCGGCGAGGACAACCCCTTTGGCTGGCGGTTCTTCGGCGCCCTGGCGGGCGTCGGGTCGGTTGCCTTCATCTATCTGCTGGGGAAGCGGCTGTTCAAGAGCGAGATCGTCGGCATCGCCGCCGCCTTCTTTATGGTCTTCGACGGACTGTCGTTCGTTCAGGCGAGGATCGCCACACCGGATTCGTATCTATTGTTCTTCATGCTGGGCTCCATCTACTTCCTTCTGTCTGACCGGTTCCTGTTCTCCGGTATCTTCTTCGGGGCCGCTCTGGCCACCAAGCTGGTCGCTCTCTTGACCATCTTCCCCATCGTCATCTACTTATTGTACCGGTACTGGCAGGCCGAACAGGGCAATGGACCCAGAGTGCTCTACCTGGCTCCGCTGGCCTTGCTGGTGTTTTATCTGGGCACCCCGGTCATGTTCGGCGGCTTACTAGTCGAAAAGGTCCCGCCCGGTGTATTCGTGCCCGACCTGTCGGCGCCCGTCTTCAGCCTGGCCTTGGGTTTGTGGATGGCGTTCTGGGCCCTGGCACCCCTTGCTGCCTACTTTGTCTACCGATCTTCGCGTCCTGGAAAAGGCCACGAGGAGGAGAACGCTCTTGCCGGTTCGCTCGCCATTCTGCCGCTGTTCTTCGTCGTCGTGCCCCTGTCCATCTATCTCCTGACCTACGTCCCCATGCTGTTCAGTGGGCATACCCTTGGAGACGTGATCCTGTTGAACCGCGACGGGTATCAGTTCCATGCGGCGAACCCGCTAGTCTCGGGCCCGGAAGCCTTCCACCCCTACTCGTCTCCCTGGGACACGTGGCCAATAATGAGGCGGCCGGTTTTTCTCTACTCGGGCCCTGACGGTGCCAAGATCTACGCGTTGGGCAATCCAATCATCTTCTGGTTCGGCCTTCCCGCCCTGGGCTTCGCGCTGTGGCAGGGCCTCCGTGGGGTGCGGGCCAGGCTGGACGTAGCGGCCGGCAAGCTCTCTCTATCGGGCGCTGTTGGCCCCGAACAAGCAGCGCTGCTATTCGTGCTGCTGGCCTATCTCGGTTTCCTCCTGCCGTGGGCCATACAGCCCCGGCTATTGTTCATTTATCACTACCTGCCGAGTCTCTCCTTCTTGATGCTAGCCCTGGCCTACGTCGTCTATAGGTCGTGGCAGCGGACCTGGGGTCGGATGGGAGCGGTCGTCTTCCTGGCGGCGGTTGCCGTGACGTTCATCTACTTCTACCCCCACCTGGCCGCAGTAGACGTCTCTAACGGCCTGGCAGAGTCGTATTTCTGGTTCGATTCGTGGCGCTAGATGGGTCGTGTAACAGTCAGGCGCGATGGCGCATCCGCGGTTAAGTGAAGACCATGAAATACGTAGTAGTTATCGGCACCTATAACGAGGCGGAGAACATTCCAGGCATCCTGCCAGAGATCCTGAGCCAGGGACCGGAGTACGAGGCGATAGTGGTGGACGACAATTCGCCGGACGGCACGGGCCGGCTTGTGGCGGAGATGGCGGCGAAACAGCCGCGCATTCATGTCGTCCACCGAGCGGCGAGGATCGGATACGGCAGCGCCTACCTTGAAGGATTCCGGGCGGCGCTGGATTTGGGCGCCGACTACATCGTTCAGATGGACGCGGACTACTCCCACAACCCCACCGACATCTCCCGTCTGGTTGAGGCCGCCAAAGACGCGGATCTCGCCATCGGCTCCCGCTACGTCAAGGGGGGTAGCACGGAGGGCTGGCCCTTTCGGCGGAGGCTCATCAGTAGGGGCGGCAACATGGTCGCGCATCTCCTCTTGGCGCTGCCGATTCGCGACTGCACCGGGGGATTCAAGTGCTTCCCGCGGGCCACGCTGGAGTCCCTCAATTTCAGTGAAATCCGCTCCCGGGGATTCGCCTCCCTGTACGAGATCAACTATGCTTGCCACCGGTCCGGCAAGAAGTTCCGGGAAGTGCCCATCAACTTTGTTGAGCGGCGAACCGGTCAGTCGAAGATGACATGGGGGATGATTGCTGAGGCGCTGGTGGTCATGCTACGCTTGCGGCTGTGGGGAGGCAGGGCCAGAAAGGCGCCGCGGGCGCGGTAGCTGTCAGCGACATAACTGAGCCTATCCCGGAAAGGATGGTTCGCTAGAAGTGCCCACACGTGTTCTCATATCCGGCGTCACGGGGTTTGTTGGCAGTCACTTGGCCGAGTACTGTCTGAAGCAGGGCTGCCAGGTCTTCGGCACGGGGCGCCACCGCTCGCCTCTCACCAACGTTCAAGGGCTGCTGTCCAACGAACGGTTCAATCTCTTGGAGATGGAGCTTGAGGACTCCCGGTCCATCTCTTCCGTGATCAAGACGGCCCGGCCGGACATCGTGTTCCATCTGGCCGCCCAATCCTTCGTCCCCGCCTCCTTCGAGTCGCCCTACTACACGATGCAGGTCAACGTCCTGGGTACACTGGCGATACTGGAGAGCCTGCGCCAGTGGTCAGACGGCGGAACGCCGAGGATACAGATAGCCGGTTCGTCCGAAGAGTACGGCCTCGTGAGGGAGGAGGAGTGTCCCATCGTGGAGACGCAGGCCTTGCGCCCGCTCTCTCCCTACGCGGTGTCCAAAGTCGCCTGCGATCTGCTGGGAACCCAATACGCGCGTTCCTACGGCATGCACATCGTGATTACGCGAGCATTCAACCATGAGGGCGCCCGCCGCGGCCAAGAGTTCGTGACCTCCAACTTTGCTAAGCAGGCGGTGGCGGTCTGCGCCGGTGAGGCCTCTGAGTTGAAGGTGGGCAATCTAGATGCGGTGCGAGACTTCAGCCATGTGAAAGATGTCGTTCGCGGGTACTGGCTGGCCCTGGAAAAGGGCGAGCCCGGGGAAGTCTACAATATCTGTTCCGGCAAGGGAATAACAATGCGCCAACTGATAGATATGCTGTCCGGCATCGTCGGTAGGGAGTTGCCCTTCTCAATTGACCCGGAGCGTCTGCGTCCGTCCGATGTACCTTACCTAGTGGGCGACAGCTCCAAGTTCCGGAAGCTGACCGGGTGGGCGCCGGAACTGACGTTCGAAGAGGCGATGAAGGATCTGGTCGCCTACTGGCGCGAGCAGCTGGGCCTGGCGTAGGTCGTCCGCCGCACGTCAGGGCTTCCTGGCTACTACAAATAGATTACAGCCGCCCTCTCCGTCATCCCCAACGACGTACTTTTCGAGGCGCCGCTGCCAGAACTTGACCAGCCATTCCGGCCGCAGAATGCGCCTGTGGCCCAGCAGGAGACGCGATATCTGGGAGGGCAAGGCGAAAGGCAACGTTAGGTCGAAAGCCCTCAGGGACCGGCGGTTGATCGTCATCCGGTGTTCTTCCACACGGAAGCCTACCTGCTCCAGCAGCCGAAGCCAGTCCTGCTCACTGAGGAGACTTACGTGATAGAGGGCTCGGTTGAGGAGCCATGCATAAAGCCGGCCCAAGGGGGAGAGTCCTACTCTCTTAAGAAGTCGGCTGTAGAACAGGGACTCACTCAAGTCCCGCGTGGGGGCGGTAAATACGAACCGTCCGCCGCTCTTCAGAACGCGGTACGCTTCAGCGACCGCCTCATGAGTGCGGGGGATGTGCTCCAGCACGCTGACGCTCATCACGCTGCCGAAGCTCTCCGTTCGAAACGGTAACTGACGGCCATCGGCCAACGCCAGCGACTTGTAGCACTGACCCTCTTGCGCACGCACCATATCAGGCCGGCGAATGTCCACGCCCACGTCCGGAGGATCATTGAAGAACACGCTGGCGAACTCCCCAAATCCGCTCCCCAAGTCAAGAATGGGACGTGGCAGCTCTGCCGTCGCTATATGCTTCGCCTCTATCGCTCGCCAAAGCGCAAGGGCAGCCGGGGCGATGCGCAGGTACCTTCGGAGATACTCCCTTCCGGCAGCGTCAGGATCGTCGGTCAAGGCTCGTGCGCCCTGGCTAGTGTTTCTGTCGGCGGAAGGAGCGTCAGAGGAGGAAAGAGGCCGATGCACTTCTGTCGGGCCCTACTCCTGGCTGCGCCTGCGCCAGATGAACGCGCTCTCCAAGAACCAGTTCCATGCGAAGGCTGTCGCTACTCCTATGGGAGTAGCGATGTAGTGGGGCAGGTCCACCGCGAGCGTCAGGATGTTCACGGTCACAGTTAGAATGCCCAGCGTTGAAACCAGGGTCTTGGCCTGGTACTGGAGGAACCTCACCCATCCCGGCCTCTCGACTGCCGGCCAGTCGGTAAAGACCCACCTGTCGCGAAGAAAGAAGCCTCCTGTTATCGATACCGCGGCTGCCATTATCGTTCCTATGAGCAACCTAAGATCACTATGCGTGAACAGGCCTAGCGCCACGCCTGTGTGCTTATCGGGCATAAAGGGGAGCGGCAAGTCGTACGCAACGAAGAGGGTGCCTGTGTACATGGCGTAGCCGAGCAGTCCCACCAACATGAACTTCAGCAGCGTCTTGTTGGCGTAAAGTTGGCGCGCGACGAAATCCCAGATGGCGTTCAGGCGGCTCGCCTGCACTGCCATCGTTGCCACTGTAGGCGCGTTCTCGATCGCTCGGCTATCGTCCATATCGGGTCAGTAGGTGATCTGTGTACGATTGATGGGCCAGCGCTCGTGCAAGTGGGTCCGCCGATTCGCTGGTTCGGGTTGCACGATGGCGCTCTTGCAATGAAGTGGGCACATTATACTATGTCTAATTCCGTTACACAAAATGCCGCTCCTGGAGGGCGAGATATGGCGCGCGGCGACAGTGGCGCTTTTTTACCTAACCGCAACCTGCGCTCAACTGTCTGCCTGACCCGATACTCCAGTTCAGGGCCGGCGGCTGCTGCGACCTTCGTCGATCTCTGAGCACACCCCCGCCGCGCGGGGAGCGTGGAGGGAATCCAAAATGATGGCCGTCTCCTGGAACCGCAGGCGTCCTGGGCCGGTACCTGATAGACTGGAAACCAACTAGCACGATGGATACGGAAGCGGCCGACCCATCGGCCATCTCGATAAATCTCAGCCTCCGGGCGAGCCCGATTGTCGTCGTACTGGCTTTGGGCCTCCTGGTGCGGCTGGGCGCGGCGTTTCTGCCGGGGTTCGCTGTTGACCTGGGCACCTTTCAGGCCTGGAGCCAACAGCTGGCCGACCAGGGGCCGCGGCACTTCTATACGCCGGACCCCTTTCCAGACTGGGCCCCGGGCTACCTCTACGTTCTCTGGTTTATCGGCGGCCTGGACAGCGTCTTCAAGTTCAGCGGCCACGAGTACTGGTATCTACTCAAGCTGCCCTCGATAGCGGCGGACTTAGCCTCGGCTTTCCTCCTGTATCGAATTCTCGAGGGGCAGAAGCCGGCTGTCCGGTCAGGGGCGGCGGCTCTCTACCTTCTCAATCCGGTGGTCCTCCTTGTGGGACCGGTGTGGGGTCAAGTGGACAGCCTGCTGGCTTTCTTCCTCCTCTTCACCGTCTACTATCTCGCCCGAGGCCGCACACTCTCGGCGGCGGTGGTGTACACCATCGGCTTCCTTACAAAGCCACAGGCCGTGGCGGCCCTGCCCATATTCGCCTATTGGGGTCTTCGGCAGGAGGTCCAGCGGGCCTTGCCCGCCCTGTCGGGAACAGGGGAGCCGCTCACCCGCGTCCTCGCGTTCGGCAGGGATCTCGCTGTCCGGATCTGGCCTGTGGCCCTTGCGGCGGTCGCGGTGGCGTTCTTGTTGGTCTTCGCGTTCTTCCCCTCGAACCCGCTTGGGATTTTCGATCAACTGGTGGATGCTCAGAAGCTGTATCCCTTCGCCTCCTTCTATGCCTTCAACTTTTGGGAGATGTTCGGTCTCTTCAAGCCGGACGACACAACCTTCTTGGCGGTGACCTATCGGTGGTGGGGATTCATCCTGTTCGGGGCGGCCAGCCTGAGCATCATATGGATCTTTCGCGACGCCAGAGGCCCTGGGCTGCTGGCCCTTGGTACCGCGCTCTCCGTCATGGCCTTCTTCCTCTTCATGACGCGGATGCACGAGCGCTACCTGTTCCCCTCCATCCTGCTGCTGGTGACGGCAGGAGCCGCCCTGAATGCCAGGTCCATCTGGGCCATCCTTGGAGTCCTCACAGCGACGCAGTTCTTTAACGTGTACTACGCGTATATCAACTTCACTGAGGATAACTACCTGAGGGCGGGCTGGCTGTTCGACTGGATCGACGACAACATGTTCCTTCTCTCCCTGCTGGTCACCCTAGCCTTCGCCGTGTTGCTTGTGAGCGGTAGCTTCCTGGCGATGCGAGAGGAGAGGGCGGGCGCGGAGGCAGGCGATGGTTGAGTCCCGGACGAGGTCTCTGGACAAGGGGACTATCGCCGGCTACGTCTACACCGTGCCTAGAGTCGTCAGGTTCTTGTCGGTGGGCGCCGTAGCCAGCCTGCTCCAGCTGCTCTTGCTGTACGTTATCCATCTTAGCGGTATATCGAAGCTGCTTGCCAACTTCTTCGCCTTCGAGATCTCGACTCAGGTCAACTTCGCCCTCAGCTACTTCATCACCTGGTACGACCGCACGCCGGAGAGGCCGACAGTCCGCTACATAGTCGAGCGGCTGTTGGCCTTCAACGGCATGGCCGTCACGACTCTGATCATCAACATGTCCGTCTTCGCGCTCATGCTCCTGTTCCTCCACTTCATGATAGCGGGAGCTGTGGCCATCCTAGCCGTGGCAACGTTCAACTTCTTCGTGAGCTCCCGTCTCATCTTCAGGCGCCGGGAGGAGATTTCGCGGCGTCCTATCCGCGGCTTGGGCCGCGGGCCATTCTGAGCACCGGCGGGCTTGGCGGCGCAGGTGACCACCGGGGTTCTCAGTGAACCGGCCCGGCGCGGCATAAAATGTGGGCTGACGGGGCATAGTTGACGTAACAAATCCGCTCAATAAGCGGTTGACTGTCTTATTATACGGGCCAATGGTGCGATCCACTCATTGGCTCGGATTATTCGCGGGGTGGTCCATGCGTGTGATGAGATTGGCCGTCGGCACTCTCCTTGCGATCGCCTTCGGTATCGGCTTCGCTTCCCTCTCCAGCGCTCTGGCGCCCAGTATCCGGATCGCTGAGCTCCAATGCAACGGCGACCCCGAGGTGGTGGCGATCGAGAACGCCGGAGACGCGGCGCAGGAGCTAGCGGGCTGGCAGCTTGAGAGCGACCCCGCCGGCGAAGTCTTCGACCTCTCCGTCCTGGGAGGTCTACAGCCGGGGGCGTCGATATTCATCCAGGCCGGACCTTCCGCCACCGGCGTGTTTAAGTGGGGGACCGCGTTGGTCTTCCGGGATGACGACCCTACCGACTACGTACGGATAGTCGACAACAACGGGGCGACCGTGGACCAGGTGAACTGTGGTAGCGAGATCCCATCTGAGCCCTCGCCGACGGCGTCCCCGGCCAACGGCGTGCCCAACGGCGGTGGGGCGCCGCCCTTGCCGGACGGACCGCTGACTCCGGTGACGCTGATCGCCGCCGGCCTGGCGCTCGCCACCGCGGGCGCGGCGGCCATCGCCTTCCTGAGGCTGAGGGCGAGCCCGGTCGCCGCCGCTGCCGTTACCGCACCGTCCCCGGCGCAGACCGCCCCGGCGGCCCCTGCGGTCGCGAGCCAGCGGAGCGCCCGGCCCGTCCGCAAGCCGTCTGGAGCGAACGGGCCTGCCGTGAAGGCGGTCGTTGGCTTCGCCGCGCTCGGCCTGCTGGTGGCCCTGGCGTTCCTCCTGTTCCGCGGGCGCGACTAGGCGCCGCCGGCGCGGCGGGGCCCCGGCCTGACGCGCCCGGCCAGCGTGGAGTAAGACCGGGGCCGGGCACGCACACGGCCTGGCGACAGCGTTGGGGCGTCGGTTAAGCTCAACGTGATGAGAGAGTTCATCGTCTGGTGGGTGGGCATCGAGGCGGTGGGCCTGGCCGCGTTCCCCCTGACCTACGCCTTCTTCGGGCGGCTCCCCGACCGAGGCTTCGCCTTCTGCAAGGTGGTGGGGCTGCTACTGCTTGGATACGGCCTGTGGGCCGGAGCGGTAGCAGGCCTCATCCCCAACAGCCGCGGCTCGGTAATTCTCCTCCTCTTCCTGATCGCGGGGCTCTCGCTCGCTGTCGTGGGACGGCGGCGGCGGGAGATGGCCGGTTTCCTCCGATCGGGCTGGCGGTACATGGTGCTGGTGGAGGCGATGTTCCTGATGGTGCTGGCCGCCGCCGTCTACATACGCTCGTTCGCGCCGGACATCGTCTGGGGGGAGAAGCCGTTCGAGCTGGCGTTCCTGAACGCCGTGAACCGCAGCGAGTTCTTCCCGCCGGGAGACCCCTGGCTGGCCGGGCACTCCATCAGCTACTACTACTTCGGCTATGTGATGGTCTCGGCGCTGTCCAAGCTGGTCGCCCTCGGCACGGAGGTGACGTTCTATCTGAGCCTTTCGCTAATGGCGGCCCTCGCCTGGGTGGCCGCGTTTGGCCTTGTCTACAACATGATCGCGGTCAGCCGTCGCCGTGGCTGGTTAACGGCCGAAGGGCTGTCCCTGGCGCCGCGGGCCGTCGTGTTCGGGCTGGCGAGCAGCTTCTCGATCATTATCGTCAGCAATCTGGCGGGGGTTTTCGAGCTGATGGCCCGGCACGGCATTGGCTCAAGGGGCTTCTACGGCCTGGTCGGTATCTGGGACCTCAACGGCACCTACGACTGCTCCGCCGCGCCCACGTACTGTAGCGAATGGTATCCGACGCAGTACTGGTGGTGGTGGAAGGCCACCCGTATGGGTTCGGAGTTCGACATCCAGGAGTTCCCGTTCTTCAGCTTCCAGTTCGGAGACCTGCATCCGCACGTCCTGTTGATGCCGTTCCTCATCGTGGCCTTCGCCGTGGCGTTCCAGGTCGTGCTCGTGGCGCGAGGGCGGCGTCCGGATGCGGGCGGAGTGCCGGTGCAGGGCGGGATCGGGGGCTGGTGGTGGTTGCGGCGTTCCTGGCCGGCCTGGATCGGCGCCTTCGCGGTGGGCGGCGCCGTCCTCGCCGCCGCGATAGTCGCCGAGGCGCCGGTGCCGGTCGCCGCCGCGCTGACGCTGCTCGCCGGGGGCGCGATGTGGGTCCTGGCGGCCGTGTCTGGTCGGGGGGCGGCGGGCGAAGGTGGCCACGTGTGGCTCGACGCGAACTGGTGGCTGCGCAACCCCGCCGCTTTCGTCTTCATGGCGCTTCTGTTCGGCGGCATCGCCTTCATCGACACCTGGGGCGTCGTCATAACGTGGCTGCTGCTGGCCACGGCGGCCGCCGTCGCGAACTGGCTCCGCAGCGGCAGCCTGCCGCGGACGCTGCTGGATACGATGGGCTTCGCCCTGCCGCTGGCCGTCGCCGCCTACGTCTTCTACCTTCCCTTCTACGCCGAGCTCGCCACCCCGGTCAAAGGGCTCACCGTCACGGAGGCCGCTACGGCGGCCCGGGTGCCCTTGCGGTCGGAGGTTACGCGGCCACTTCACTTCCTGCTGTTCTGGGCGCCGGCCATCTGGGCGGGGCTCTGGTTCATCGCGGCGAACGTGTGGGCGGCGCGGCGGGAGGCGCTGAGGCCGTCCGTCCTTGCCACGGCGGCCGTCCTTTGGGCGGCACCGGTCGCCGTCTGGGCAGTCGTTATCCTCTCGCGCAACGGCGTCGCCGGCCTGCCCGACGAGATATCCGCGCGGGGCGCGAACGTCATCACGGTGCTCATGCTCGCCGTGTTCATCACGGCGGCTGGCGCGGCGTTCATCCACCAGCTCCGATTGCCTGCCTGGGAACGGGACCCCGCGCAGCTGTTCGCGTTCCACCTGGCGGGATTCGCCTTCATCATGCTGCTGGGCGCGGAGTTCTTTTTTGTCAGTGACCTGTTCGGTTGGCGGGCGAACACGGTGTTCAGGTTCTGGCACCAGGCGTGGATAGTCATGGGTATTGTAGGCGGCTTCGGCCTCTACCGCCTGACGGAGCGCTGGCGGCTGCCGGACGTGCGGCTGGGTGAGCTGCCGTGGCAGCACCTGGCCGTCTCCGGGGTGCTGTTCGGTGGCGCCTATACCGTGTTCGTCGCCGTTGACCCCTGGAGCACCCTCTACTTAAGGTGGTGGACGGCCAACCTGGGCCTGTTCATCGCAGGCGGCTCCATCGTCGCCCTCGCGGCGTACGCCGCCGTGCGGCGCTCACGCTGGTCGCTGGCCGTCCCACGGCTGGTGTGGATCGGCTTGACGGCGGTCCTCCTTTCGGCCGCGCTCGTCTACCCGGTGACGGTGACGCTGGAGCGCACGGGCGGCTTCAGGAACACGCAGCGGATGGATGGCCTGGCGTACGAGGAGCAGTCGGACCCGCAGGAGGCTGAGGCGATCCGCTGGCTGCGGGAGAACGTCTCCGGAACGCCCGTGGTGCTGGAGGGGGTGGGCTCGGACTTCAGCGACTTCGGGCGGGTGTCCGGACGCACCGGCCTGCCGACTGTGATGGGCTGGCTTGGCCACGAGCTCCAGTGGCGGGGGTACGGATCGGTGACCAGCGCCAGCGGCGAGGTGACGCCGATCGAGGATGTCCAGAACGACGTGTCGACGATCTATACGACGTCTGACCTGGAGCTGGCGAAGGCGCTCATGGACAAGTACGGTGTGGAGTTCGTCTACGCCGGGCGCATGGAGCGGGAGCAGTACGGCGAGAGCGGCCTGGCGAAGTTCCGGCAGTTCATGGTCTCGGTCTTCGAGAACGAGTCCGTCACGATCTATCAGATGCCGGAGTTCCGGCCCGTCGTGTCGCAGCCGCGCTAGGCGGCGCTGCGCTACACCTGGTACTGGGCGACCGCGGCGCGGCTCAGATCCGCAGCGACTGTCTCCGCGATCGTCTCACCGAGGACGATGGAGTAGTTCTGGCCGCGGTCCTGCGGGTATATCTGGCTCATGTTCGCCAGGTAGAGCCCGGGGACAGGCGTGCGCTGGTCCGGGATGCGAGAGCCGGCGCCCACCGTGAACACTGGCTGCGCGTCCGGGCCGTGGAACAGCCAGCGGCCGGTGATCCACGACTCCTCGAACGCGGGGTTGATACGCCTCATGTGCGGCAGGTACAGGGCCAGCAACTCCTCCAGGCTCATGCGCAGGAGCGCCGACTCTTTGTCCAGGTAGTTCGAGAGGTAGACGACGTGCTGGCCGCCGTAGCGCTCCGGATCGATGAAGTTCGTGTGTTCGACAACCGCCAGGAAGGGGATCGAGCGGTCGTTGATGTTGAGCCAGTAGGTGCCAGAGAGCGGGCGGCTGAGCGTGAGGACTAGGCAGAGCGCGTCCTGGTACGGCACCCCCTCCAGCCTCTCGGTGTACGAATCCGGAAGGGACGGCGTCAGGCGGCGGAATATCTTGTTCGCGACTGTGACGACCACGGCGTCGAAGAAGACCGTCCGCTCCCCATCGAGCTCGATCCCGGCGCGGCCGCCCTCCGACACGATCCGCTGGACGGGCCGGCCGGCCTCCAGCGTGCCACCGAGGTCGCGGATGCGGCCGATGAGGGCCTCGATCCAGGCGCCGAACGAGCCCAGCAGGTAGCCGAGGACCTCTCGCTGGGCCGGCCCGGCCCCGCGCGAGGCGAAACGGAGATGAATCTTGTTCCAGAGCCAGGTCATCACGAGCTGGTCGTCCAGGTCGCCGAACTTGCCGTGCAGGAGCGGGCCCCAGACGACGTCCAGGGTGCGCCGCCCGGCGAAGCGGCGCACCCACTCCTTCGCGGTGACGCCCTCGAATCGGGAGCCGTCGCGCTGACGCCGCAGGTATAGCCCCATCAGCCCCAGGCGGACGCGGTCGATGACGCTCACCGGCGTGAAGCGCAGGAGGTCCAGCGGCGTGACGAACGGGTAGATGCGGTCGCCGTAGAAGATGCCCACCTTCGACGGACGCCATGTCAGCCGGTCGCCCAGCCCCATCTCTTCGATCAGGCGGATGGCGGCGGTGTCCGTGGTGAACACGTGGTGGTAGAAGCACTCGATCGGCTCGCCGCCGATCTCGAACGTGCGCACCAGCCCGCCGAGCTGCGGGCCCGCCTCGAACAGGTGGATACGGTAGCCCTTCTGGAGGAGCCGGTAGGCCGCCGTGAGGCCGGCCACGCCGCCGCCTATGACGCCGACGGTTTGCGGTTCTCCGCTCATTCCGGCTGCTCCGCCAGCGCGGTCAGCGGCTCGCTGCCGGCCTCCCCCAGCGTTCTGCCCAGCGAGAGGTTGATCGCCCAGAGGAAGACGAGCCCGGCGGCGATGACAGGAAGGAGGAGGAAGCCGTGCAGGGCGATTGCGTAGGCGCCGGCGGTCGCGGAGCCGACCCCCAGGAAGGTGAGCGTCTCTTTCGTAAGGAGCTCGAAGGGGCCGATGCCGCCGGAGGTCGATGGGAGCGTGATCGCCAGGTTCGCGGCCGCGGCCACCATCATGTAGGACGCGAACCCCTCATCGATGCTGAACGAGCGGCCCACGAGGTAGTACATAGACGCCTCCAGGAGCCAGGCGACCAGCGACGTGCCGAGCATGAGGGCTACGAGCGACGGGCTCTGAAGGCTCTGGAGACCCTCAAGGAACGAGTCGGCCAGCCCCTGCGCGCGCTGCCGCACGGCGCCGGGGAGGAGCCCGATCGCCAACTCCGTCCAGCGGCGGGCCCTCTCCGGGGACGACGCGACGTAGACGAACAAGGCGAGCAGCAGGGCGAATGCAGCGGACATGCCGATGGCGAGTGCCGTGAGCTCCCCGTTGAGGCCGAGGATCGCGCCCGCCACGACCAGGAAACCGACCAGCACCACGCCGTCGAATACGCGCTCCACGGCGATGGTGCCGAGGGTGGACATCTTGCTCACGCCGTGCCGCTCGCCCAGCACGTAGGCGCGCACGAGCTCGCCGGTCCGCAGCGGCAGGAGGTTGTTCGCCATGTAGCCAATGATCACTATCGGATAGAGGGTGCGGGTGCTCAGGTTGGCCAGCCGGCGGAGCAGGTAGTGCCAGCGCAGGGAGCGAAAGGCGGCGGAGACGAACCAGATCGCGACGGCCGGCACGACCCACCAGTAGTTCGCCTCGGCGAGGGCGTCGCCCAACTCCCCGAGATTGGTGCGCCAGAAGAAGAGCCCAAGGAAGAGGCCGGTGCCGCCCAGCCCCAGCCAGAGCCTGCGGGAGGTGATCAGGTTTGTCATTCGCTTATAGTGACGCCTCCATTATAGGTGGCGTTCCGTGGCGGAGAATCGAGCGGCCGGCTAGAGCAGCACGCGCCTGGGGGCGCCGCTCACGGCCCGCCGGAAGTTGTGGATCAGGCGCCGGCCGTCCGGTAGCTCCTCGGCGCGGCACCGCCTGGGGCTCGCCAGCGCTTCCTCTATCTGGTTGCGGAGCCGCGCCGCCTCCTCGCGGAGGGGATGGGTCGGCTCCACGAACGGCCCGGACAGGGCGGCTTCGGTCTGCGCCCCCGCGAGCAGGAGCAGCCAGCCGGAGACCAGCTCCGCCAGGCCGAGGTGGAACGCGCTCTCGCCGATCGCCAGCGCCAGCTTCTGCTGGCTGGATTCCGGGCCGGCCTGGAACAGGGTGCTCCCGAAGTGGGGCATCGTGAGGTCAGTGAGGAAGCGGTAGGCGCTGCCGAGTCGCTCGTCCTGCGCCAGGACCGAGCCGGCGCGGAAACGCCCCAGCTCGATGTACGAGGCTGCGTGCTCCCTGTCCTTCCCCAGCGCGGAGGCGAGCCACTCGTGGTACTCCGCGAAGCCGTCCGCGATGAGCGAACGCTGGGCAGCGATGCAGTCGCAGGCGGCGCGGAGGAGGGGAGGGGAGGAGGCGTAGGACGCCCGTCCCAGGAGGGTGCAGGCGTCCGACAGGTAGGAGAACGTTCGTGACCAGAACCCGAGCAGGGCGGCGGCCTCCGCACTCCGCTTCTTCGTCCCGGCGGCGACGATGGCGAGCTGGAGGTTCATCGCCTGCTCGAACAGCGCCAGCTCCGCCGGCAGGAGGAAGTGCGTCTGGCGGTGGGCGTCCTGCACCGCCGGCTGTTCTCCCGTCGGGCGGCCGGGCAGGACGTATCGCTCTGGGAAGGCGTACGGCGCGATCTTGGGGACGGGCTGCTCGCTCACGGCGGGTTCCGGGGGTGGCGAGGAGGACGGGGCGTCACTGCCAGCCCTTGCGCGCCCCCGCCACCATCGCCAGCGGGCCGACGGGCCAGTTGAACCCGTAGACCATCGCCTTGTTGATGTCCTCCGCCGAGGCGATCCCCTCCGCCAGCACAGCCTGCGCCTCCCGCACGGCCGCGAAGTAGATGCGGTTGGCGATGAAGCCGTACTTGCCGGGGGCGTCCTTCACGCGAACGCTCACCTTGCCGATCCGCTGGCAGACCGACTCCAGCGCCTGGATCGTCTCCTCCGCGGTCTCCGGCGCGTGTACCAGCTCGACGAGTTTCATGATCGGCGCCGGGCTGAACCAGTGCATGCCGATGAAGCGCGGCCGGCGCGTATCCGACACCGCCTTGTTCAGCTCGGCGATCACGAGGCCGGAGGTGTTGCTGGCGAACACCGCCTGCGGCTGCACGATGCCGTCCACCTCGGCCCAGACCTTCTTCTTGAGCTCGAGGTTCTCCGGCACGGCCTCGACCACGAAGTCGACAGCCTTGAGGTCGTCGAGGCTGGTCGTGAACGAGAGGTTGGCGATCGTCGCGTCCATCTGCTCCAGCGTCGTCTTGCCCAGCTCCACGCCCCGCTTGAGGCCGTAGCGGCCGTCGACGATTGTGGAGCGGGCCCTCTCGATCAGCTCGCCGCTGATGTCGCGGATGGTGACCTTGAGGCCGCCGGAGGCGAGGGCCTGGCCGATGCCGGCGCCCATGACGCCGCCGCCGAGGATGCCTGCGCTGTTAATCTCGATGGGCATGTGGGGACCTCCTTCACGTCCTTCGGGCGAGGGGTGCTAGCTACGCATTTGCTCCTGCACAAGTATACCCCGGCCCGCGTAGCGCGCCCGTGACGCAAGCTCCTCCTCGATGCGCAGGAGGCGGTTGTACTTCGCCGTGCGCTCGCCGCGGGCGGGGGCGCCGGACTTGATCTGGCCGCAGCCCGTCGCCACCGCCAGGTCGGCGATCGTCGTGTCCTCTGTTTCGCCGCTGCGGTGCGACATAACGCAGGCCCACCCCGCCGCCCGTGCCTCCGCCATCGCCGCCAGCGTCTCCGTCAGCGTGCCGATCTGGTTCCCCTTGATCAGCACCGCGTTGGCGGAGCCCTCCGCCACGCCGCGCTTGATCCGCTCCACGTTCGTCACGAACACGTCGTCGCCCACCAGCTGCACGCGCGACCCCAGCCGCTCCGTCAGGTGCCGCCAGCCCGCCCAGTCGTCCTGCGCCATCCCGTCCTCGATGGAGACGATGGGGTAGCGGTCCAGCCAGCCCTCCCAGAGGCCGGCCAGCTCCTCGGCCGAGAGTGTGCGCCCCTCCTGGGCGAGGACGTAGCGACCCTCAGCCTCCAGCTCCGAGGTGGCGGGGTCGAGGGCGATAGCGACGTCATCGCCGGGGCGGTAGCCGGCGGCCTCGATGGCGCGCACGACGAGAGCGATGGCGTCGTCGTTGCGGGCGAGCGGCGGCGCGAAGCCGCCCTCGTCGCCGACGGTTGTGGGCAGCCCTTCGTCGTGGAGGATGCGGGCGAGGGCGTGGTAGACCTCGGCGCCCATGCGCAGCGCCTCCGCGAATGACGCGGCTCCCACGGGCGCGACCATGAACTCCTGGAAGTCCACGGAGCCCTCGGCGTGGCGGCCGCCGTTCAGGATATTGAACAGCGGCAGCGGCATGAGCTCCGCCTTCCCCCGCGAGAGGTACATATATAGAGGAAGGGAGGCCTGCGCGGCAGCCGCGTGCGCCGCCGCCAGCGAGACGCTCAGGGTGGCGTTGGCGCCCAGGCGCGACTTGTTGGGCGTGCCGTCCAGCTCGATGAGCGCGTGGTCCAGCGCCTCCTGGTCGTCCGCCCGCATGCCCGCGACGGCCGGCGCGATCGTATCGTTGACGTTGGCGACGGCCTTGAGCACGCCCTTGCCGCCGTAACGCTTCGGGTCGCCGTCACGGAGCTCCAGCGCCTCGAAGATGCCGGTGGACGCGCCGGAAGGGACGATAGCCCGCCCGTTTGCGCCGCCCGCCAGCGTGACTTCGGCCTCTACCGTCGGGTTGCCGCGGGAGTCCAGCACCTCGCGGGCGCGGACGGAGCGGATCGCGCTGCTCACTTGGCGGGGCCCCGATCCGGATCGGGGCGCTGGGCCAGCTCGATCGCCTTCTCCACCGCCTCCACTGGAGTGGAGACGCGCGTGATCCTCTCGGCGTCGTGGCCGTGGTACTCGAAGTCCCAGGTGTCGAGCCCGACCAGCGGCACGTCGTGGATCATGGCGTAGGCGATCTCGCTCAGCGTGCCGTAGGCGCCGTCCACGGCGATCACGGCGTCGCCGGTGAGGACGACCGCCGCGTTGCGGGCGTAGCCGATGCCGGTGAAGACGGGGAACTCCACCCAGGCGTTGGGCGGGCTCTCGGAGGCGTCGCGGCCGGGGAGGATGCCGATCGTGTGGCCGCCCTCGCTGCGGGCGCCGCGACAGACGGCCTCCATGATGCCGCCGCCGCCGCCGCAGCAGACCGTGACGCCGCGCTTCGCCAGCTCACGTCCCACCTCTTCGGCCATGCGGTTCGCTTCCGGCGGGGCGCCCTCGCCGCCGATTACGGATATGATCATCGCACGCCCATGATACCCGCGGCGCTTTCGCGCGGCAACGAGACGTCAGCGGGCCGTCAGGGTCCAGCGGTATCCGGCGGGCTGCCTGGTGCCGTCGGTTACGGCCGCGACGACGATGGTGGCCGGGCCGTCCAGCGCGACCTCGGTCCGGTTCCCTGCGTCCAGCTCCAGGCGGCGCACGGCGCTGCCGTCCCCGCGCTCGATGAGCTGCATCACGAACCGCTGCGGCAGGGGCTTTTCGATTCGGAGGAACCCCTCGGCCTGCCAGTCGCCATCGCTGTCCGCGCCGTCGCTGAAGCCGAGCTCAGGGATCGAGATGTCATCGACCGCGAAGCCGCGGGCGTGAGCGGCGTCGTCGGTGACGTACTCGAAGCGGACGAGGACCTTGCGCCCGGCGAAGGGGGTAAGGTCCGCCGACTCCTGCGTCCACTTGCCGCTGCTATTGCCGGTGTAGCCGGGGCCGTAGGCCGCACCGACCGGGTCGTAATCGCTGGTGTGCGTGGCGGGCAGCGCCCGCCAGGTCTCGCCACCGTCCGTGGAGGCGGCCACGTAGGCGTAGTCCCAGCCGCGCTCCGTCTCGAACCAGGCACGGTAGCGCAGGGTGGCCGACGCGAGCCCACTGAGGTCGAACTCGCGGGTGAGGCGGGTGTCCATGTCGTCGCCGGCGTTCGACCACCAGAAGCCCTGCCCTGAGCCTGTCGAAGGGGCGCCGTCGTACGGCTCGATCCCGACGGTCACCTCATCGGAGCCATCGAACGAAAACACCGCGCCCCCCGCCGGCGGGTCGACCTTCAGGTAGTCGGCGGCGAACTGGTGGACGGTTGCTTCGGCCGTGCCAACGGCCGCCGGAGTCGTTGGAGGAGGTGAGAGGTCTACGCCCTCGTGGGCGTAGGGGCCGGATGGTTCGTCCAGGTAGTTGGCGATGACCCAGTCCGCGAAGACATGCTCGAAGGTGGTGTCGAAGTCGCGCAGGTAGGCGTTCACGCCGCCGATGCCGTCGCCCGGCTCCGCCACCAGGGCGGCGGTGTTCGTTCTGCCGCCGAACCGGTCCAGGAGGTAGCGAAAGAAGAGTTCCGACTCCTCGTAGTGGACGCCCGGGCCGCCGATGGGCCAGTCGTTGAGCTGGGTGTCCGCCTCGGCCAGGAAGGCGGCAGCGCCGGCGGCGCTCCCGCCCACCAACTCCCCGGCCACCTGGGAGAGCCCCTCGTTTACCCACGACTCTTCGCCGGGGTCGACGCCGTAGTGGATCAGGTGCTGGAGCTCGTGCGCCAGGACGGCGTTGTAATCGACGCCGGGCGACTCCAAGAAGGAGGCGTCCAGGTACACGGCCTCCCGCTCGTTGCTGCGCGCGTAAACTGAGCGCGGAAGGGAATCGGCGCTGGTCACGTAGCCTCCGGCGCCGCTCAGGTGGGCGTGGACGATGTTGATGCGGGGGTCCGCGTCCACCCCGGGCGACGGCTCCTTGCCGAAGGCGGCGGTCACGCGCGGGTAGACCGCGTCCTCGAAGTCACGGCCGATCCGCTGGAGGGTGGCGTTGTCCACCCGCACGCCCTCCTCGACGAAGAAGTAGGCGCGCTCCGTGATCAGCCGGATGGTGGCGGTGATCGTGTTGTAGCCGGGCTGGTCGAGGTCGATGATGGTGAACTTCTCGCGGTCGCCGATTTTGTAGCCGTAGGGAGTCTGCCGGGCGGTGTGGGAGGCGTCGGCGGGCAGGCCGCGGAAGCGCATCGCGAGGTCGAAGAGGTCGCGCTCCGGCGGCTCCTCGGTCGTCGGTGGGACCGGCGAGGGCGTCGTGGTCGGGGTGGGGCTGGGCGCGACGCTGGGCGTGGGGGCAGGGGTCTGAGTCGAGCTGCCCCCGCAGGCAGCGACGCCCAGAAGCACAAGGAGGGCGGCGATACGGATGCCCGTCGCCGCCCTCCCCATCACCACAAGCCAGTGGGTTGTCGCTACTGAGCGCGCGGGTGGGCCCGCTCGTAGACCTCCCGGACGTGGTCGCTCGTCAGGTGAGTGTAGACCTGGGTGGTCGAGATGTTGGCGTGACCCAGCATCTCCTGGACGTTCCGCAGGGGCATGCCGCCGCGAAGCATGTGGGTGGCGAAGGAGTGCCGCAGGGTGTGCGGGGTTACATCCTTGCCCAGGTTCGCGGACCTGGCGTAGCCCTTCAGGATCAGCCAGAAGCCTTGCCTGGTGAGACGCTCGCCGCGGCGGTTGAGGAACAGGGCCAGCTCGCTGCGGTTCTTGACGAGGAGCGGCCGGCCGTCCTCGAGATAGGCATTGACGGCCTCGAGGGCGTGATCGTGGATCGGGATGGAGCGCTCTTTCGCCCCCTTGCCCACGCACTTGACGTAGGGGGAGCGCGGGTCCAGGTTCAGGTTAGTGATGTCGAGCGACACCAGTTCCGTCACCCGCATACCCGTGGCGTAGAGTAGCTCCAGCATCGCCCGGTCGCGTCTGGCCTCCGGAGTTGAGCGGCGGGCCGGTTGCTCCAGGAGCTCGTCGACCTCATTGGGGGTAATCGCCTTGGGCAGGGTCTTGCCGACACGGGGGGAGGTCAGGCCCTCCGTGGGGTTGTTGGAGACGCTTCCTTCCGCGGTCAGGAAGGCGAAGAATGAGCGGACGGCCGCTACTTTGCGGGCCACGGAGGATTCCGTGTAGCCCCGCTGCTTCAGGTCAAGGATGAAGTCCTGGATGTCTGACCTGCTGAGAGTCTGCCAGCCGTTGCTGCCCTCGCGCGGACCAATGTAGTCGGCGAGCTGCTGGAGGTCATTCTTGTAGGCGGCTATCGTATTCGATGAGGCTCCCTTCTCCACGGCAAGGAAGACCAAGAACTCACTGAGGCTATTGCGCATGGAGGAGGCCTCCGAACTGTGAAGCCTGCTAGGGGAACTGACTGCCATATTATTGTCACCTCCTTTCCTTGTCTAGCGGTCGCTAGGTTATTCGTCAGCTAATTTGTCAAAATTTGACCGCCAATCCTATCAATCAAAAGAACGCGTCGTTCAGGTTCTGGTTAACGGTTTCCCGACGAGCTTTGCTGCTATTTGGTCAGCCCGTAAGCGACACAGGGGAGGTTATGTTGGCGCGGCGGGGCGGTGCGCGGCGCGGCGGCGCTAGCCCAGGGGTTCCGTCGCCCAGGCGCCGGGGCCTACCAGCGGCACGAACCGGCAGGCGCCGAGGTTGATGATGACCGGCCCCTCCGGGCTCCGCACGACCTGCACCAGCTCCTGGAGGTCGCGGCTGCCCACCGGCACCGCCATCCGGCCGCCGATGCGCATCTGCTCGACGAGCTCGTGGGGTACGCGGGGGGCGCCGGCGGTGACGATGATTCCGTCGTAAGGGGCGCCCTCCGGCCAGCCGAGCGTCTCGCTGGCTACGTGCACCTCCACATTTGAGTAGCCCAGCTCCGCCAGCGCGCGCTCAGCCTGGCGGGCCAGCTCCGGGACGCGCTCCACAGTCACGACGTGAGCAGCGAGCTGCGAGAGAAGCGCGGCCTGGTAGCCGGAGCCCGTGCCGACCTCCAGCACCCTGTCGTCGCCGCGCAGATCGAGGGCCTGGGTCATGATGGCGACGATGAGCGGCTGAGAGATCGTCTGGCCGTAGCCGATAGGCAGGGGACGGTTCTCGTAGGCCTGGAGCCGCAGCTCCGGCGGGACGAAGCGCTCCCGCGGCACGCGGGCGATCGCGTTTAGCACGCGGGGGTCGCTGACCTCGCGGGCGAGCTCGGCGAGGAGGGCCGTCTTGGAGCGGCTCAGGTGTTCGGTAAGCGTGGGCATCTTCCCGTTCCCAGCTTGAGTATAGCACTGGAGAGGGGGCGTCTGGCGTCTAAGCGTCCTCTCCGTTATATATAGCGTGGAGGCTCTGCTGTAATGAAGCTTGACATCACCAAACTTCCCCTCGGGGAGGCGCTCATTGGGTTCGTGCTTGCCGCCGTTGTGGGCACCTTTGTCCTCGCCTTTGCGTTTCCCACCCAGAGCGGCCTGGGAGACAAGACGGCGACGGGTTCGCCGACGCCGGAGGCCACCTCGACGCCACAGGGGACTCCCAGCGGCACGCCCACCGGCGGCATCACCGTCAGCATGAAGGACAACTTGTTCGAGCCGAAAGACCTGACGGTGAAGGCGGGCGCCTCGGTGACGTTCGACCTCAAGAACGAGGGCGTTGCCCCCCACAACATGCGCATCGCCGGCTCCGACGGCAGCTACAACACCGGCGACGACGCCGTCTCCGATCCGCAGTTGGTCAACGCGGGCGAGACGGCCAAGGTGAGCTGGACCGCGCCGGCTCAGGCGGGGCAGATCAAGTTCCAGTGCGACTTCCACGTGGCGCTGGGCATGGTCGGCACCATCACGGTGCAGTAGAGGCGGAGCCGCTACTGTTCGTAGTCTTCCGGATGACCGAAACGTACCGTGTCAGTGTACGAGTACTTTGAATCCCAACCGAAGAGGCTGAGTTCGAAATCCCTACCCTCGTTCTTCGGGACGTAGTGGAAATCACCGGGTGAGTCCACGGATTCCTTGACGGGCTCTCCGTTAAACGGGTTGACGGGCCACTGAGAAGGCGGCAGCACGTCGCGAAGCGTCTCCGGATCCAGGCTTGGCGGGTACGTTCCATGGAGCGACTTGTACGCGGGAACCGCTCGCTGAAGCGCCCCCGTGCGGGACTCGGCTATGTGCCTAAGCTGGTCAGCTTGTTCCTGCGGCATACTTTCTGGGTCTTCCGGCACATCCACCGCCGTTTCGTAGTCAAACGTAATGGCAGCGGGCTGGGCGTCGTCTCCATCCTCGTCCTCAGGAAGCGGAGCGTAGTCGATCGCCATCTTTGTGACCGTGTAACTCTCTGCGTTTATCCAGAAGCGCACCTCCGAGCCGGCCACGAAATCCTTGTAGTACGCGCGCGCCTCATCACCTTCGGGCGTGTCCGGTAACGCCTGAGCAGGTAACTCCTCGCTTATGAAGCGCTCCGCGTCAACGTCTGCGCGCACCACATGGTGGAGGACGCCGCTGACGTCTTCTGTGCCGTCCGTCCGCGGCCCGTCCGCCGTGCGGAGGAGGACACGCGGGTCGCTCAACAGCATGAACGGGAACTTGTAGTCGGTGCCCTCAAGCTAGCGCTTGCCTTCAGATGAGAACATCCAGCGGTCGCCCGCTATCAAATAGTAGGGCCAGTCATCGTGGCCTTTAGAGTGGGAGAGCTTGATCCCGTCCGGCGCAGCATATTCGGTGACGATAGGTGGAGGGCAGAGCGCACAGTCGGTGACCGTAAACGAGAAGCTCTGGCTGGCCATCGCTTCGGCTGAGCTCTGCAGCAGGGCGGAGACGTCCTCGCCAGCGCTGCGCCCGCAAGCTATCAGCGCCGCGCAACAGGTGAGCAGTCCGGCGAAAGCAACCGTCCGCATGGCCCCCTCCGGGCCTGGATTATAGCCCTCCCAGCACCTTCTCCGCCAGCGAGCGCGTGAACCCCGGCGTCGCCGCGATCTCCTCCACCCCCGCCTCGCGCACCGCCTTCACGGAGCCGAACTTCCGTAGCAGCGCCTTCTTCCGCTTCGGCCCCACCCCCGGGATCGCGTCCAGCGCCGACCGCATCCCGGCCTTCGCCCGCACCTTCCGGTGGTAAGTTATCGCGAAGCGGTGCGCCTCGTCCCGGAGGCGCTGCACCAGGTACAGCGCCTGCGAGGTGCGCGGCAGCACAATAGGCTCCGAGACATCCTTCACGTACAGCTCCTCGAACCGCTTGGCCAGCCCGGCCAGCGGGATGTGCCCCACGCCCATGTTGCGCATCACGTCGTGCGCGGCCGAGACCTGCCCCTTGCCGCCGTCCACGATGACGAGGTCCGGCACCGCCCCGAAAGATTCGTCGTATTCTGGGGCCACGGAAACTCCCCC
>JAUYGU010000146.1 GCA_030690405.1 Dehalococcoidia bacterium | reverse complement strand
GCTTGCGGCGGCGCGGGCGGCGCGGGAGGGCTGCGATATAGACCAGATCAGAGCGATGGTTGAGCGCACGATCGGGCGCATCCGCATCTACATCATGCTGGACACGCTGGAGTACGTGCGGCGGGGCGGCCGCATCGGCCGGGGCCGGGCGTTCTTGGGGGCGGTGCTGCGGGTGAAGCCGCTGCTCTCTATCCGGGACGGCGAGGTGCACCCCGAGGAACGGGTGCGCACCAAGGCGATGGCGATCGACCGGCTGTACCAGATCGCGACCTCTTACCACAACGTGCAGGAGGTGGCTCTGGGCTACTCCACCAATCCCCAGGACGCGCACGACCTTCAGCTCCGCCTGAGCGCAGCGCTGCCGCACGCGAACATCCTGGTGACGCGCGTGGGGCCGGTCATCGGCTCCCACGGGGGGCCCGGCATCCTGGGCCTGGGCCTTCTGGAGGGGGAAGAATAGCCGCTTGTCGGAGGCGGTCCAAAGGCTGCGCAAAGTCCTGACGCTGGAGCGCTCGCGGCGGTTCGCGGACACGGCGGTCATCGGCGGGCTGGACGCCTACCTGCGAAACTTCCTGGCCGAGTCCGCCCTCCCGCCCGAACACCGCTTCCAGCAGCTGCTCCGCTCACTCCCGCCCGGCGGCTACCGGGCGCTGCACCCGGTGCAGCGCCAACGCGTCATCGAGGAGCTGGAGAAGGCGCTGAGCGCTCCCCTCCCCCAGGAGTCCCCTTCGCGAGTCGAACCTCGCGAGTCGAAACGCGCCGCCGCTCCCCGGCCCGCCCGTCCGAAGCCGACGCCCCCGCCGCCGGCGGACCCGCCGCTGGAGGCGCTGAAGGGCGTCAGCCGCGCCTACGCCGCCAAGCTCAGGAAGCTCGGGATCGAGAAGGTCAGCGATCTCCTCTGGCTGTTCCCCTTCCGTTACCACGACTTCTCTGAGGTGCGCCCCGTTTCGAAGCTGGTCGTGGGCGAGGAGCAGACCGTCCTGGGCGAGGTGTTCTCAGCCGGCGCCGGACTCGTGGGCCGGCGCCGGGCTACGGAGGCGCTGGTCCAGGACAGCGCGGGCGCGATGCTGCGCGTCGTCTGGTGGGGTCAGACGTACCTCGCCCGCCAGCTCAAGACCGGCATGAAGGTCGCCCTCAGCGGCAAGGTGACGGCGTTTCGCGGCCGCCTCCAGATGGAGAACCCCGAGTGGGAGCCGCTGGAGGGCGAATCGCTCCACACGCGGCGCCTGGTACCCGTGTACCCCGGCACCGAGGGGCTGCCGCAGCGACTCGTCCGCCGGCTCGCCCGCGAGGCGGTGGAAGCCCGGGCCGATGGGCTGGAGGAGACGCTGCCGGACGACGTACGCCGGCGCCTGAAGGTCCCGCCGCTCCCGCGGGCGATGCGCGGTATGCACGTCCCGGTCTCCCCGCGGGAGGCGCAGGAGGCGCGAAGGCGGTTCGCGCTGGAGGAGCTGCTGTACATCGAGCTGGGCGTGGTGCGCCGGCGGCGGCTGTACCAGGAGGAGGGCTCGGCGCCGCAGCTCGCGCTGCCGCCGGCCGTGCGCGAGGGGTTCGAGAGCTCGCTGCCGTTCGGGCTCACGGCCGCCCAGCGGCGGGCCATCGACGAGGTGCTGAGGGACATCGGTGGCAGCGTACCGATGTCGCGCCTGCTGGAGGGCGACGTCGGCAGCGGCAAGACCGTCGTCGCGGCGACGGCGCTGCTGGCCGCGGTCGCCGGCGGCTACCAGGGCGCCATCATGGCGCCCACGGAGGTGCTGGCGGAGCAGCACTACCGCACGTTCTGCGCGCTCTTCTCCAACGCCGAGGAGGCGCTGTGGCGCGACGTCTTCCAGCCCGAGTACCTGGGGAAGCCGCTACGGGTGACGCTCCTCAGGGGCAGCCTGAAGGCGTCCGAGAAGGCGGCGGCCCAGGACAGCCTGGCGCGCGGCGAGACGGACATCGCCATCGGCACGCAGGCGCTGATCCAGGGGGAGGTCTCGTTCCAGCGCCTCGGTCTGGTGGTCGTCGACGAGCAGCACCGCTTCGGCGTGGAGCAGCGGGCGGCGCTGCGTCAGAAGGGCGCCAGCCCGCACGTCCTGGTGATGACCGCGACGCCGATCCCCCGCACCCTCGCTCTCACCGTCTACGGCGACCTCGACCTCTCCGTCCTGGACGAGATGCCGCCCGGCCGTCCGCCCGTGAAGACCTACCGCCTGCGGCCGGACCAGCGACAGCAGGCGTACGACTTCCTCCACAAGCAGGTGCAGACAGGACGCCAGGCCTACGTCATCTGCCCGCTCGTCGAGGAGTCGGAGGCGGTGGCCGCCAGGGCGGCCGTTCAGGAGTACGAGCGTCTCTGCGCGGACGTCTTCCCGGACCTCAGGCTGGGCCTCCTGCACGGGCGCATGACCCCCGGCGAGAAGGACGCCGTGATGCGGGCCTTCCGCGACGGCGAACTCGACGTGCTGGTGTCCACCGCCGTGGTGGAGGTGGGCATCGACGTGCCGAACGCCACCGTGATGCTGGTGGAGGGCGCCGACCGCTTCGGGCTCGCCCAGCTCCACCAGTTCCGCGGCCGCGTGCGCAGGAGCAGCGTGCAGGCCTACTGCCTGCTCCTATCGGAGAACCCGTCGGAGGAGGCGCAGGAGCGGCTGCGCATCATAGAGACCACCCACGACGGTTTCAAGCTCGCCGAGGAGGACCTGCGCATCCGCGGGCCGGGAGAGTACTTCGGGACGCGGCAGTCCGGTTTGCCTGATCTGAAGGTGGCGCGTTTAACTGATGTGGCCCTGATCGAGCAGGCGCGGGCGGAGGCGATCCGCCTGCTCGACGGCGACCCGGAGCTTTCGCGGCCGGAGCACCGGACGCTGGCGGCGCGGATGAGCGAGCTGTGGGGGCGGATAACGGCGGAGGTGTCCTAGCGCCGCCGCCGCGCGGCTGATAGAATCGGGGTTGCGAAATGCCGCCCCTCTTTACGGGGCGGTATGGTGCTTTCAGGAGACCGATGATCAAGCAGGAGCTGGAACGGCTCATATCGGACGCGGTGCGGAAGGCGCAGGACGCCGGCGAGCTGCCCGCCCTGGCGGTGCCGGACGTGCCGCTGGAGCGCCCGCAGCGCCCGGAGCACGGCGATTACGCCTCAAGCCTGGCCCTTCGCCTCTCACGCTCGGCGCGGATGAGCCCGCTGGAGATGGCGAAGGTCATCGCCGCGCACGTCGAAGTGGACCAGGCGCTGGCGACCGCGGACGTGGCGCCGCCGGGCTTCGTGAACTTCCGGCTGGCCCCTTCCTGGCTGGCCTCGCAGGTTGACGCTGTCCTGGAGGCGGGGGAGCGCTTCGGGGACGTGCCGCTGGGCGAAGGCCGCTCCCTGCAGGTGGAGTACGTCTCCGCGAACCCCGTCGGCCCGATCCACGTCGGCAACGGCCGTGGCCTTGCGCTGGGCGATACGCTGGCGAATGTGCTCGCCGCCGCCGGCTACCAGGTCCAGCGCGAGTACCTTGTGAACGACGCCGGCACCCAGACGGAGACGTTCGCCGCCACCCTCTACGCCCGCTACCAGCAGCTCTTCGGCCGCGAGGTGGAGATACCGGAGGGAGGCTACCCGGGCGATTACATGGTGCTGCTGGCCGAGCGGATCAGGGAGGAGCGCGGCGAATCGCTCCTAGGGCCGCCCGGCGAACCCTACCCGCCGGAGCTGCACGACCTGGGCGTCGCCCGGATGATGGACGTCATCAAGGACGACCTGGCGCTGGTGGACGTGCACTACGACCGCTGGTTCTCCGAGCGCTCTCTCTATTCCGACACCACCTACGAGAAGGCGCTGGCCCACCTGCGCGAGGGCGGCTACGTCACGGAGCGCGAGGGCGCCGTCTGGTTCTCGTCTTCGGAGCTGGGCGACGAGAAGGACAACGTGCTGGTGCGCTCCAGCGGCGCGCCCACCTACTTCGCTTCGGACGTCGCCTACCACTACGACAAGTTCCTGCTGCGCGGCTTCGAGAAAGTGATCAACGTCTGGGGCGCCGATCACCAGGGCCACGTCCCGCGCATGAAGGCCGCGGTGGCGGCGCTGGGCGTGGACCCGCAGCGGCTGACGATAATCGTGTACCAGCTCGTCAGCCTGAGGCGCGGCGCGGAGGTCGTCAAGCTCTCCAAGCGCGCGGGCGAGATCATCACCCTGCGAGAGGTGGTGGAGGAGGTGGGCGCGGACGCCGTGCGTTTCTTCTTCGTCGGGCGGGCGGCGGACTCGCACATGGACTTCGATATCGAGCTCGCCAAGCGGCAGAGCGCCGAGAACCCCGTCTACTACGTCCAGTACGCCCACGCCCGCATCGCCGGCATCCTCTCGCATGCGGCGGAGCGCATCCCCTCCTTCGGCGACGGCGACGTCTCCCTCCTCACCCACGAGTCGGAGCAGGCGCTCATCCGCAAGATGCTCCAGCTGCCGGAGCTGGTGGAGAGCGTCGCCCTGAGCCTGGAGCCGCACCAGCTCCCGTACTACGCGATGGACCTGGCGACGGCGTTCCACGACTTCTATGAGAAGTGCCGCGTGGTCACCGATGACGAGGCGCTCTCGAAGGCGCGGCTGAAGCTGTGCGCGGCGGCGAAGCTGGTGCTGGCGCGGGCGCTCTCACTGATCGGGGTGAGCGCGCCGGAGCGCATGTAGCGCGGCTGTATGCCTGAGCTCCCCCTGGCGGCGAGCGGCAGGACGGCGGCGGAGGTCGCGCGCGCCTGCGCGCAGGAGGCCGGGCGCATCGCGATGGCGGCCTTCGGCGCGCGACAGGACGTGCAGGTCAAAGGGCGGGGAAACGTCGTAACGGAGACGGACCTGGCGGCTGAGCGGGCGATTCTGTCCGCCCTACGACAGGAGTATCCGGACCACGCGGTGCTGGCGGAGGAGACCGCCGGTCAGGCCCCGCGCGGGGGCTGGCTATGGGTCATCGACCCGCTGGACGGCACCCACAACTTCTCGCGGGGGATACCGTATTTCGCGACGAATATCGCTCTCTGCCACGACGGCGAACCGCTGCTGGGGCTGACCTACGCCCCGGCCACCGGCGAGGAGTTCTTCGCGCAGCGGGGCGCCGGCCTGACCGTGAACGGGCAGCCGGCGCGGGTGTCGGCTGCCCAGCGGCTGGCGGATTGCGTGATCGGTGCCGATTTGGGATACGAGGACGCCCGCGCGGCCCGCATGCTGGAGCTCATCGCGGAGGTGTGGCCGGTGCAGAGCGTGCGGGTGATGGGGAGTGCGGCGCTGGGGCTGGCCTACGCCGCCTGCGGCCGCTACGACCTGTTCCTGCACCACTACCTCTACCCCTGGGACGTCGCCGCGGGGATAGTGTTGGTCACGGAGGGCGGCGGTGCCGTCCGGGACCGTGACGGCGGCCCGGCGACGATCGACAGCGAGGGGATCGTGGCGGGGGCCTCGGGCGCGGTGGAGGAGCTGCTCTCGCTGGCCCGCGACCGCCCCTGGCGGGGGTAGCCGCCTACACCCGCAGAGCGCGGTAGAGCGCGATGGGCGCGGGGATCCCCTTCATCACCACCGGCCCCACCTCCTCGAAGAAGACGTCTGGCAGGCCGTCGCCGATGCGCTGAACGGCCGCCTCGGATGCGAGCACCTCGCCGGGCGCGGCAAGCTCCACGATTCGGGAGGCGACGTTCACGTCGTGGCCTACCAGGTCGTCGCCCCGCTGTGCCGGCTGCCCGTAGTGCACGCCCATGCGCACCCACAGGGGCAGCTCCTCGGCGGTGGCCTCGCGGTCGAACCGCTCCTGGAGGGCCAGCGCCACCGCGACGGCCCGGCAGGGGTCGTCGAACCAGAGCATCAGGCCGTCGCCCAACTCCTTGACGATGCGCCCGCGGTCGTCCATCTCCTCGCGGACCAGCCGTTCCTGGAGGGCGAGGAGGGCGAGGGCGGCCTCATCGCCACGCGCGGCGGTGAACTCCGTGAAGCCGGCGATGTCCGTAAACACGATGGCGCCTGGGGCTGCCCGGACGGCGGTAGTGCGGGTCGGGCTCATGGTCCGGTGACTTCAACGGAGCCGGAGAAGGTGCTGGCTTTGATGTCGAAGTCCGTGCCCTGGGGGCAGTCGCAGTGGAGCTTGCCGGAGAGCGTCCGCACCTTGATGTGCGGGCGTTTGCCCTCGGCGACGCGCACGGTGACGCCGCCGGAGATAGACTTGACCACCACCTCTTCCTCGCCGGCGGTGCCGATCTCCACGCTGCCGCTGAGGGTGGAAACGCGGGCCGCCTTCTCCACCCTGCCGATGCGGATGCGGCCGCTCTTGGTGTTCAGCTGGCAGCGGCCGCCGCAGGTGTTGACGCTGAGGTGGCCGCTCACGCTGCGCACGTCGACGTCTCCGCTGGCC
>JAUYGU010000144.1 GCA_030690405.1 Dehalococcoidia bacterium | reverse complement strand
CGTGTTCGATGGCGGCAACCCGGGCACGATCGAGGACGCCCTCTGCCGCACCTGGCTGTGCGAGCAGGCGGACGCGATCACTGCCGGCCCCAACGGCATCGGCCACGACGGGATCGGCGAGAACGTTGACGCGGCGAAGGCCGCGGCCTGGCTGAAGCAGAAGGGCTACGACGCGCGAGCCGTGTTCGACGAGCAGCGCGTGGGAGAGGCCAAGCGCGCCTGCCTGGAGCTCTGGCTGGAGCAGCAGGGGGAGAAGAAGGTGCGCGGCAAGCCCCTCCACGAGCTGGAACTCCGGTCTGAAAGGATGTTCCTGGATAGGGGGCTGGCGGCGCCCACCTACGGCAAGCAGGTACTGATAGACGGCCGCAACGGGGAGCCGTTCGACCAGCCGGTGACCGTCGGCTACATCTACATGATGAAGCTGGTGCACCTGGTGGAGGACAAGATCCACGCCCGCTCCACCGGCCCGTACTCGCTAATCACGCAGCAGCCGCTGGGCGGCAAGGCTCAGTTCGGCGGGCAGCGCTTCGGCGAGATGGAGGTGTGGGCGCTGGAAGCCTACGGGGCCGCCCACATCCTTCAGGAGCTCCTCACCGTCAAATCGGACGACGTCGTGGGCCGCGTAAAGACCTACGAGGCGATCGTTAAGGGGGAGGACATCCAGGAACCGGGCGTGCCGGAGTCCTTCAAGGTGCTGGTGAAGGAGCTGCAGAGCCTGGGACTGGCGGTGGAGGTACTGAACGAAGAAGAGGAGCGGGTGACCCTGGCGGAAACGTCCGCCGCGGAGATCCCGGAGCTCGGAATCGACATGAGCGGCTTCGAGAAGGGAGAGGATTTCCTTGGCTCTTGAGGTCAACGATTTCAACGCCCTGCGCATATCCCTGGCTTCGCCGGAGCAGGTCCGCTCCTGGTCCTACGGCGAGGTCACCAAGCCGGAGACGATCAACTACCGGACGCTGAAGCCTGAGAAGGACGGCCTGTTCTGCGAGAAGATCTTCGGGCCCACCAAGGACTTCGAGTGCTACTGCGGCAAGTACAAGCGGGTGCGCTACAAGGGCATCGTCTGCGATAAGTGCGGCGTGGAGGTGACGCGCACCAAGGTGCGGCGGGAGCGGTTGGGCCACATTGAGCTCGCGTCGCCGGTGGCGCACATCTGGTTCGTAAAGGGGACGCCAAGCCGCATCGGTCTCCTCCTGGACGTTTCGCCCCGCACCCTGGAGCGCGTCCTCTACTTCGCCCAGTTCGTGGTCACCTCGGTGAAGGAGGACGCCCGCCAGAAGGCGCTGGAGACTCTCCAGCAGGAGATGGACCAGATCGCCCAGGCGAAGGATACGGAGTACGCGGAGCGCATCTCCGCCGTTGAGAGCGCCGCCGCCGAAACCATCGCCCGGCTGGCGGAGCAGCGGGAGGCGAAGCTGCTCACCGTTGACGCCGAGTACGAGAAGAAGGCCGCCACCCTGCGCGAAAAGGCGGAAGCCCTCCTCCAGGACATCGAGAAGACGGGCGATAAGCCCGCCTCCAAGAAGCTGGCCCTGCCCGCCACGGGCCCGGCCGGAGCCGCCGAATTCGTCATCGCCGAACGCTACGCTCCGCTGCCCCGCAACGCCCCCAAGCGCCTCCAGACTGAACTCGAGAAGCGACTCAAGGCGCTGGAGAAGGAGCGCGGGAAGAAGCGGCAGGAGATGGAGCGGGCGCTGGCCACGGAGCTGAGCCGGCAGAGAGAGACCGCCACCGCGGAGCTCGAGCCCCTGCGCAAGGCGATCATCGCGGAGAAAGAGGCGGGACAGGCGCAGTGCCAGGAGATCATCGCGAGCCTGGAGGAGATCAAGGACCCGGTCCGCGACGACCAGTGCACACTCCTGCCGGAGCAGAAGCTGAGAGAGCTCACGGACCGCTACCCGGATCTGCTGACGGCCGGCATGGGCGCCGAGGCGATCGTGAACATCCTGGACCGCCTGGACCTGACCGCGCTGGCTGTCAAGCTCCGCGACGAGATACAGAGCTTCAGCGGCCAGCGCCGCAAGAAGGCCACCAAGCGCCTGCGCGTGGTGGAGGCGTTCCGCAAGAGCGGCAGCAAGCCGGCCTGGATGGTCATGAGCATCCTGCCCGTCCTCCCGCCGGACCTGCGGCCCATGGTGCAGCTGGACGGCGGCCGCTTCGCAACCAGCGACCTCAATGACCTCTACCGCCGCGTCATCAACCGCAATAACCGTCTCAAGAGGCTGCTGGAGCTGGGCGCGCCCGAGATCATCATCCGCAACGAGAAGCGGATGCTCCAGGAGGCTGTCGACTCGCTCATCGATAACGGCCGCCGCGGCCGCGCCGTATCCACGGCCGGCAACCACAAGCTGAAGTCGCTGTCCGACATGCTGAAGGGGAAGCAGGGCCGCTTCCGCCAGAACCTCCTGGGCAAGCGAGTCGACTACTCCGGCCGCTCGGTGATCGTCGTTGGGCCGGAGCTTCAGCTCCACCAGTGCGGCATCCCGAAGAAGATGGCGTTGGAGCTGTTCAAGCCGTTCGTGATGCACGCCCTCGTGGCGCGCAACCTGGCCCACAACATCAAGTCGGCCAAGCGCATCGTTGAGCGCGCCCGGCCGGAGGTCTGGGACATCCTGGACGACATCGCCAAGGACCGCCCGGTGCTACTCAATCGCGCCCCCACGCTGCACCGCCTGGGCATCCAGGCGTTCGAGCCGGTGCTCATCGATGGCAGCGCCATCCAGATCCACCCGCTGGTGTGCACCGCCTTCAACGCCGACTTCGACGGCGACCAGATGGCGGTCCACGTGCCGCTTTCACGCGCCTCCGTCGCGGAGGCGCGCCAGGTGATGCTCTCCACCCAGAACCTCCTGCTCCCCTCCAACGGCGAGCCGGTGGTGGCGCCCACCCTGGACATCGTCTTCGGCTGCTACTACCTGACGGACATCAGGGACGGCGCCAGGGGCGAGTTCCGCCCCGCCAACGGCAACGGCGCCTTCCAGGGCATATACGGCAGCTTCGACGAGGCCAAGATGGCGTACGATACGGGCCACCTTGACCTCCGCGCCCGCATCCGCGTCCGCGACGCCAGGACAAACCGCGAGCTCATCGAGACTACCGCCGGGCGGATCATCTTCAACGAGGTGCTCCCGGAGGAGATGGGCTTCCGCAACCACGTAATGGACAAGAAGTGCCTCAAGGACCTGGTCTCTGAGGCCTCCATCAAGCTGGACAACGTCGGCACCGCCCAGATGGTGGACCGAATGAAAAAGGTCGGCTTCCAGTACGCCACCAAGTCCGGCATCACCATCGCCATGAACGACCTGAAGGTGCCGGAGAAGAAGGAGGAGCTCCTCGCTGCCGCCGACCGGATGATCACCGAGATCGAGGACCAGTTCAACATGGGCCTCATCACCGATGAAGAGCGCTACAGCCAGGCGGTCACCATCTGGCGCGACACCACCGACGAGATGCAGGGCCTGATCAAGGACAGCCTGAGCGAGTACGGTGGCGTGTACCTGATGGCGATCAGCGGCGCCAAGGGTAACATCAGCCAGATCGCGCAGATGGCGGGTATGCGCGGCCTGATGGTCGACCCGGCGGGCCGCATCATAGACCTGCCGATCCGCTCCTCCTTCCGTGAAGGCCTCACCGTGCTGGAGTACTTCATCTCCACCCACGGCGCCCGCAAGGGGCTGGCCGACACCGCCCTCCGCACCGCCGACAGCGGCTACCTCACCCGCCGCCTGATCGACGTCGCTCAGGACGTGATCATCCAGGACCATGACTGCGGCACCACCGCCGGCATCTGGATGGGTGAGTCAACGGAGAAGGGGCTGTTCGAGTCCCTGCACGAGCGCATAGTCGGCCGCTGGGCCGCCGCAGACGTCGCCCATCCCGAGACCGGCGAAATCATCGTCGAGCGAAACACGGAGATAATGAAGGACGCGGCCGACCGGATCATCGCGGCCGGGATCGATAGGGTCTACGTGCGCTCCGCCCTCACCTGCCAGACCAAGCGGGGGATCTGTGCGCCCTGCTACGGCCGGGACCTGGCGCGCAACCGGCTGGTGGCGCAGGGAGAGGCCGTCGGGATCATCGCCGCCCAGAGCATCGGCGAGCCCGGCACGCAGCTCACCATGCGCACGTTCCACACCGGCGGCGTCGTCGGCATCGACATCACCTCCGGTCTGCCCCGCGTCGAGGAGCTGTTCGAGGCGCGCGTCCCTAAGGGCGCCGGCCTCATCTCCGAGATCGACGGCCTGGCGGAGATCGCCCGCGAAGGCGACATACGCCGGATCAAGATCGTCAGCGCGGAGCTCTACCGTGACGATTACGCTCTGCCGGAGGGCGTGAAGGTGCTGGTGAAGGACGGCGCGGACGTGGAGCAGGGGGCCGTGCTGGCGGAGATGCCGCAGCCGAAGGCGAAGAAGGGCGACGAGCAGGCGCTGGTGCCGGCGGCTCAGGTCCTGGCCCGGACCGGCGGCAAGGTCTCCATCCAGGGCAAGAGGAAGGTCAAGGCCCTCTCCATCACCTTTGAGGAGCGCGACGAACGCGAGTACACGGTGCCGGCCACGGCCCGCCTGCGGGTCCAGGACAACGACCAGATTCACGCCGGCCAGGCCCTGACCGATGGCCCCCTGAACCCGCAGGACATCCTGCGCATCCAGGGGCCGGAGGCCGTTCAGATATACCTCGTGGAGGAGGTCCAGAAGGTCTACCGCTCCCAGGGCGTGACCATCAACGATAAGCACATCGAGGTGATCTTTCGCCAGATGCTGCGACGCGTGCGCGTAGACTCACCCGGCGACTCCGTGCTGCTGCCGGGCGAGCTTGTGGACCGCTTCCGGTTCGAGTCTGTGAACGCCAAGGTGCTGGCGGAGGGCGGAGAGCCCGCCACGGCGCAGCCCGTGCTCCTGGGCGTGACCAAGGCCTCGCTCAACACGGACAGCTTCCTGGCCGCCGCCTCCTTCCAGGAGACGGCCCGCGTGCTCACAGAGGCGGCAATCACCGGCAAGGTGGACCACCTGCTGGGCCTCAAGGAGAACGTCATCATCGGCAAGCTCATCCCGGCGCGGGCACCCATCGTGCTTGAGTCGCGCCCGAAGATCTACACGCTGCGCCTGCCTGCGGAGCTCCGTGCTGTGGAAGGCGAAGAGCCCTTCGCCGGCCCGCTGGCGGAGAAGATTGAAGACCTCGGCGAGGGGGTCGCGGAAGGGGAAGAGGAGGAAGACTTCACCGTTGACGATGACCCGGAGGCGAAGCCGGCTGAGGAAGAATAGCCGGCGCCAGCGCTAGACGATGGACAAGAGGCCTTGGATTCCCGCCCCAAGGCCTCTTGTGACGAAAGTCAGGTGATATCCGATGGCGATTCCCAAGGTCACGGCTAAGGCTGAGGCCGGCCCGCTAGAGACAGCCATCGCCCAGTTCCAGGCCGCCGCCGAAAGGCTGAACCTGGACCACGGCCTGCGCGAGGTGCTGGGCAGCTGCAAGAGAGAGCTGGCCAGCAACTTCCCCGTGCAGATGGACGACGGCAGCACGAAGGTGTTCACGGGCTACCGCGTCCAGCACAACCTCGCCCGCGGACCCGCCAAGGGCGGCATTCGCTACCATCCCGCGGTGACGCTGGATGAGGTGCGCGCGCTGGCGATGTGGATGACCTGGAAAAGCGCTGTCGTCAACCTGCCCTACGGCGGCGCCAAGGGCGGTGTCGTCGTCGACCCGAAGACGCTCTCGCGCACAGAGCTGGAGAACCTCACCCGGCGCTACGCCACGGAGATAAGCATCATCATCGGCCACGACCAGGACATCCCCGCGCCGGATATGGGGACCGACGAACGGATCATGGCCTGGATCATGGACACGATCAGCATGCACCGGGGCTACACTGAGGCCGGCGTGGTCACCGGCAAACCGGTGAGCGTCGGCGGCAGCCTGGGCCGCAAGGAGGCCACCGGGCGCGGCATCCTCTACGTGATCCAGCAGCTCTGCCGCGACAAGGGGATCGCGCTGGAGGGGGCGACGGTCGCCGTGCAGGGGTTTGGGAACGTCGGCGGCGTCGCCGCCACCCTCCTCGCCCAGGAGGGGGCGCGCATCGTGGCCCTGTCCGACTCCAGCGGGGGCCTCCACAACGGGAAGGGGCTTGACGTGGAGGCGCTCTGGGCGCGCAAGAGCGAAGGCGCCAACCTGAGCGATCTCAAGGGCGGCGACCGGCTGAGCGGCGAGGAGCTGCTCACGCTGCCGGTGGACTTCCTCGTCCCCGCGGCGCTGGAGGGGCAGATCAGCGGACAGATCGCCCGCGGCGTCCGCGCCAGGTTCGTTGTCGAAGGTGCCAACGGGCCGACCACGCCGGACGGAGACGCCATCCTGGCGGACAAGGGCGTTTTGGTGGTGCCGGACATCCTGGCCAACGCCGGCGGGATCATCGTCTCCTACTTCGAATGGGTGCAGGACCTCCAGTTCTTCTTCTGGGAGGAAGAGGAGGTCCGGGAGCGGCTTCAGAGAGCGATCACCCGCGCCTATCGGGAGGTGTGCGCCCTGGCGGAGAAGGAGCGCGCCTCCCTGCGGGAAGCCGCGATGCTTCTCGCCGTCTCGCGCGTCGAGGAGGCGACGCGGGTGCGGGGGATCTACCCCTGAGCGCCCCTTCTCCTGGCCGGCGTCCCTAGCCCGCGGAGTACGCCCCCCTGTCTGAAGGGTAGTAGCCCCGGGCCTCAGGCCTCACGCTCAGGATTCGGGAGACAGGCCCCCCTGTATCGCGGCCCTCATCTCCTCCAGGCTGCCCGCCACCTCCCTGCCGTTGACGAACAGCGTCGGCGTGGAGTCGACGCCTCGCTGCTGCGCGGCGTTCGTATCGTCCGCGACCATCGAAGCGTATTTACCGGAGTCGAGGCAGGAAGCGAAGGCGGCGGTGTCCAGGCCAAGCGCCTCCGCAAACCGCTGGAGATGCTCCCGCGAGAAAGCGTCGCTGCCCTTACCGCCCTGGTTGGCGTACAGGATGTCGTGGAACCGCCAGAAGCGGCCCTGCTCGTTCGCGCACTCGGCCGCCTGCGCGGCCAGCCCCGAGAGCTCCCCCAGGAAGGCGATAGGCCGCAGCTCCAGCTTCGCCTTACCGGTCAGCAGGAACTCTTCTTCGATGGTCGGGAGGACGCCCACGGCGAACCTGCGGCAGAACGGTCACTGGAAATCAGCGTACTCGGTGATGGTCACCGGGGCGCTGGGGGCACCCAGCACGTGCCCTTCCTGCGCCAGGCCTGCCGGCCTGGGAACGGGCACCACCAGGGGTGGATCTTCCGTGTCACCGCCGGTCAGGCCGCTAACGATTACGAAAAGCGCCAGAACGGCCGCGCCCCCCGCCGCCCCCGCCGCGTAGACCCACCAGCGGGTGTACGCCCTGCCCCTCCGCCTTCCCCTGATTGGCTTCGGCGCCATCGCCCATTCTCCTCTTGACCCACCGCCAGGACGGTAGCACCGACCGCGCGGCGCGTCAAGGGAGAACTACTGCCAGCGGAACAGCCGCATGGACAGGCCAAAGCCGGCAACCACCCAGGCGGCGAGGATCAGCCAGCTCAGCCAGAGGTCGCCGAGGCCGCCGCCGTGGTTCACGATCTCGCGCAGGGCATCGTTCAGGTGCGTGAGGGGAATCGCGTAAACGAGCGGCGCCACCGCCGGAGGCGGGTCCAGCGGGAAGTAGGACCGGCCCAGGAAGATCATGGGGAAGGCAACCAGGTTTATCACAGCGTTGACCGATGTCACGGACTTGAGCAGGCTGGCGATAACGTAACCGATGGAGAGCATCGCCGCCACGCCGAGGACGACGGTCACCGCCAGCCACAGATAGCTGCCGCTGACCGTCACGTCGAAGACCAGGCGGCCCATCGTGAGGATGATGACCGTCTGCATCAGCGAGACGATGGAGAAGGACACCGCCTGGCTGGCGATGAGGCTGCCGGGCCGGAGCGGCGTCACCCCCAGCCGGCGGAGGATGCCTTGCTCCCGCCAGGTCACCAGGAGGAAGCCGACCCCCAGGTTCACCCACATGATCGTCATTCCCACCATGCCCGGGGTCAGGAAGTCCATGTAGCTTACGTTTCGCGTAGACACCGCCTGCTCGCTCAGCTTGACGGCGTCGCTCTGGCCCACGAACTGCTCGTTGTAGCTGTCCACCACCGCTTTGACGGTGCTGGTGGCATAGCCGACGCGGATCGGGTTGGAGTTGTCGTAGTAGACGACGAGAGAGGCGGAGCCGTCCGCCAGCTCGTCCTCGAACCCCTCCGGCACGATCACCACCGCTCCCAGGTCGCCGTCCTGAAGCGACGCCAGCTCGCCGTCCCGGGAGCCCTCCCGCGTCTCAACGCTATCGATCCCTTCGAACGCCTCCATCAGCGTCCGCGAGGCCTGCGAGTGGTCCTCGTCCACCAGCGCCAGGTCGAACGGCTGCGTGTCCGGATTGAACAGCCAGCCGAAGACGGCCATAGAGAGCGCGGCCATGATTATGCTGCTGAGCCAGAAGCCCGTGTCGCGACGGATGATGGTCCCCTGCGTGA
>JAUYGU010000140.1 GCA_030690405.1 Dehalococcoidia bacterium | reverse complement strand
GGCGGCGCAGGGCGCGCTGCCGGTTGCAGGTCTCGCCCTTCTTGAAGCTGAGCACGAAGCTGTAGTACTCGGACGGCTCGCCCAGGCCGTAGATGCAGGAGACGGAGGCGACGATGACGACGTCGCGCCGCTCGAACAGGGCGCGGGTGGCGGCGTGGCGCAGCTTATCGATCTCCTCGTTGATATCGGCGTCCTTGGCGATGTAGGTGTCGGTCCGGGGGATGTAGGCCTCCGGCTGGTAGTAGTCGTAGTAGGAGACGAAGAACTCCACGCCGTTGTCGGGGAAGAACTCGCGGAACTCGGAGTAGAGCTGGGCGGCCAGCGTCTTGTTGGGCGAGATGACGAGCGTGGGGCGGTTGTAGCGGGCGATGACGTTGGCCATGGTGAACGTCTTGCCGCTGCCGGTGACGCCCAGCAGCGTCTGGTGCTTCTGGCCTGCGCGCAGCCCCTCGACGAGCTTATCGACGGCCTGGGGCTGGTCGCCGGTCATCCGGTAGTCGGCGACGAGACGGAACTCGGCGGAAGCGGTGGTCATGACTTCCCCGATTGTATCACCGGCGGCGCGGGACGCTCGCCGGTTGATGCCATCGAGCGCAGGTATGTATGATGCCTCCGGACGGGCGGTTGGGAGACGAGGTCGCATGGCAATGGAAACCCGGCTCCGCATCGTTGAAGCCACGCCTCAGCACGCGCCGTTCATCGCCTGGGTGACGCTGACCGCGTTCCGCTCGCAGCTGGCGCGCGGGTTCTGGGACTTCCTGCTCGACGGCGACGAAGCGTACAAGCTGCGGTACCTGGAGGCGCTCACCACGACGGAGCAGCTCCACTGGGTGCACTACTCGACGTTCTTCGTCGCCGAGGTGGACGGCAGGCCGGCGTCGGCGCTGTGCGGCTACTTCGAGCACGAGCTGGGCGGCCCCACGCTGCGGGCGGCGGGGATCGAGGCGAACCGGAAGACCGAGAGGAGTGAGGAGCAGGCCGCGGCCGGCTTTGAGCGCGGGAAGTCGATCATGAACGTGCTGCCGGAGCACCCGCCCGGGGCGTGGATCGTGGAGAACGTGGCGACACTCCCCGAGTTCCGCCGTAGAGGGCTCGTCGACCGGCTGATGGAGGAGATCCTGGAGCGCGGCCGCAGCCGCGGCGCGACGGTGGCGGACATCAGCGTGTTCATCGGAAACGACCCGGCGCAGCGAGCGTACGAGAAGTGCGGGTTCGTGCCCGTCGCGGAGAAGCTGGACCCGGAATTCGAGGCCGTGTACCGGACGCCGGGGACGCGCACGCTGCGGCGAGCGCTGTAAGCGGCGCTTGCCCCGCCCCAGGGGACGCAGCGAGCAGCGCCCCTACCGCCTCAGAATGACAGTGGGCTCGCGGGCTGTTAGAATCCGCACGACTTGAAGCCGGAAGACCCCGCGACGCTCCGCCGCAGCCTCGGCCTGTTCGAGACGACGCTTGGCGGCATCGGTATCATCCTCGGCGCCGGCATCTACGCGCTGGTCGGCGAGGTGGCGGGCAAGGCCGGCGATGCCGTCTGGATCTCGTTCCTGATGGCGGCGGCGATGGCCGCCGTCATCGGCCTCAGCTACGCGGAGCTCGCCTCGGCCTTCCCCAAGGCCGGCGCGGACTACGAGTACACGCGGCAGGCGCTGGGCCTGCGGGCGGCGTTCGTGGTGGGCTGGCTGATCGTGATCGGGAACCTGGTCGCCGCGGCGGCGGTCTCGCTCGGCTTCGGCGGCTACCTGCACACCTTCGTGGACGTCGACCCGACCGTGCTAGCGCTGGCGGCGCTGGTCGCGGCCACGTTCATCGCCTTCTACGGCATACGGGAGGCGGTGTGGCTCTCCGTGATCCTGACGCTGGCGGAGGTGGGCGGCCTCGTTTTCGTGATCGCCATCGGGGTGCCGCACCTGGGCGACGTCGACCTGCTGGAGGCGGAGATGGGAGCGGCGGGGATCTTCTCGGGGGCGGCGCTGGTGATGTTCGCCTTCATCGGCTTCGAGCAGATCGCGACGCTCTCGGAGGAGACGCGAGACGCCGTCCACATCGTGCCGAAGGCGATGCTGCTGGCGATAGCGGTGACGTCAGGCCTCTACCTGATGGTGGCTGTAGCCGCCGTCAGCGTGCTGGGCTGGCAAGAGCTTAGCGGTTCGGAGGCGCCGCTGGCGGCGGTGGCGGCGAAGGTGCTGGGCGGACGCGCCTCGGACTTCGTGGCGGTGGTGGCGCTCTTCTCCACCGCCAACACGATACTGCTGCTGCTGGTGGCGGCCTCGCGGCTGATCTACGGCATGGCCTCGACGGCGGCGCTGCCACGGTTCCTGGCCTGGGTGCACCCGGTCGCGAGGACGCCGGCGCGGGCGATCGCCCTCTCGCTGCTAGTCTCGGCGGGCTTCGCCCTCTCGGGGGACATCGGCCTCGTGGCGGGGGCGACGAACTTCGCCGTGTTCATCGGCTTCGCGGCGGTGAACGTCTCGCTCATCGTCCTGCGCTACACCCGGCCGGACGTGCCGCGGCCGTTCCGCGTGCCGCTGAACGTGGGGCGGCTGCCTCTGCTGCCGATCGTCGCCCTGGCCTCGGTGGCGTTCCTGACGGCGAACCTGGAGCGAAACGCCCTGCTCATCGGCGCGGGGCTGTTCGTGTCGGGCGTGGTGGCGATGCAGGTGTTCTCGCTGTGGCGTCCGCTGGAGAGCGGCGACGAATAGCGGCGCCGACTACGCCAACTCATCCTTCGACAGGCTCAGGATGAGCGGCGCGCCCTAGTCCAGCGCCTCGACGGCCAGGAGGGCGATCACGACCACGCCGGTGACGGCGACCAGCGCCGTCGCCGTGGCGATGAACGCCCGCGGCGGGCGGTAGCGGCGGCGCTCGATGCTTGCGGTCGTCGCCCCGAAGCTGACGTACGCCCAGACGACCATGACCAGCGCGGCCACGACGCTGACGCCGCCGAGGACGAGCGCCACGACCTCCTCGAAGCCGCCGCTACCGCCCAGGGCGACGGCGCCCAGCCCGACGCCCAGCAGCACCACGGCCGAACGCAGCCAGGCGAGGAACGTGCGCTCGTTGGCGAGGTGGGTGCGGATTAGGGCGTCGTCGAACAGCTCGCGGCTCTCGCCGGAGGGGTCGTGTTCCGGGTCAGGGGGCACGGCGCGCTACTCTCCCCCAGACCGCGCGCGCCCAGACGGGTGCCCGTCTGGGCGCGCGAAGTAGCCGAGGGCGAGGCGCACGCGGTCCTCGACCGGCGCGTCCGGCGGGGGCTCGCTCTTCGCCACCGCCTCCAGCGCCTCCGCCTGGCTGTAGCCCAGCCCCATCAGCGCCGCCACCACCTCCGGCGCGTCGCCGGGGAGGGCTACCGGCGCCTCGGGCGCCAGCTTGTCGCGCAGCTCCAGCACGATGCGGCTCGCCAGCTTCTGGCCCACGCCCGGCGCCCGCGAGAGCGCGGCCGCGTTGCCGGAGGCGATGGCGTAGGAGAGCTCGTCGGCGGGCATGACGGAGAGCAGCGCCAGCGCCGCCTTGGGGCCGACGCCGCTGACGGCGGTCAGCGTCTGGAACAGCCGCCGCTCGTCGGCGGAGGCGAAACCGTAGAGCGTCATGCCGTCCTCGCGGACGGTCAGGTGCGTGTGGAGGGCGATATCCGCCCCGACTCTGGCGGCGGCGACCGTCCCCGCGGGCCCGTAGACGAGGTAGCCGACGCCGTTCACGTCGACGATGAGCCAGTCCGGCCCGCGCTCCGCGACGACGCCCTTCAGGCGGGCGATGGGGCTCATCGGACCGCTCCCAGAGGGCTGGCCCGGCGCATGCAGTGGCAGAGCGCCACGGCCAGGGCGTCGGCGGCGTCCGCGGGCTGAGGCGGCTCCTCCAAGCCCAGCAGGACGCGCACCATCTCCTGCACCTGCTCCTTGCTCCCCTGGCCGTAGGTGGTCACGAACTGTTTGACCTCCAGCGGCTTGTAGAGCGCCACCGGCAGCTCCGCCTGCGCCGCCGCCAGCAGCGCCATCGCCCGTGCCTCACCGATGGCGACGGCGGCGCGCACGTGCCCCGCGTAGAAGTCCTCCACGGCGACCTCGTGCGGCCGCGACTCGCGGATGACCTCCAGCAGACCGCGGTAGATGACGAGCAGGCGCTCGCCGCGCGATAGCTTCTCAGACGCGCGGACCGCCCCGAAGCGGAGGCAGGAGTGGTCGCGGCCTTGGACACGGACGACGCCGTAGCCGGTGACGGCGAGGCCGGGGTCTATTCCGAGGACGATGAGGGCGTCTGTGGGAGCCTGTCCTGTCGCCGAAGGCGACTCGACCGGGCGAGAGCGAAGTGGAAGGGTCAAGCGGCCACTTCTAGGCGTTACTGAGCCGCCGCGTACTCCATGAGGACGGAATCCGGGAAGTCCGCGTTGGAGTAGACCTTATGGACGTCGTCCAGGTCTTCGAGGATGTCGAGAAGCCGCAGGACCTGCCCGGCCGAGCTTTCGTCCAGGGGGAGGGTGTTCTTGGGGAGCATGGAGAGCTCCGCGGCGGCGATCTTCAGGCCCGCTTCTTCCAGCGCCTTTCGTACCTTGACAAGCTCCGTCGGCGCCGTGTCGACCTCCACGCTGCCGCCCTCCGTGCGAACGTCCTGGGCGCCGGCGTCGATGGCCGCCAGCGCCACCTCCTCCGGGTCGGCGTCGCCCGCGACCAGCGCGATGTAGCCGACGCTATCGAACTGCCAGGCGACGCTTCCCGCCTCGCCAAGGTTACCGCCGTTACGCGCGAGGGTGGTGCGGATCTCGGACACGGTACGGTTGCGGTTGTCGGTCACGACCTGGAGGAGGATGGCGACGCCGCCGGGGCCGTACCCCTCGAAGGTGGCCTCGACCAGCGCCTCCGCCTCGCTACCACCGGACCCACGGTCGATGGCGCGCTTGATCGTGTCGGCGGCCATGTTGCTCTCGCGCGCCTTATCGATCGCGAGCCGCAGGCGGGGGTTGGCGTTTGGGTCGCCGCCGCCTTCGCGGGCGGCTACCGTGACCTCTTTGGATAGCTTGGTGAAGAGCTGTCCCCGCTTGGCGTCGGAGGCGCCCTTCTGCCGCTTGAT
>JAUYGU010000156.1 GCA_030690405.1 Dehalococcoidia bacterium | reverse complement strand
GTGCCCGGGCCGAGCCGCCTTCATCGGCTTCCTGGACGAGGAGTCAGGCGCCGTCGCCCGCCTCGTGAACGAGTGGAAGGTGGCGCTGCCCCTTCACCCCGAGTTTGGCACCCACCCCAACGTCTACTACGTGCCGCCGCTGGCCCCGGCGCCCCTTAACCCCGACGGCAGCGCCAACGAAGGCGGCTCGCGCATCCCGCCGGAGTACCTGGAGTCGCTGTTTGGCCCGGACGTCCACAAGGCGCTGGACACCCTGAAGTCTGAGATAGGGAAGAAGCGCGCTGGTGAGGGCTCGGCCCTCTTGGACACGCTCATCGTCTACGAATGGAAAGACGTGCTGGGCCCGTACGCGCGGGACCCCGCCGAGATCGTCTGGAAGTAGACCCAAACGTAGCCCGAAGGAGAGTCGCCGCGCCACTGACCGTCAGGTCGGCAGCGCGGCGACTGCCTTTGCTGTGCGCTACGCCAGGTAGCGCCGGGCGTACTGTCGCGCCTGCTCGATGACCTGCTCCACCTTGTCCGCCGCCCGCTGCAGTGTGCTGTCGACTATGGTGACCGTCGGCCACCAGTGCGCGGCGTCGGGCACCAGGCCGAATCCCGTAGTGCCCGCTTCGTGCACCCCCGTGCTGGCGCGGCTGGGGTCGCCCCACATCAGGTGGCCGAAGGTGCGGTTGTAGCGCGAGAAGACCTGCGGCCAGTTGGCCGTCGCCCCCACCTGGGACACCGGGGTCACCGCCCCCAGCGCGTCGTACCACCCCTCGCCGGCGATGAGGAGGCCGGGGAAGCGCACCTTCAGGCCGTCCCGCAGCGCCAGCAGCCCCTCGTACACCGGGTAGTGAGGGTCGTTCTCCCAGAAGTGGTGCGTATCGAAGAAGACGGCCGGCAGGCCGTACTCCCCGACGAGGCCGCTGACCTGCGCCAGGAGGCGCTCCCGCCAGGCGGGCGCGCCCGGGTTCAGCCACGCCTGCCAGCCGGGATCGTTCGCCCGCGAAGCGTCCCAGTCCGGCTTGTTCCCCTGTAGCTCCAGGCCGCCCGCCGAGCGGAGGAGGGACGGCTTGCCCCACGTCTCGAAGCCCGGCAGGCCGGTGTTGGCGCAATTCGCCCCGAACATCGGCATAAGCGCCACGCCGAGCTTGCGCGCGCCCTCCGCCAGCTCGCGGAAGCCCGCCTCGCCGCCGAGGAGCGGCTCCGGCCGGTAGTCCCCGTACTGCCAGTAGTAGCGTCCCTCCCAGCCGGGCAGGAACGCCAGCACTCTCCGCCCTTCGATCCGCTCGCACACCCACTCCAGGGTGCGCAGGATGCCCCGGTACGTGTTGAACACGTAGCCCGTCCAGTGCATCCCGTGGACCGAGACGACCAACGCGATCTCACGCGCCCAGCCGGGCACATCGGGCCGTGTCTCCCAGGGCTGCAGCCCGTACGCCGCCTCCAGGTGGCGCAGGTGCTCTTCGACAACCGACTCCGGGTCGGCGCAGCGGCCGACGTGCCAGGCAGGCGTCTGGACCGAACCGCTCATCTCGTGCGCCGCCTCCTCGTGGATCAGCTCCATCGTGGTGGCGCCGTCGCTCGGATAGGCCGCGAACCGCTTGCAGCGCACGCGGTCGTCCAGAGAGCGGAAGTAGACGTGGCCTCCCTCCGGGTCCGAGAGGAAAACGAGCGGCGTGTGGAGCGCCAGCGGCGCGTGGGCGTCGAACGGGTAGCGCAGGACGGTCCCCGCGGGCGGTACGGGGCCGCTCTCCCAGCGGCGGCCCGTGAGGTTGCCGGTGGGCAGCCCCCGCAGGATCAGCTTGAGGCAGCGCACCTTCTCGTCGTGCTCCGTACCGGCGACGAGCTCGACGCCGCCGGCCGCCGGCGTCGCCCGCAGCCAGGCGCGGCCGGCCCGCCGCCGCTGTCCGCCCGCCCAGGTCAGCCCCTCCGCCGTGACCGTCCAGCGGCCGCCGTCCTCCTCGACGCGCGTCAGCTTCGGGTCCAGCCCGTAGACGTTCTCGAACGTGATGACCTGGAGGCCGGCCTGCCAGCCGCCCAGGTCGAAGAACGGGTCGCCGAAGTCGAAGCTGAACTGGTGCATCAGGCCCGCTCAGATCGGGACAGCGCCGGCAGGACCTCCCGGCCGTAGAACTCGATGACGCGGCGCTGGTCCGGCTGCGCGGAGTGGACGTACACCCCCGTCGCTCCCGCCGCGAACAGCTCCTCCATGTTCCGTACGTGGACGGCGGGGTCGCGCCCGATGGCCCAGGAGCGGACAGTCCGCTCCGGCGACGAGAGCTCGGCGGCGCGGCGCTGCACACCCCGCGGGTCGGGCTCCGATATGAGCTCGCTCATCACCGGGCCGAACTGCCACAGCGGCGCCACCGCCAGCGCCTCGTCCTCGTCCCCGACGACCGCGTACAGCTCGGCCAGGACCGGCATCTCGCCGGGGCGCTTTCCCGCCGCCGACGCGGCGGCGCGGAACGCCTCGCCGATCTCCGGGCGCTCGGTCAGCGTCGGGGCGTCCGTGATCCAGCCGTCGCCCAGTTCACCGGCGAGCGCGGCGGACTTCGGGCCGGACGCCGCGATGTAGACCGGAACGGGCTCTGATGGCGCGTCGTAGATGCGGGCGTTGGGCAGGGGGAAGGCAGGCCCCGCGGACGTCACCCAGGCACCGGCCCACAGCCGCCGGATCAGCGTAATCGCCTCGCGCAGGCGCGCCAGCCGCTCCCGGTAGGGGCCCCAGCCGCCGCCCGCCGCCGTCTCGTTCACCGCCTCCCCCGTGCCGACGCCAAGGAACACCCGTCCGGGGTAGAGCAGGCCGAGCGTGGCGAAGGCCTGGGCGACGATCGCCGGGTGGTAGCGGTAGATGGGGCAGGTGACGGCCGTGCCCATCGTGATTCGGCTCGTCCGCTGGCCGATGGCGGCCAGGGTCATCCAGGCCTGGCCGGCGTGTCCCTGGTTGTCCTGCCAGGGGTGGAAGTGGTCGCTGGCCCAGACGGCGTCGAAGCCCGCCGCCTCCGCCGCGACGGCGTATTCGATGAGCTCGCCCGGCGGGAACTGCTCGTGCGAGAGCACGTAGCCGACGCCGCGCCGCCTGGAGACCGCCATTTCGCTGCGTATGTTACAACAGCGCGCGCGTAGCGGCCCCGCCCGATGGAACCTTGCCGCCGTTCTCCCTATGATGTTCGCATGGCCGACAAGGTCCGGGTGGGCGTCATCGGCGCCGGCGTGATGGGGCGCTACCACTGCGAGACGCTGGCGCTTCGTCTCCCCGGCGCTGCGCTGGTGGCGGTGGCGGACGTCGATGAGGACGCGGCGCGGCGGGCGGCCGGTCTCGCGCCCGCGGCGGCGGTCCTGACCGACCACCGGGCGCTGCTGGCCGACGGCTCGATCCAGGCCGTCGTCATCGCCACCCCGAACGACACCCACGGCGCCCTGATCCGCGAGGCCGCCCGCGCCGGGAAGCACGTCTTCTGCGAGAAGCCGGTAGCGCTTGACCTGGCGAGCGCCGACGCCGCCCTCGCCGAGGCGGCCGGTCAGGGTGTGAAGCTCCAGATCGGCTTCCAGCGGCGGTTCGACCCCGCCTACCGCGAGGCGCGGCAGGCGATAGCGGACGGCGAGCTCGGCGCCGTAGAGCTGATCGTCGGCACCACGCGCGACCCGAGCCCGCCGGGCGTGGAGCAGCTCCGCCGCCGCGGCGGCCTGTTCACCGACACCGCGATCCACGATCTGGACAGCGTGCGCTTCCTGACCGGCCTGGAGGTCGTGGAGGTGTTCGCGACGGCCTCCACGCTTGTCTTGCCCGATGGCGGTGAGGGATTCGCGGACACGGCGGTGACGGCGCTGCGCCTGGAGACGGGCGCGCTGGCCGTCATCACCAACAGCCTGCGCGCCGCCTACGGCTACGATGTGAGCATGGAGGTGATGGGTGAGCGGGGCAAGATCGCTGTCGGGTACGAGCGGCAGACGGCGGTCCGCCGCCTCACCGCTGAGGGCGTCCGGCACGACTACGTGGGCTGGTTCCTGGACCGCTTCGGGGAGGCCTACCAGCTAGAGATGGCGCACTTCATCGACTGCGTGGCGAGCGACCGCGAGCCGGAGGTGACGGGGGCCGACGGCCGGGCGGCGCTGGCGCTGGCCCTGCTGGCCGCGCGCTCGCACCGGGAGGGGCGGCCGCTGCCCGCCGGCGAGGGCGGCTAGGGCGCGCGTCCTGATACAATGACCGGAGCGCCCCGATCAGGATCGGGGGACGAGAGGTCTACCGTGAGCACCATCACAGTCGCCACCCTTAATCTGTTCAACCGGATCGGCCGCTACGAGGAGCGGCAGCCGCTGATCATCTCGCAGTTCGTCGACCTTCGCCCGGACGTGATCGGGCTCCAGGAGGTGAACCTGACGGCGGATGAGGGGATGACCATCCGCCGCCTGGTGAACGAGCGGATCGGCGGCGAGCCGGAGTACTCCATCTTCCACATGGGTCACCAGGGGAAGGCCGCGCAGTCCCAGGCGATCGCCGTGATGACGCGGCTGCCCGTGGAGGCGCACGAGGGGCTGGACTACGTCCTGCAGGACAACGTGGCGCAGCGGCTCCGGCTGCGGCTTCCTGACGGCGCCACTGTGGACTTCTACAACACGCACCTCCACTGGCCGCCGCCGGCCATCGGCATCCGGCTCGCCCAGGCGAAGCGGTTGCTGGAGTGGGCCGATGCGCGGCGGGGCGCCTCTGCCACCGTGATCGTCGGCGACTTCAACGCCTACGAGGGCGAGCCGACCGTCGATCTTATGAAGGGGCGCTTCGTCTCCGCCCACGAGGCCGCCCACGGGCGCGAGCCGGAGAAGACCTGGCCGACGCCCGTAAACACGTTCGACCCGTCGCCGCCCGGCTGCCTCGACTACGTGTTCGTGGACGGCGCCCGCGTCCTTGAGGCCGGGCTCGCGTTCGACAGGCCGGACGCTGCCGACCCCACGCTCTACCCGTCGGACCACCTGGGCGTGGCGGCGAAGCTCGACATAACCTGAGGGCGCGGTGGCCGGCGAATCGCCCCGTGACCTGCTCGAAATCGCCTCCGGCTTCGCCGAGGAGGCCGGCAGGATCACGCTCAAGTACTTCCAGGGCCGCTTCGATGTCGATACGAAATCCGACTCGTCCTTCGTCACCGTCGCTGACCGCGAGGCGGAGGCGTTCGTCCGCGACGCCATCGAATCGCGCTTCCCGGGTGACGGGATAATCGGGGAGGAGTTCGGCGAACTCCGCCCGCAGGCGAGACGGCGTTGGATCATCGACCCGATCGACGGGACGTTCGCGTTCGTCCACGGCGTGCCGTTCTATGGCGTGCTGATCGGTGTTGAGGAGGACGGCGAGCCGTTCCTGGGCGTCATCCACGTGCCGGCCCTGGGTGAGACTACGGCCGCTGCCCGCGGGGAGGGCTGCCACTGGCGCGGCCGGAGGGCTCAGGTCTCGCGCACGGCGGAACTCGCAGACGCGCTCGTCTCGACCACGGAGATGAACCTGACAGGTGACCCCGCCCGGGCGGCTGCGCTGGGCCGCGTGCTGAGCGCGGCGGGGCCCGCCCGCACCTGGGGGGACTGCTACGGCTACGTCCTCGTGGCGACGGGGCGCGCCGACGTGATGATCGACCCGGCGATGCACGTCTGGGACTGCGCCGCCCTGCTGCCGATCATCGAGGAGGCCGGCGGCCGCTTCACGGACTGGCGCGGCCAACGCACGATCCGCGGCGGCGACGCCGTGGCGACCAACGGCCTCCTCCACGAGGGCGTGCTGGCGCTGCTCCGGGGCTAGACGCAGCCGGCCATCGCCAAGGGGTGGCCGGGGCGCTTTCTGGAACCAATTACCGAATTCCTCAGCGAGTCCGGGGGATGTGTATCGCGCGCTGCCCGTACCTAACGGATATCTATCCAATGGCACCTTCTTGGCCAATCTAGGGCCGATTAGTCTAGATACAGGAGACCGTGACATGCGGTTTGTTGTCGATGATCTCGCGTTCGGCGCTCTATCCTGCGCTACCCGCGAGACTAGGGAGGAGCGCTAGGTGCCAGTATCTCGCCGAGGTCTGCTGAAGGCCGCCGGCGGTGCCGGCGCCCTTGCTGTCGCCGCCAAGATTGGCCTCGGCAGCCTGACGGGAACCTCGGGCGGGGCTGCGGACGCGGAAAGCGCCGTCAAGCCGCCCAAGCGCCAGTGGGGCCTTGTCGTCGACCTGCGCCGCTGCGATGGCTGCAAGTACTGCACGGTGGCCTGTCAGAAGACCCACTTCCTCTCGAAGGACCAGGAGTGGATCAAGGTCTACGAGGTAGAGAATTCCAACGGCAACAAGATCTTCATGCCGCGCCTCTGCATGCAGTGCGAGAATCCACCCTGCCTGAAGGTCTGTCCGGTGCGGGCGACGTTCAAGAACCCGGAAGGCGTAGTGCTGGTGGACCAGTACCGCTGCATCGGGTGCCGCCTCTGCATGGCGGCGTGCCCGTACGACGCGCGCTACTTCAACTACAACGACCCGCCAAAACCTCCCAGCCCCTTCGAAAATCCGATGCCTGAGTTCCCGGTGCCGCAACAGCGGGGAACCGTGGGCAAGTGCATCCTCTGTGTGCACTACACGGAGAAGGGTCGCCTGCCCGCCTGCGTGGAGGCGTGCCGCATGGGTGCGCTGTACATCGCCGACCTGAACAGCCAGGTGATGACGAATGGAGTGGGGGAGACCTACCAGCTATCGCAGTTCCTCCGCGAGAACGATGCCTTCCGCCTGAAGGAGGACTTCAACACCAGCCCTCGGGCGTGGTACGTGGCAGGCCACGGCCAGGCTTTGGAGGGAAGCAGCTGGAGATAGAACGCCCATGGTAACGGCGCAGAGAGCAGACGTTAGGGAGGCGGCCCTGAGGCCGATACTGCGACCGGGAGGGTACTTCTGGCTGATAGCGGCGGGCCTATCGATCCTGGTGCTCTGGGCGCTCGTGGCCTACTTCTTCCAGCTGAGGGACGGCCTGGCGGTTACCGGCCTCAACCAGCGGGTATCCTGGGGGTTCTACATCAGCGACCTCGTGTTCTTCATCGGCGTGAGCTATGGCGGTGCGCTGACCTCGGCCATTCTCCGCCTGACGAACGCTCCCTGGCGGGCACCCCTTTCGAGGATGGCGGAGACGATGGCGGTGGTGGCGCTGCTCATCGGCGGCGTGTTCCCGATCATCGACATGGGGCGGCCGGACCGGATGTACAATCTGCTCCTTCACGGGCAGGTCGGGTCGCCCGTGGTGTGGGACGTCGTCGCCATCAGCACCTACCTCTTGGCGGGAATGATCTTCCTCTACCTGCCGATGATCCCGGACCTCGCGATCTGCCGCGACCAACTGGGGCCCGAGTCGGGTGGCCTGCGGCGAGCGCTGTACAAGCGTCTCGCCCTGAACTGGCAGGGGACGCTGGAGCAGAAGCGGCTTCTCGAATGGTGCTTGACCGTGGTCGCCATCCTCATCATCCCGCTGGCGGTATCTGTTCACTCGGTGCTGGCCTGGCTGTTCGGGGTGACTGCGCGGCCGGGCTGGGACAGCACGATCTTTGCGCCCTACTTTGTCCTGGGCGCCATGTTCTCCGGGGTCGGAGCGGTGATCCTTGTTGTGGCCGCGTTCCGGAAGGCGTATCACCTCGAGGAGTACATCCACGTGAAGCACTTCCGGTACCTGGGCTACATTCTGATGGCGCTGTGCGCCGCCTACGGGTACTTCATGTTCTCCGAATATCTGACCGAAGGCTACAAGATGCACGAGACCTCCCGTGACCTGCTGGAGCTGCTGATGATCGGCAGGCTGGCGCCGTTCTTCTGGCTGTTCGTCGTGGGCGGCCTCCTGTTGCCGATCGTGCTCATAGCGCTGCCGCAGACGAGCAATGTGACGGGGATAACCGTGGCGGCGCTGGCCGTGGTGTTGGGGATGTGGCTGAAGCGGTTCCTCATCGTCGTTCCTGGACTCGCGGAGCCGCTCATGCCGACCGAGCTGACGATCTACTGGCCCAGCCAGGTGGAGATCGCGATCACCGTCGGCGCGGCGGCCGCCATTCCTCTGATGCTGATGTTCTTCTTCAGACTGTTCCCCATCCTGTCGATCTACGAAATGGAGGAGGCAGAGGCCGAACATCACCGGGAGGATCACGGTCTGGCGCCGCCCCTAGGCGAGGCGGAGTGACGATGCGGCTACTGAAGCTCGGCCTGCTGCTGGCTGTCGCCGCGGCCACCCTCGGCTTCCTGGGCGTGCTCCCCGCGATGGCCGACGGCCCGGCAACGCCGGTGCTGGAGCCGCTGCCGCCGGTGCAGCCGGCCGAAGGCCAGCAGAGCGTGATCCTCGCGGCAAGGCTGCACGACGGCCAGGGCCAGGTGATGGCCGGTCAGCCGGTCACGTTCTACGTGCTCACTACGGTCCTCGGGGAGCGGCTGATGAAGGTCGGCCAGGTGCTCACGGACGCCACCGGCATCGCGGCGATCGCATACACACCGAGCTGGGAGGGCGACCATACCGTCGTCGCACGTCTTCCGGGCAACGGCAGTGGGGATCCCGTGCAGACTTCATTCCAGTTCGATGCGCTCGGCCCCGTGCCGCTCCACGAGAACGCTCTGTTCGGGCTGGAGCCCATACGCGCCTGGCTGCCGGCCGTCGTGGGAGCGGCGGTGCTGGCCGTCTGGGCCATCCTGGGGCTGGTGATGCTGAGGGCCTTCACGGGGATACCGGCGGCCGCCGGTGTGCCCGCCGTCCCGTCGATACCGTCGCACGACTTCCTGCGGCCCACCGGGATGCGGCCCGCGCCCCTTGGACGCGGCTTGCTGTTGGTGGCCCTTGCTATGCTGGTGGCGATCCCGGCGGGATGGATCGTCCTCGGCCAGCGTTCCAACGATGAGCTGAAGCTGTCGACGCAGGGGGCGTCACTGGGAGGAGCCTCGTCAGGCTCCGGCGGCCACACCGGGCACGATAGCGCTCAGGCGCAGCAGAGCCCGTTGTCCGTCACCCTCGTTCGGTCTATTGGCCTGGTGACGACGGACTCCTCGGGGGCCCTCGCTCCCGGTTCGGCCGACCTGCCTTCGGACGTGGCGTTGCTGGAAGACGGGCGGCTGTTCGTGCTGGACAGCAACCGCGGCCGGATACTGGCGGTGACGGCCGACGGCAAGCCGGTGTCGATGCTCGAAAGCGGCCGGGGCAGCGACAATTGGCTGGGTGGCGCACTGGCGTTCGCCCCGCACGATGGACGGCTCTATGTGGCCAACATGCAGGCGGGCAACGTGGTGGTGGTGGAGCCGCCGGGCGTGGTGGACAGCGTGATCACGCCGCAGGTGCCGCCGGGGCATTCTGCCGTGGCGCCCGCGGGTATCGTGGTGACGGAGCGCGGTGAGATATGGCTCAGCGATGAGGCCAATCACCGGGTCATTCAGCTGAACGATCAGGGAGAGCTCCTGGGCGTTATCGGTGAGGGAGCCGCGTCGAGCGGCGACAGCGGGTTCAATGCTCCGGCAGGGCTTGCCCTGGATGAACTGGGGAACCTCTACGTCGCTGATACCGGCAACGGCGTCGTCAAGCAGTACTCTCCGCTGGGGGTCTTCCTGGGGGCTATTGGAGAGGGTCACCTGGCGCGGCCGAGGGCAGTGGCCGTGGACAAGGCCGGGAACCTGTTCGTGAGCGACGGGGAGCTGGCAACGGTTCTGGCCTTCGCGCCGGACGGGAGCTACCTGGGCTCCATCGGTGCCGGAAGCCCTGCCGCGAAAGATTCGGGTTCGCTGTTGCAGGCGCCCCTTGGGCTGCGCTTTGACGGCGACCTTCTGTACGTGATGGATCGCCTATCCGGACTGCTCGTCTTCCGGGTAGGGGAGCCGAACTAGGCGCCATGACCGGTTCTGCAGGCATACGGGCCGCCTGGCTCGTCGCCGGCGCCATCATCGTCCTGGCCGCCGGCACCGGCGTGGTCATGGGCGACGGGAAGCGAGTGACGGGTACGAAGCACGATGTAGCGTCGCCGGGCACCGCCGTGTGCGTCTACTGTCACGTTCCCCAGGACCCGGAGGGGGACCTGCTCTGGACCGACGGACCCCAGACGGCGGACAGCCCGCTCAAGGGGCTGAAGTCGCTGTGCTTCAGCTGTCACGATGGGACGGTTGCGGGCTCCAACGATACCTTCGTGTTCGATCCGGCCCGTCCGGACCATCCGATCACTCCCGGCGAGAGGGGACAGGACTGCGACCGCTGCCACGATGCCCACTTCAGCGGCTACGGCGAATTTATCAAGCTGCCGGGCGGCGCCAACTTCTGCCGGGACTGTCACCCACGGGCCGGGCCGACAGACCACCCGGTTGACATCGACGCGGCGGCGTCGGGCGTGACGCCGGTGGACCACCACTGGGACCCGCTGGCGGGTGATTTCACCGGGACGAGGCTGTGGGACCCTGCGGGCGCGGCGGCGGGGGGCGTCGTCAAGTGTCTGAGCTGTCACAGCCCGCACGGCGGGCAGCCGGGCACGAAGATGAACACCGTGGCGCTCTCTCCCGCCAACCCCTCGGAGCTGGCCATCTGCCAGGCCTGTCACCAACGCCAGGGAGGCGATTAGAAAGACCATGGAGCCGCTGCCTTACGATCCCTATGTAACGGCCGGCAGGCGTCTGCCTGGTGTGCTCCTCGCCCTGGCCTTGCTGCTCGTTGCCGGGGTCCTTGTGGCCGGGGTCGTCTCCCTGTCGGCGGGCAGGCCGCTGATCTGGCAGGGAGGGCTGACCGGGGGAGAAGGGGGCGAGACGCAGCAAGCGGAAGGGGTCTCCGAACTGAACTACCCCGCGGAGGTCCTGCGGACGATCCAACAGCCCTCCGGCGACACCTGGCTGATGCCCGCTTCGGCCGTTCCTGTCGAAGGCGCCACCTTCGTCCTGGACACCGGCAACGACCGGCTGCTGGAGCTCGGCCCGGACGGCCGCGTCGCGGCGGCGATCGGCGGTGCGTCCACAAAGGGCCTCGAGCTGCAGCAGCCGATGGCGCTGAACAGCGACGGCCGGCGGCTGTTCATCGCCAACTCGGCGGCATCCGAGGTTGTGGTGCTGGACCTATCGGGAGCTGTAGAGAAAGTCATACGTCTGGAGCCACTGGCGGCGGGGGAAGACGCGCCGCGGCCCATCGGCGTCGCGGTGACGCTGGAGGGCGGTATCGCCGTCTCGGACGCGGCGAACCATCGAGTGCTGGTGCTGGACGGCGAAGGGAAGCTGGTGAGGGCGGTTGGCGCAGGCCGGCGGGCCAGCGGCAGCGATGGGTTCAACGTGCCCGGCGCACTGACTGTGGACGGCGCCGGTAACATCTACGTGGTCGATACGCTTAACGGCCGCGTGGTCAAGATATCGCCGGACGGGCGCTTCCTTGCTCAATTCGGTGAGCCGGGGCAGACGGCGGGGACCCTCTCGCGGCCCAAAGGCGTGGCGGTCGATGACGGGGGGCGGGTGTTCGTAAGCGATGGACTGCTGGCGGCGGTGGAAGTGTTTGCGCCCGACGGCACGTACCTGGGTGTTATCGGCCGGAAGACGCCTGAGAACCCCGCCCTAGGCTCGATGTTTGAGGCCCCGGCAGGGCTGTGGCTGACCGGAGATACGTTGTACGTGGCCGACCGGTTCGCTGGCCTGATCGTCCTGAAGCTTCCCGGCCCGCCGCAGGCAGCGGCGGAGTAGGGGAAACCGGGCGACTCGCGACTGGAGGTCAGCGCGCCCGGAGCGCTTCGTCCGCGGCTCCGCCAGCCGAAGACCCGTCCAGGCCGATCTCCTCGTCGGTAAGGTAGCAGGCGGGGTCCGGTGCCCAAACGTCGCCGTGGACGGCGAGAGCGCGGACGCGGAAGTTGCCGTTGCAGATGCCCAGGTAGCGGCAGCGGCCGCAGCGACCCTTGAGGAGCGGCTTGCGGTCCCGCAGGCCGGTCATCAGTGAGTCCGAGAGATCGCTCCAGATCTCACCGAACGGGCGCTGCCGCACGTTGCCGAAGCTGTGGCTCCACCAGAACTGGTCTGGGTGGACTTCTCCGGTGTTATCGATGTTGCCGATGCCGATGCCCGACCGGTTGCCGCCGTTCCAGCGGAGCAGCTGCAGCACATCCTGTGCGCGCTCCGGCTCCTCCTGTAGCAGCTTCAGGTAGACGTAGACCCCGTCGGCGTGGTTATCGACAGTGAGGATGTCCTTCTCGATGCCACGGCGGCGGAAGCCCACCGTCTGTTCGCAGATGTAGTCGACAGCGGTCCTGGTCTCTTCGTGCGTAAGGTCTTCGTCGGAGATGCCCCTCCCGCGACCGCTGTACACGAGATGGTAGAAGCAAGCCCTATCGATCTTCTCCCGCTCGATCAGCTCGAAGATCTGCGGCAGGTCCCGCACGTTGTGACGGGTGAGGGTCAGCCTGAGTCCCACCTTCTGACCCGCCGCGACACAGTTGCGTATGCCGCGGAGGGCCAGGTCGAAGGCGCCGGGCAGGCCGCGGAAGTGATCGTTGGTCTCCCGCACGCCGTCGATGCTGACGCCCACGTATGCCACGCCGGCCGCGCGGATCTCCTCCGCCTTGTCGCGGGTGATGAGGGTACCGTTGGTGGAGATCACCGGCCGGATACCCCTTTCGGCGGCGAAGGCCGCGAGGCGCAGCATGTCCCTGCGCATCAGCGGCTCCCCGCCGGAGAAGAGGAGCACGGGGACGCCGAACTGGGCGAGATCTTCGATCATAGCCTCCGCTTCCGCGGTGGTGAGCTCGTGAGCGTAGCGCTCGTTGCGGGAGTCCGCGTAGCAGTGGATGCAGCGAAGGTTGCAGCGGCGGCCGCAGTTCCAGACCACGACGGGCTTGCGGTCCTGGGAGAAGCGGAGGAGGTGGGCCGGCAGCCGGCTGCTGTTGCGCCCGTAGCGAATTGGGTCCGCCGAAGTGGCCGTGCCCGCATAGAGTTGACTGATCCCGATCATGTTGGGCCTCCTCGCTCAAGGCTTCTTCCGGTCAGGCCAAAGATTAACGCCAGCAGGAGGGGGTGGCTGGTCCAGAGAGCGATTATTCTGCCCGGAAGTGACGTGGGTCCTGGCAAGAGACGCCCCATCTTCGCACGGACTTACCTCAGCCCGGCCGATCCCCCGTTGCGTCCAGGTTCTCCGGCGCAAGCGAGACGATGCATGTCAGCGCTCGGTCTCAGCGGCGGCCGGGGACATGATCTCCCGGACCTTGCTCTCCATGGTCTTCTTGCTCATACTGCCAATGCGCCATTCGCGGATGACGCCTTCCCTGTCTATGAAGAAGTGCGTCGGGATGCCGACGATGCGGTACTGGGCGGCGATACTTGTCGCCTGGTCGACGCCGGTGGTGAAGGTCGTGCCGGTACGCTTGACGTAGTCAGATACGGTGCTGGGGGACTCGCCGATGCTTATCGCCAGCACGACGAGGCCATCACTTTCATGGGCCTCGTAGACCTCCTGGATGTCGGGAGTTTCGGCGCGGCAGGGCGGGCACCAGGTAGCCCAGAAGTTGATCCAGACGGGCCGCCCGCGGTAATCGCTGAGCTGGACGTCCTTGCCGTCGAGGGTGCGCAGGCTGAAGTTAGGCGCCTCGTGTCCGAGGCGGGGCGCGGGACCGGTAGGCGACGCGCTGAGGTTGATGGCCTGCACGCCGGCGGCATCGGGCCGGTCAAAGAACCAGACGAGGCCAACGATTATGGCGCCGACGGCGATGGTGGCGAGGATGTTGCGCAGGGCGCTGACACGGGGGCGACGAAACGGGGTGGGGAAGAGAAGCTCCTCGTCCTCCTCCGGGATGTCCGGAGGCTCGTCGGCGGCCTCATCGGGGAGCGCTGGTCCGAGCGGAGTGAACTCAGCTTCGCCGGGCGGGCGCTCCTCGTCGCTGCTACCCATAGCTGTGTAGCCCCCCGAAGAACAAGTTGCCGTAGTATGTGAAGAGTGTCGCGCCGAACCCCAGGATAAGGAGGGCAGCGCTGCGCTCGCCCCGCCAGCCGCGCAGGACGCGTGCGTGCAGATAGGCTCCGTACAGGAGCAACGTCACGAGCGAGGCGGTCTCCTTCGGATCCCAGCTCCAGTAGGTGCCCCAGGCGATGTCAGCCCACAGCGCGCCGAGGATGATGACCAGCGCCATCATGGGGAAGCCCACCATGACTGCCTTGTAGCCCATCTCGTCCAGAAGGGCCTTCTTCGGCAGCCAGCGGATGGAGTCCCGCCTCTGGATGAGGAAGAGTACGGCAGCGCCGAACGCGACAGCGAACGCTCCGTAAGCGATGATCGCGACGGCCACGTGGACGGTGAGAAGAAGGTCGTTCTGGAGCGCCGGCACCAGCGGCGTAATGTCCGAAGGCACGGTCGTCGCGTAAGCCAGCAGCCCCAGGGCCACGGGAAGGACCATCAGGGCAAGGGTGCGTACCTTGTACTGGGCCTGGAAGTAAAGGAACAGAGCCAGCGCTCCCCAGCTGAAGGCGAGCGAGAACTCGTACAGGTTGGAGAAGGGCCCGCGGCCGCTGGCGATCGCGCGGAAGACCAGCGACGCCGTGAGGAAGGCGAACGCGTTGACGGTGAGTATCGTGCCGTAGCGCCCCGCCGTGTCCAGGATGGGCCCGAACGCGGGCACCGAGACGGAGCCGCCGCCGCCGACACTGAGGGCCTGGAACCCCCTGGAACCCAGGACATTCACCAGGTAGAGGAGGAGCGCCGCGGCCAGGGCCGCGAAGGCCGCCACAAACGCGTACTGAGAAAGCTCATACATCGTTGTCTCCCTGGGCGGAGGTTCGCCCGCCCTTTGTCCCTCTCAAGGCTGATGCGATCCGCTCCCGCAGCCGGCCGAACTCCGACTCCAGCGACATGTCCCTCTGAGCGGTCATGCCTACTCTCACCTCGGCCGTGCCGTCGTCCCGCCGCTTGACGAGCGCCCACAGGCGGCGGTGGGGGAAGTAGAAGAGCATGACCAGTCCGATGACCATCAGGGCGCTGGCGACCCAGATGATATTGGTCCCGGGGTCCTTCACTACCTTGAGGCCGGTGAAGCGGCTCTCTCTGGAAAAAGTGAAGTCAAGTCCTGCCACCTGCTTGGCGGTCCCCTGAGAGAGGTTATCGGCGGTTATAAGGGTACCGCCGTCTCGCTTGTACACTTCCACTCTCATCTCGCCGGCGGGCACCAGCGGGTCGTTCTCGCCGGACCTTGGACCGATGACATAGACGGTCATGCCCTGATCCTGGAGATCGAAGCTGCCGACGGGCCGGCCGCCTTCGCTGGTCTCCCAGGCCAGGGGGAGCGCGGCACTGAAGAGCTCAGCCCCGGCTGCGTCCTTCACTTCCATGACCGCCGCTTGCCCGAAGAACGCTTGGTGGAAGCGGATCCCCTTGTACTTCACAGGGGAGTTCACGCGGGTAGTGCCCCGCTTGACCTCCTTGCCGCCTTCGTAAATGATGATCTCACTACGGAAGTCCTTGGGGGGTCCCTCCAGGTAGTACTCGTCCGTGAAGTGCTCCAGGCCAACGGAGATGTTGGTGCCCAGCCCAAGGGTGCGGGTTGCCCCCTCGGCGACGACGAACTCGGAGTCGCTGAACCCCCACATGCCGCCGACGACGGTGCCCGCCAGGATCATTACGAGGCTGAGGTGGGCCAAGTACGTCCCGAACCGGCTGAAGCGGTTGCGGTCGGCATAGATAGCTACGGAATCGTCGTCCCCTTCGATGCGGACGCGGTAGCGGGAGCGGCGGAGCGACCGCTTGACGCGCTCAGCGGCGACGGGAAGCGTCATGGGAGCGGCGAAGGTGGCGTTGTAACGGGCGTGCTGGAAGAACGTGTCGCTCATGCGCACGCGGGGCGGGAATACGGTGGCCCAGATGCCCTTCCAGCGGTTCAGGGTGCAGACGATGATGTTTACGGTGAGCAGGCCAATGAGCGCCCTGAACCAGAGACCGTGGAATATGTTGAACAGGCCAAGGAAGTCAAAGACGTTTGTCCAGACCCCGTACTTGGTCCTGGCGCGCTCCAGCCACTGCGCGTGCTGCGACGAATCGGAGAGGACGGAGGGAGGGATCTGATCCAGGAGAGTGCCCACCAGGATCGCCGCGGTGAGAATGAGTATCAGGACCAGGGCCAGCCGGACCGACGTGAAGAAGCGCCAAATGCGACCGACGATCTCGAACTCCCAGATGCCACCCCTGGCTCCGGCGCCGCCGCGAGCGACCGCTGGGAGCACCTTCCCTCTGTCTGCCGCTGAAAAGCTGCCAGGAGTTTCCACGATGAACCTACACGTAGCCCCAGTCGAAGAACTGGTTGATCCTGATGAGGCTGTTGGTCAGCATCAGCACGCCCACAGCCACCACCAGAGCGCCGCTCACCGCCGGCACCATGGCCAGGAGCGGGCGGGCTCGCTTTAGGAATCCGGAGATGCGTTCCAGGGCGATGGCCGTGATGATGAAGGGGACGCCCAGTCCGGCGGAGTAGGCGATGAGGAGGACGGCGCCCTTGGCCACCGCGTCCTCGATTATGGCCAGGCCGATAATGCTGCCCAGAACCGGCCCGATGCAGGGGGTCCAGCCAGCGGCGAAGGTCATGCCCATCAGGAGGGAACGGCCGTAGCCGGGTCTCTTGCCGTGTCCCCCGCTGACGGTGTACTCGCGGTTCAGGAAGCCGATGTTGATCACACCGAGCAGGTGCAGACCCATGAAGATGAGGATCGCGCCGCCCAGTTCGCGAATGTAGCGGGCGTTGTCCATGACCAGGAATCCGATGAGTCCGATTGAAGACCAGAAGCCGACGAAGATGATCGAAAAGCCGGCGACGAATGTAGCGGCGTGGAGCAGGTTGATCATTCGGGGGGCTGACCCCACGCGCTCCCCGGAGACGGTGACCATGTGCCCCACATAGGCGGGAACGAGCGGCAGGACACAGGGCGAGGCGAAGGAGAGGATCCCCGCGGCGAATGCGATGAGGATCGTTACGTTCTCGCCGTCCACGTCTCGATTACCTCCTGCCCATCCATCCCACTACGGTGGCGTCGGTGTGGCCTGTGGGGTGGCGGCACCCGTCAGGCCGTCCAGATGCAGCTTCACGGTCTGGGCCAGGTCTGAGTCCGGAGCCAGCTGAAGCACGATCGCCCACTCCTTCTTGGCCGCTTCCAGGTCCTGGGGCTCGGAGTTGGCGTACAGGAAGCCAAGGTTGTAATGGACCTGGGGCTCGTCCGGAGCGATCTTGGTGACTTTGAGCCAGGTGGCTTTCGCGTCCTCCGTGCTGCCCAGGTTGTACTGGGAGGTGCCGATGTCCGTAAGGGCGTGGACGTTAGTCGGATCCACCGCGACGAGCTTCGTGAACCAGTCGAGGGTCGCCTGCCACTCGCCCGCCTGGAAGAAGATCTCGCCCAGCTCGAAGAGCGTCTCGGGGTTTTTCGGGTCGGCCTGCACAGACTTCATTAGTTCGGCCACGCGCGCGGTGTCCACCGGAATGAACCCGTTCGCGTCAGCGGCGGCAGGAGTGCCTTCGTTGCCGTCGCCTCCTGCCGGCAGTCCGGAGCGCGCTACCAGCACCACCGCCAGAACGATGAGCCCGCCGAGGGCGCCGACGGCCAGTGACCGCCACTGAAAGCTGAAGGCGAAACGGGCAAAGGCGCCGGCCATCTGGTCGGGCCCGGCAGCCTCCGGCGCGGCCGCGCCAGGACCCCGGTGGCCGCCGGGCGCCGTGGCTGCGGCAG
>JAUYGU010000151.1 GCA_030690405.1 Dehalococcoidia bacterium | reverse complement strand
CTGCCGATTTTCTTCCCCATCGCCGGCGGCGCTATCTGGCCTTCAACGCATTATTAACCCCCGCCTGCCGCCGTGCTCTTGCGTTCTCCCTGACGGGCCGATACCCTAGTAATGGACAACGCTCGATTATCTGACCGCCGGAATCACATGAAAGACTTCGAGGAGTCCAAGGGAGGGATGGACGAGATGGTCTCTCCGCTTACGGAGAGTGAGGCCAGCTACTCGCCACTGCAGCTCCACTTCCTGCGGAGGCTGAACCGTCTGCTCCGCCTGCGCCAGGAGCAAGGCACCGAGCTCAACGGCGAAGGGGTCCGCCTCATAGACCGCGCCATCTACTCCAGCTACTGCGATGCCTGCGACGTCGGCGTCGCCACCGAAGCGCAGAAGCTCCTCCGCCGGCTGCCGGTAACGTCGCGCAGCCATCCCCAGGCCTGAGCCACCGCTTCGGCCTGGCTTCGCCCTCTAGTCCGCCTCCGCCCTCACCGCGTTCCGCAGCACCCCGATGCCACCGATCTCCACCTCCACAACGTCCCCCTCGCTCAAGCGGCCGGTCTCCCCGGGCGTTCCTGTGAACACGAGGTCGCCCGGCTCCAGCGTCATCACGCTCGAGGCGAAGGCGATCAGCGCCGCCACGCTGTGGATGAGCGTCCCCGTGTTCGCGGCCTGCACCTCCCGCCCGTTGAGACGGGTGCGCAGCTCAAGGTCCGCCGGGTCGAGGCCCGTGGCGATGAAGGGTCCGATAGGCGAAAACGTATCGCTGCCCTTGGCCCGCCACCACTGCAAGTCGTCGCGCTGCCAGTGGCGCGCGGAGACGTCGTCGCCGCAGGTGTAGCCGAAGACGTACGTCAGCGCCTCCTCCGGGCCAACTCCACGACACGCACGGCCAATGACCGCCACCAGCTCCCCCTCGTAGTCCACGCGCCCGGAATCGCGGGGCAGAACGATAGTTTCCTCCGGCCCGATGATCGACGACGACGGCTTGAGAAACAGCTCCGGCTTCTTCGGCGCCTCGGCCAGCCCCGTCATCGCCTGGCTGCCCGCCACGTGCGACGGGTAGTTCACGGCGGCCGCCAGGACCTTCCCCGGGCGGGCCACCGGCGCGAGCAGCCGGACGGAGTCCAGCGGCAGCTCCTCCCCCGAAGGCCGGTGCTCCCCGAACAGGTCGCCCTCAAGCGCCTGGATGCCGCCGTCCGCGACAAGGCCGTAGCCTTCGAACCCGCCGTGCTGGAACCGCGCGAACAGCATTCCGCTAGAAGGGGATGGGGACGCGGCGGAAGTTCTCCATGTAGCGGCCGTCCTCGCTCCGCCAGAACGCGCGGATCTGGTCCAGCCTGCTCTCCATACCCGCCATCTGGCTCACGTGCTT
>JAUYGU010000143.1 GCA_030690405.1 Dehalococcoidia bacterium | reverse complement strand
CAGACCCCGCGGAGCTGGCCCGCAACAGAGACATCGACGTGCCTATTGAGGGCGACGCCAAGGCGTTCCTGGAGATGGCGATGGGAGAGTTGGAGGGCTACAGGCCTGATCATCAGGGCTGGCTACGGGACCTGCGGGAGGAGGAGAAGAAGACCCGCGCCCAGATGGCCGAGTGGATGAACTCGGACCGGGTGCCGATCCACCCGCTGCGCCTCTGCCGCGACATGGCGGAGTTCGTGGACGACAACACGATCGTGGTCGGCGACGGCGGCGACATCGTCAACCTGGCCGCGCGCGTGCTGCCGATCAACCAGCCGGGTCAGTGGTACGACCCGGGCCCGATGGGGACGCTGGGCGTCGGCACCGGCTTCTGCATGGCGATCAACAGCGTCTACCCGAACAAGCGCATCCTGATGGTCAACGGCGACGGCGCCTTCGGCCTCAACGGCTTCGAATTCGACACGTTCGTGCGGTTCAACATGCCGGTCGTCTCCGTCGTGGGCAACGACCGCCAGTGGGGACAGATCACGGTGGGCCAGCGGGCGATGTACGGCAAGGAGCGGGTGGTGGCGAGCATCCTGGGCGACAACGCCCGCTACGACAAGGTGGTGGAGGGGCTGGGCGGCCACGGTGAGTACGTCACGGAGCCGGACCAGATCCGCCCCGCCATCGAGCGCGCCTTCGCGTCGGGAAAACCGGCCTGCGTGAACGTGATCATGGACCAGGAGCCGCCAGGCATCATGGGCGGCTACGAGTTCATGTAGGGGGCGCCCCCTGACCGTGGGCGAGGCGTCATCACGGATGACGTTCCTTCCCGCTCATCCTGAGGTATCGAAGGAATGAGCGGAGCAGGTAGCCACGAATGAACTTCTCCGTCTACATGCTAGAGTGCGCGGACGGTTCCATATATACCGGCCATACTGACGACCTCGATGCACGGCTGGCAGCCCACCAGCTCGGCACCTTTCGTGGATATACTTCCAACAAGAGACCCGTCCGCCTCATTTTCCAAGCACAGTTCCCAAGCCGCGACGAGGCGTTTGTGGCCGAGCGACGGATCAAGGGGTGGTCACGCAGGAAGAAGCTAGCGCTAACGAGAGGTGACTGGATGGAGATTCAGAGGCTTGCCCGCATATGAAATGCTTCCCTTCTGGCCCCCGTTCATGCTTCGATACCTCAGCATGAGCGGGGGAGAAACGCCCATCGCAGAGGCCCCTGTTGAGGCGGCGATGGAAGGGCTAACCTTCCGCAAGGCCACACCCGAAGACGCGGAGCGTGTAGCGGAGATTGTGGCGGGCGACCCAGGGCGGGAAGCGATCGGCATTGCGAGGGACGTGGACAGGGCGCGGGCGATGGGGATCGTGATCGCGCGGATGGAGGGGATGCCCGCCGGCCGGGGCGGGCTCGACCACACCACACTGGCGGAGCTGCACGGCGAAGCGGTGGGCATCGTCCACGCCAGCAGCGGCACCGGCAGGTTCAAAGTCACGCCCGCCGTCGCGCTGGCCGCGATCCGCATCTTCGGCCCTCTCGGCGCCGTCAGGCTGCTGCCGCGGGTCCGCGCCAGAGCGCGTGTGGACACACCATCCCCGGCGGGCGCGCTGCACATCGGCGAGCTGGACGTCGACCCGCGCTACCGCAACCGCGGCATCGGCGGCGCCTTGCTCAGTCACGTCGAGGCGGAGGCGCGGGAACAAGGCTGCCGGTTGATGTCGCTCACCACACACATGGCGAACCCGGCCCGCCGCCTGTACGAGCGCCACGGCTTCCGCGTCGTCGAGACTCGCACGGACCCTGACTACGAGCGCTACACAGGCATCGAGGGCCGTGTGCTGATGGTGAAGGAGCTGGGCTAGCCCCCCTGCGATATACTGGTTCTGCCATGCAGCAGCGAGACCGCCCAGGTGAGGGAGACATCCGCGGCCCCACGAAGGGCGACTACTCGTTCACGGACTGGGACAACCCCGAGGACGACCTTCCCGAGGATGAGATAGAGGACGCCCCCGAAGGCTATTACGACGAGGACGAGGAGGACGAGGAGGATGAGATCGGCCCGGAGAACCCGGACTACGACCTGTCGGAGGGGGCGGGCTACTCGGGCTGGGACCGGGAGCGGCGGACCGGCATCCCGCAGTGGGTGGTCGTCGCCATCTCGCTGGTGCTGATCCTGTCACTGCTGCTGCCCGTGCTCCTGCGGTCCAGGTGAGGGTAGCAGACCGCTCATGGTGAGCCTGTCGAACCATGAGCTCCGCTCGCCCTTCGACAAGCTCAGGGTGAGCGGGATTCAGTCTAGCCGACGGGCGTGACCTCTTCCAGCTCCACCTCCACGTATGGGTTGCCGTAGCGGTCTCGCTTCATCTCGGCGGCCGTGACGCGCCCGCGCAGGAGGCTATCGCCCTCCCAGTAGCTCATCATCGTGCCGGGCAGCCTACCGACCATCCCCTTCAGCCCCTTCTCGTCGAAGGGGAAGCGCAGGTCTCGCGTCGCCACTCGTCTTACCTCCCCGGACGGGCAGGCCGTCCGTCGACTTCCACGGTTGCCGACACGATCTCTTCCGCGTCCGGCTTCTCCGCCATCGCCACGACGCCCTCCTCCCACGACGCCCCCACGCGGCCCGTATTGCGGGCGATGTAGCTGAGCCCCTCCGCCAGCATATCCTCGAACACCGCGCCTACCATCATCGCCTCCACGGCGTACTGAATGTTCTCCCGCCCCTGGATCAGCGTGCAGCCGCTGGTGCGCAGCCGCGTCTCGCCCTCGGTGCCGGGGGCGTCGTAGCTGCAGGGCCCGTTCCAGGGGTGCTGGTTGTAGGAGGGCTGCAGCAAGATGTCCACCGCCAGGGCGTCGTAGCGCTCCACCAGCGTGTGGTGGAAGCCGTCCCAGCAGACCAGCGTGCCGACGCGGCCCACGGCCGTATCCACGGGCACCAGCTCGCTGCGGGGACCGCTATCGAACACGCGCGTCTCGAACGGCTCCGTCATGTTCACCTTGGGCACGCGGTTCAGGCAGACGCCGCGTGGCGAAAAGAGATACGAAATGTTGTACACCTTCGTCTCGTCCATGACGTGGCGGCCGCCCTTGCTGGGCTCCTCCTCCAGCGGCGGCAGGGCGGTGCTTCCTGCCGCAACGTAGACGCCGTACTCCCGCGCCAGCGAGGAGAACGTGTCCGTGTAGGCGCGCTCCGCCTCCACCGCGTGCTGGATGAACATCAGCCAGCGGGCTGCGGCCTCCGGCGAGGTGCGGTGCGCCTCCGGCACGGCGGCCATGCTCTTGATCACCAGCTTCATGGCCGCGTCCTCGAGCTTCGTCTCGTCCTTGAGGTCGTCCCAGTAGTAGGGCACGAAGCCCAGGAACATGCCGACGAGCTCCGGGTAGCTGACCAGCGTCGGCAGGTCGCGGTCCACCTCCCGCATGGCGCGCTCCATGAGCGAGGCCATCTTGGCGTGGAACGCCTCGTTGCTGCGGTAGTCGTTCAGCTCCGTCTTCGCCTGCACGGCGACAAGGTTGACCTTCAACTGCGCCTCCTCCGCTCCGGGTGATTCGCCCGCATGATACTTCACGCGCAGGAGTAGGGCCAGTCAGGACGCGGCACGAAGAGAGTCAGGACGCGGCGGCGGCGCGCCAGGCCTCAAGCGTGCGGTTAACCTGGTCGGTGTGCTGCTCCAGGTGCGCGGCGTAGATGAGGAGCCAGCCGATGCCGGTGTAGCGGCCGGACTCCGAGTGGGTGGCCACCTTGTCCCAGGCGTCGTCCGGCAGGCGGCGGAGGAGGGGGACAGTGTTGGCGCGGACCGCATCGACGGTTGCGAGCGCGGCCTCCAGCGGGTGGCTGTGGTAATCGAAGGCCGCGGCCCAGTTGTCCGGATCGTAGCCCAGGATCAGCGGCTTCTCCTCCGCCACCAGGTAGCGGATGCGGGCGGCGGCGTTCGTCTCGGAGTCGGCGCAGTGGCAAGCGATCTCGTGGACGGAGAACTCGCCGGCGGCGGGTCGCCACTGCATCGCCTCGGCGGGGACGGCGGCGAGGGCGGCCCTGAGCTTCGCCGGGCCTTCAGCGTATCGCTGGATGAGGCGGTCGCGTTCTTCTGCGGTCAGTGGCATCGGGGCCTCCTTTCGGTCGAAAATACCAACCGGAAGCGCCCGCCGTCAATGCGGCTAGACCCTCCGTGCGGCATCCTGTATCATCCGCATCGCTATGTCAGACGCAAAGCCGCTCGAGGATCAGGTGGCCGTCGTGACCGGCGCCAGCCGCGGCATCGGCCGTGCCATCGCGATCGATTTCGCGCGGGCGGGGGCGAACGTCGTCGTCAGCGCCCGCAGCAGCGAGAGCGCCCCGTCCAAGCTGCCGGGGACGATCGAGCAGACGGCGCGCGAGGTGGAGTCGACGGGTCGGCGCGCCCTAGCCGTCGCCACGGACGTGACGGACGAGGCGCAGGTGCAGGCGCTGGCGGAGCGGACGCTGGCTGAGTTCGGCCGGGTCGATATCCTGGTGAACAACGCCGGGATCAGCTTCCCGGCGCCGTTCGCGCAGACGCCGCTAAAGCGCTGGGACCTGGTGATGAACGTGAACCTGCGCGGGCCGGTGATGTGCACGCAGGCGTTCCTACCGAAGATGCTTGAGCAGGGGGCCGGCCGCATCATCAACATCTCCTCCTACCTGGCGGAGGTGATGATGCCGGGGATGATGTCCTACTCCGTCTCCAAGATCGCGCTGGAGAAGCTCACACAGTATCTGGCGGCGGAGCTCCAGCCGAAGGGCATCGCCGTGAACGCCCTTCGCATCGAGCTGATGATAGCGACGGAGGGATGGCAGTACCGCAACCCGGACGTGGACTACTCCACGTGGGACAAGCCGGACGCCGCCTCCCAGGCCACGCTCTGGCTGGCCACCCGCGATCCCTCTTATACGGGGCGGGTGGTCACGATCGCCGAGGTGCGCCAGCAGATGGCGGCGGGCTAGCGCCGGCCCGCTACGGCGTCGGAAGGTCGCTGATCTCGTAGGGCGGCTCGAAGTCAGCGTCGGTAACGTCGGTGGACGCGGACTTCGCCTCCCAGGTGAAGCTGCTGCCGGCGGCCGCCTCGGTCTTTAGGAAAAGGAGAAGCCCCTCGTCCGAGAAGCAGAACTCGCTGGCGCCGCCCAGGACGGCGGCATCTGCCGAGAAGCAGTTCGCGTGCACGCCCGCGATCTCGCGCTCTGACTTGTCGACCGCGCCGAGGCCGCTGATGTCATCGGCGACCGTCTGCGCAAATCCCAAAAGGCCAGCGAAGGGAGCCGCCTGGCCCTGCGTCTCGTCGGTGGTGGATTCGAGGCAGGTCTCACTGCCACTCGCAGAGATGCAGATGTACGACTTGTCTTCGGTCTGGATCAATATCGTTCGCGACTCCAGGCCCCCGTTGGTGCTGACGATCTCGAACCGAGAATCGGGCGGGCGCTGCACCATCACCCACTCCGCCTCGGTCGTCTGGCCGTTCGTTTCGGTTGTGTACTGGTACGTGACCTTGGCGGTCAGGCCCTCCGCTGCCTGGGAAGCCAGGTCCGCGAGGTCCTGGACTCCGCCGTCACCGCCGCCGCCACCAACGGTGGGCGTCTCGCGCGACGCCGGTGTCTTGTCCGACGTAGGAGTCTTGCCGCCCTTGCTGTCGCTCTTGCAGGCCGCCAGAAGCGCGACCAGCAGCGCCAGCGCCGCCACCAAGACGAGACCCTTCATTGCCCATCGACCGAAACTCAAGACCTGACCTCCTTGTGTCATCCTTCTACTTGTCAATTCCTTACAACGCACGCGGCGTGGAAAGATAACCGGACCCCGCTAGCCGGCGCCTTCGACTCGCAGCAGAAACTCCTCCACCGCCCGGACGAACAGCGCCGGATCGTCCAGGTGGGGGACGTGGCCCGCCCCAGAGACGACCACCAGCTCCGAGCCGGCGATCCCGCGCTGAAGCCGTTCCGCCACCGGCGGCGGCCAAAACGGATCGAGCTCACCCTGGACGATGAGGGTGGGCACGGTTATCCGGTGCAGCTCCAGCGCCCGTGCGGTAAATTGTATGACGTCCGGCCCCGCACCGGCAATCCCGTCCGGCGACCCGCTCTCCAGGACCAGCGCCCGCACCAAGCGCGGCCACTCCAGCGCCATCTCCAGCGAGAGCAGCGCCCCGTAGGAGCAGCCGCCGGCGTAGGCGGAGTCAATCTCCAGGTGGTCCAGCAGGCCGCGCAGGTCGTCCCGCCAGAGCTCCCACGTGTGGCCCTCGCCGGGATCGCTGGAGCGGCCGCAGCCGCGACGGTCCCAGAGCACTACCCGCCAGTGCCGCGAGAGCGGACCGACGATCGGCAGCCAGTGGTTGGTGTCGGTCCAGCCGCCGTGGGAGAGCACCAGCGGGACGCCCTCGCCGTGCTCCTCGTAGTAGAGGCGGGCCCCGTTCACCTCAGCGTGCGGCATCAACGGCCTCCAGCCCGCCATCCGGCCACATCTCCCGGAAGACGTACCACTGCTCCGGGTAGCGCCGCACCGCCTGCTCGAACTCGGCGACGATGCGCGCGGTGATCTGCCGGGCGTCCTCCTCCGGGCTAAGGCTGCGGTCCGAGAGGATTGGGGCGCTGATGTGGGCGAGGAAACGCCCATGGGGTTCGCGCGCCGCCCAGCCGAAAATGATGGGGGCGCCGCTGATGCGGGCCAGGCGCGCCGGGCCGGCCGGAAACACGGTCTCGTGGCCCAGGAACTCCACCTTCACGCTATCGCCCCCCGTGATGCCCATATCCACCACCAGCGCAATCATCTCACCGCGGCGCAGCCGCCGTACGAGCGTCATGCCGGCGCCGGTCGCCGGCAGCAGCTCCACCCCCATCTGCGCGCGACAGGCCGTCAGCCAGTCCATCATGATCTTCGGTTTCAGCCGCTCCGCGACGGAGCTGATCTGGAAGCCCTTCAGCAGGACCAGCGTGCTGGCGACCTCGATGCTGCCGATGTGGGCGCCGGTGAAGATGATCCCCTTGCCGTACGCCATCGCCTCTTCGAAGTGCTGGTCGCCCTCGATATCGATCCGGTCGCGCATCGCTTCCAGGCTCCAGCCCTGCACGCTGAGCAGCTCCACGATGTAGCGACCGAACTGCCGGAACGTGCGGTGCGCCATCCGCTCCACGACCGGGTCGTCGGACCGGCGGCCGATTATCCGGGCGTGGTTGCGCATCGCCGTCTCCCGTTTGCGGCGCCAGAGCAGGTAGAAGATGTCCGAGATGGGAACGGAGAGCCAGTAGCCGAATGAGAGGGGGACAAGCTGGGCGAGCCCGCGGTTCAGGGTGTAGACCCAGGGCCTGGTCTGCTTGCCGTTGGAGGCCATTGGCACCGGTCAGGCGCTACCGGCCAGGTAGAACGCCTGCATCTCGCGGGCCTTGTCCGCGGGCAGGCGCATGAACATCGCCTTCGCCTCCGCGACCAACGGCCCGCCGGCGATCCGCAGTTGTCCCGCCGCCTCCAGCCAGCGGCCCCGTTCCCGTACCACCTCCGCGGTGACCAGCAGGGGCCGCCCCAGGGGCAGCGGGCGGCGGTACTTCACCTCCAGGCGGGCGGTCATCGCCCAGGCGCCGGCGGCGTACATCGCCCAGCCCATCGCCTCGTCGATGGCGGCGGCGGCGATGCCGCCGTGGGCGAGGCCGGGGTAGCCCTGATGCACCTGGCGCGCCTCGAACTCGCCGGTGACGCGCCGGCCGTCGACCTGGAACTGGATGCGCAGCCCCTCAGGGTTCGCATCGCCGCAGCCGAAGCACCAGCGGCGCGGGCTATCCGGCGTTTCCTGCACTACCGTCGAACCCCCTGAATACGATCACCCCGTTCTGTCCGCCGAAGCCGAAACCGTTGGCCAGGGCCACGCGCACCGGAATCTGTCGCGCCGTCAGTGGCACGTAGTCCAGGTCGCACTGGGGGTCGGGGGTCTCCAGGTTGATCGTGGGCGGCACGACCCCCTCGTGCAGGGCGAGCACGGCGGTGAGCGCCGATACGGCGCCGGCGGCGCCGAGCTGGTGGCCGACCATCGACTTCGGCCCGGTGACCGCAACACGGTAGGCGTGTTCGCCCAGCGCCTTCTTGATCGCCGCCGTCTCCGAGGCGTCGTTCAGCGGCGTGCCGGTGCCGTGCGCGACCACCAGGTCGACCTCGTCCGGCTCGACGCCCGCGCGCTTGAGGGCGCGGGTTATCGCCATGGCGGCGCTGTAGCCGCTGGGTTCGGGGGCAGTGACGTGGTAGGCGTCGCTGGTGACGGCGCCGCCGGCCAGCTCAGCGTAGACCCTGGCGCCGCGCCTCTGTGCGTGCTCCAGGCTCTCGACCACGGCGGCGGCCGCCCCTTCGCCGTACACGAAGCCGTCGCGGTTGAGGTCGAACGGGCGGCAGGCCTTCTCGGGCTCATCGTTGCGGGTGGAGAGAGCGCGCATGTTGGACATGGCGGCGACGGCGACAGGGATGATGTTCGCCTCCGCGCCGCCGGTAACGACGACCTCGGCCTCGCCGAGGTCGATCAGCCGCTTCGCTTCGACGAAGGCGAAGATGCCCGCCGCGCAGGCCGCGACCGAGGTGATAGTGGGGCCGCGGGTGCCGAGGGTCATCGCCACCTGGCAGGACGCCATGTTGGGCGCCATCGCGGGCACGGTCATCGGTCCCACGCGGTCGGGGCCCTTCTGGAGGAAGACGGTCTGGCCGTCGACGAGGATGTCGACGCCGCCGCCGCCGGTGTTCATCACCACAGCGACGTCGTCCCGGTTGCGATCGTCGATGCGGAGGCCGGAGTCGTCCACGGCCTGGCGCGCGGCGGCGATGGCGAACTGCGAGAAGCGGGCCGCCCTGCGGACGGCCTTCGCGTCCATGTAGCGCCTCGGGTCCCAGTCCTTCACCTCAGCGGCGATCTGGCAGTCCAGGCCGCTCGGGTCGAACAGCGTGATACGGCGGACGCCGGAGCGGCCTGACGTGAGGCTCTGCCAGAACTCGCCCACGTCCTTGCCGATGGGCGTCACGCAGCCGAGGCCGGTGACGACGGCGCGCGTCACGCGCTCACCTCCGCCTCGCCGCTGACCAGCGTCTCGCCCGCCTGGTTGCGGCACTCGACGGCGCAGACCGTGCGGCCGCTTTCGGCGCGGACGACCTGCCCGACAGCGGAGACCGTATCGCCGGGCCGGGCGGGGGCGCGGAACCGCACCTTCAGCCGGCCGCCGGAGAGCCAGGCCTCGCCGAAGGCGGCGGTGAGCATCCGCGAGAGGTAGGCGAGGAGCAGCATCCCGTGGGCGATGGTGCCGCCGAACTGCGTCCGGGCGGCGAACTGCGGGTCGGTGTGGAGGGGGTTGCCATCGCCGCCGGCCTCCGCGTAGCGGTTGATCTTCTCCTGGGTCACCGCCACCACGACCGGCGCCAGCTCCGTGCCGACGGCGGGCATCGTCACGACGGCCCCTCCGCGGCGGGCATCGTCAGTGTGGCCCGGCCTTCCATGACGGGCCCGCCATCGCCGTTCACGCTGAGGTCGATCCCCATCAGCAGCCAGCCCTGCCGCTCGCCGCGGCTGACGATACGGGCCGAGGCCGAGAGCTTCTCGCCGACGCGGACCGCGCGCCGGAACGTCATCTCCTGCCCGATGTGCACGGCGCCGGGGGGCAGCGCGGCGCGGTCCAGCAGGGCGCGGACGGCCAGGGCGGCCACCGCCATCGGCGGCACCAGCTCCGGCCCCAGGGTGCCGATCGCCTCGTCCTCCACAGCGGCGACGTACTCCCCCACCCACTCGGTTGAGAGCTCGAAGGCGGAGGGAGGGAGTTCGTGGCCCTTGGCCAGCGTGTCCAGGCGGGGAGGCATCAGACTACGAAGGCTTGCCGAAGCGCGCCATGTCGATGACGCGCCGCTCGTGGATCCCCTCGCCGATCTTCGTCCCAGCCTGGTTGTACGCCTCGACCTCGAACACGACCTTGCGGCCGTCGACCTCTTTCACCTTCCCCTTTACGGTCACCTGCATGCCGATGGGCGTGGGGGCCGTGTGCTTTATGTCAACATGGTAGCCCACGGAGGTCTCGCCGGCGTCCAGGTGCTTCTGGAGGAGCTTCAGGCAGAGCCCCTCGAAGTGCGCGACCATCGCTGGGGTGGAGTACATCGGCACCGGCAGGTGGGCCACGCCCATCTCCGGCGTGGTGGTGATCGTCATCTCGTCGCTGGCGCCGATGGGTAGCTCCTGCATGGCTCGCCTTCGCCTCCTGTGTCGTGGTGCGGCCTGCCCGTCCGGGGCTGGCCGAGACCCAGTATACGCGAAGGGGGAGTGCGGTCTGCAAGGGCGGGGCCTTCCCGCCCGGTAGGGGCGACCTTCAGGTCGCCCGCCCGTGCGAAGTTGCGGCCATGCTAGAATCGATTCAGAAGCCACCTCATGCCGAAAGTCACCATCCAGCCCCTCAATCTCACGGTCGAGGCCGAGGACGGCGCCACGATCATGGACGCCGCCTGGGCCCACGGCCTTTACTGGCCGACGACCTGCGGCGGCGAGGGGATCTGCACGTCCTGCGCCTGCACGATCGATGAGGGCGCCGCGAACCTGGACCCGCTGGGCCGCACGGAGCGCAAGACGCTGGCCGAGGAGCGCGGCGCAGCGGCGCTGCGCGACGGCACCCTGCGGCTGGCCTGCCAGGCCCGCGTCCGCGGCGACGTCGTCGTCACGAAGCCCGGCGTGCGGCCGGCGCGCCCGTCCGCGCTTTCGCTGGACACGACGCTCGATTCTGCGTCGTAGCAGCAGGGCCCGGGCCATGCCCCGACTTCCCTCACCCCGACCTGCGGTCACCCCTCTCCCGTTCACGGGAGAGGGGATAAGGGGGTGAGGGGCTACCGCGACGCTTGATTGACGAAGTGAGCGGCGACTAAAATAGCGGAGGCGCCCCAATCGGACAGCAGGCACACCTATGGCCTACATCATCACCGAACCCTGCATCGGCACCAAGGACGCCAGCTGCGTCGACGTCTGCCCTGTCGACTGCATCCACTCCACGGAAGAGGACGAGCAGTACTTCATAGACCCCGCCACCTGCATCGACTGCGCCGCCTGCGAGACGGTCTGTCCGGTGAACGCGATCTACTTCGAGGACGACGTCCCGGAGGAGTGGAAGGCGTACACCGCCAAGAACCGGGAGTGGTTCCAGACGCACGAGACCAGCGGCGCCTTCCGTCCCCGCACAGAGCGTCACTAGAGGCCGAGCCTGGATGCGGACGGCGGCGGCACTTGCATCGTGTGATATAATTCCTTAGAGTTTTTCATGCTCACCTATAGGCGTCGTCGATAGCTGCCCGCCACAGACAGGGCAGCCCGAGAGCCGATTTCGGAGCGTCCGCAATGGACTTCGGTCAGATCGAAGCATTCGTCCAGGTGTCCGCCCACAACAGCTTTAGCCGCGCGGCGGAGGTCCTGCAGCTAACCCAGCCCTCAATCACCGCTCGAATCCAATCGCTCGAGCGTGAGGTGGGCGAGGAGATGTTCGAGCGCGGCGGGCGCGGCGTGCGCCTCACCGACGCCGGTATCGCGTTTCTCCCCTACGCCGAACGGATCCTCCATACGCTCCTGGAGGGCCGCGACGCCATAGACGAAGTACGCAACGTCCAGCTCGGATCGCTCCAGTTGGGCTCCGCCCTGACGATCTCCACCTACGTCCTTCCCCACATCCTCCACGACTTCCGCCGCCGCTACAGCGGCGTCGACGTGGCCATCCGCACCGGCCGCTCGGAGCAGGTGCTGGCGATGCTCCAGGCGGACGAGGTGCAGGTGGGGCTGGTGCGCTCCCTCACCCACCCGGACGTGGAGACGATCCACCTCTACGACGATGAGATCGTCCTAATCGCTAACCCGGAGCACCCCTTCGCGGCCACGGGCACAGCCACCGTGGAGGAAGCGGCCGGCGAGCCGATAGTCCTCTTCGACCGCGGCTCATCCTATTACGGTCTCATCCACGGCTTCTTCCGCCAGGCCGGCGTTGTTCCCAACATAGCGATGGAGCTGGACTCGCTGGAGGCGACCAAGCGCATGGTGGAAGAGGGGCTGGGGATCGCCCTCGTGCCGCTGGTCACGATCGAACGCGAGCTGGCGAACGGGACGCTGGTGAAGGTGGACATCGTGGACGCGGCGCCGCTGAAGAGGCCGATCTCACTCATCTACAAGCGTCACCGCAAGCGGCCCCGCACCGTTCAGGCATTCATCGATGCGCTGGCGGAGATGTACGCCGTCAGCCTGCCGGTGGCCTGACCTGAGGAGGCTTCTAACTTTCCCCGCCCTTTGTGCGTTGTTTTTCTTGAGAGCCGGACCACCTCGCCGCGATAGCAGTGGGTGAAACGTGGACGTCTATATCTACGAGATGCGTTCTTGAACCACCTGCCGCAGGGCGAAGGAGTTCCTTTCGCGGGCGGGCATCACGGTGCATGACAGAGACTTCTTCAAGCAACCCTTCTCTGAAGCCGAACTGCGTGCGCTGCTGGCCGGGACCCCGCCGGCGGACGCCTTCGCCTGGAACAGCCCCCGCGCAAGGGCCGCGAACCTCTCCCGGCAGGACCCACCTCCGGACGGCGAGCTCATCCGGCGGATGCTTGAGACACCCTACCTCATCCGGCGGCCGGTGATCCGCATCGGCGGGCGGACGATGTTCGGCTTCAACCAGCGCGAGCTGGAATCACTCCTCGGATAGGCCCATGGTAAACGCGCGCACCGTCCTTCTCGCCAACGTTGACCTCTACTGCACGGAGGAGGGTGACGGCCCGCCGCTGCTGGTCCACCACAGCGGCCCGGGGCTGGACCACACGGTGATCGCGCCCCACCTGAGCCCGCTGGCCCAGGACGTACGCGTGGTGTGCTTCGACCACCGGGGCACCGGACGTTCCGCCGTGTCCCAGGGGCCTGACCCCTTCCACATCGACAGATTCGTGGGCGACATAGCCGCCCTGGCCGATGGGCTCCCGCTGGGCCCGTTCGCTCTGCTGGGGCACAGCTTCGGCGGCATCGTCGCCCTGCACTTCGCCCTGGCCCACCCTGACCTGCTTACCCACCTCATCCTGGTCAGCACACCCGCCAGCCATCACTACATCGAGGACGTGGAGTCCGCCCTGCCTGAGCTGCTGGAGCCGGCGGCGCTGGCCGAGCTGGCCTCCCTGCAGGACAGCCCGCCGTCCGCGCAGGTCATGCGCCGGAGCCTGGAACTGCTTGCGCCGATCTACTTCCATGACCCGGCGCGAGTATCGCAACTGGGGCTGGACTCGGTACGCTTCGGGCCGGAGACGCAGGCGGTGTGGGAGAGCCTGGAGGGGTTCGATCTGCGGCCGCGCCTGCGCGATATCCGCGTGCCGGCCCTCGTGATCGCGGGCGCGCAGGACAGGGCGGTCACCGTCGAACGGGCGCGAGAGCTGGCGGACGCCCTGCCCCAGGGTAACCTGCTGATCATCGAGAAAAGCGGCCACTACCCGTTTATTGAAGCGCCGGACGAGTTCCTGTCCGGCGTGCGCGAGTTCCTGCTGGGGAAGCCTAAGAAGAAGAAGGGGCTGTTCGGGCGCCGCTCCGCCTGAGGGCGGCGAGGCGCGCGGCGGTCATCCGCCGCTCCAGGGCGCGCCGTGAGCGCAGCGCCGGCGGCCTGGCGACGACGGCCTTTACGGCGGTCAACGGCGATTCCGAGCGCATTAGCGGCCGTCCTCCTCCATCAGGCTGCGCAGCCGCTTGAGGGCGCGGAAGATGGAGACCCGCACGTTGACTTCCGATAGCCTGAGGACGCGACTGATCTCGCCGTAGCTCAGCTCACCCTCGAACTTCAGGGCGAGAAGCTCCTGGTCGCGGTCTGACAGCCTCCTGAGATGCCGCATGAGGTTGGACACCGCCTCGCCGCGAAGGATGTCCGATTCCGGGTCCGTCGGCCGCTCGGAAAGCCAGAGCGAGTCCTTGATCTTGGTCAGGCCGCTGTTCTCCCGCTTCTGCCGGCGGTAGTGTCCGATCACGACGTTCTTGGCGATCATGAACAGCCATGTCGTGTAGGCGGCGGCCTCCCGGACGCCGTGGCCCTTGACATACGCCTTTTCGAACACCTCAGCGATCAGATCCTTGGCGAGCTCCACGTTGCCGACGCGGCTGTAGACGTAGGCGAAGAGCTTTGTGTAGTGACTCTCGTACGCCTCAATGAACGCCTGCTGGTACGCGTCCGCCGCCTTCCGCGCGACGCCGGCGCGAAGACCGCCGCCTGCCAGAACCACCACCTCTTGTCCGTTCATCTTCCCACTCCCTGCTTACCGCATCGAAATATCTACGATCTCAGTTTCGTCCGGCGATAGGGGGCCTCGTTAGTGGGAAGTGGCCAACTCGGGCCGTCCGTTGGGCCAGGCTGCGGTGGTGCCGGAAGGACACACGAAAGCGCCCTGACCGGTCGGTCGGGGCGCCCAGGTGGCCAGACTGGCAAGCCGGCCGGATAAGCCGGCCGGCCAGTGCGAGCGTTACGTCGGCGGGTTGACTCCGGCGCGAACGGCGTAGACCGCCGCCTGCGTCCGGTCGGAGACGCCCAGCTTCTCGATCACCCGCTGGACGACGTTCTTGACCGTGCCGACGCTGTAGTGCATCTCGGTCGCTATCTCCTTGTTCGTCAGTCCGCGGACCAGGAGGCTTAGCACCTCCTGCTCGCGCGGGGTGAGCGCTTCCAGCGCTCCCTCCACGCCCTGGAAGCGGCTGCCCTCCACGCCCATCTCCTTCAGGAGCTCGCTGAGCAGGCGCGCGTCGATGAGGGAGCCGCCGCCCTTGACCAAGCGTATCGCATCGATCAGGCTCTCGCGGGACATCCCCTTCAGGAGGTAGCCGGCGGCGCCGGCTTCGATGGCGCGCCGCAGGTACTCCTTGCTCTCGTAGCTGGTGATGACGATCACGCTGGTCTGGGGCGAGGTCTGTTTGATGATCTCCGTCGCGGCCAGCCCGTCCATGTCCGGCATCCGCACGTCCATCAGGACGACGTCGGGATCGATCTGCTGCGCCCGTTCGACAGCCTCGGCGCCGTTGATCGCCTCGCCGATGACTTCAATCCCCTGCGCGTCCAGCATGCTCCGCAGCCCCTCGCGGACCATCGGGTGATCATCCGCTATGAGCACGGTGATCGCGTTGCGGGGAGACCCCCGCAGTTTCGTCGCTTCCGCCATCCTAACCACCTCCGCTTTCTTTCCACCGATCGGCCGCGCCGCAGGCGGCGCCACCGGTACGGTCACGATGACCCTGGTCCCGTCTTCGACCGAGCTTTCTACGTTGAATTCGCCGCCTACGAGCGCCGCCCGCTCCCGCATCCCCAGCAGACCGACGTGCCGCCCGCGCTCCGGCTTGTCCGGCACGCCGAAGCCACGGCCCCAGTCCCTGACCTCCAAATGTAGAGCGTAGCGCTCCCTCCTGAAGGCGACCCTTACCTTGGGTGAATCGGCGTGCTTGGCGACGTTGGCGAGGGCCTCCTGGACGATCCGGAAGAGTGCCGTCTCCGCCATACCGTCCAGGCGGTCGTCCGGACCCTCGCTCTCGAACTCCGCCTCCCAGCCGATCCGCTCCGCCATGTCGGACAGAAGGCGCTGGCTGGCCTCCACCAGCCCCACGTCCTCCAGCAGCAGGGGCCCCAGCTCAGAGACCATACGCCGCATCTCCACGACAGCCTCCTGGAGGCAGCGCCTTGCCTTGACGAACTCCCTGTCGGCGGCGTTCGAGTCCGCCGAGTCGCGGTATCCGGTAAACGCCTCCAGGTGCATGGAGGCTGCCGTCAGGAGCTGGCCCAGGCCATCGTGAATGTCGTAGGCCACCCGGCGGCGCTCGTCCTCCTGGACCTCCAGAAGGCGCGCGGTCAGGCGGCGGAGCTCATCCGCCGCCCACCTCCGTTCCGTGACGTCGTGGAAGACGAGCACGACGCCGGTGACGTTGCCGTGCTGGTCCCGAATCGGCGCGCCGCTGTCCTCGATGGACAGACGGCTCCCGTCTCTGGTTACCAGCGCCGTATGGTTCGCCAGACCCACGACTACGCCTTCCCTCATCACCTTCGCCACCGGGTCATTGACAGGCTGGCCGGTGTCTTCTCTCACGACCTTGAAGACTTCGCCGAGGGGCCGGCCGAAGGCCTCTTCCTGGCTCCAACCGGTGAGCGACTGGGCGGCGGGGTTCAGGAAGGTCACGCGTCCGGCCGTGTCCGTGGCGATCACGGCATCGCCAATGCTGCTCAGGGTGGTGGAGAGCCACTCCTCCCGCTCCCGGAAGGCCTCCTCCGCCCGCTTGCGCTCCGTGATGTCGGCCATCATGCCGACGATGCCGCTGACGTTGCCGTCCATATCGCGCAGCGGCGCCGTGGACAGGCTTATGTCGAGCAGCGAACCGTCCTTCGCCCGGCGCTGTACCTCGACGCCACTGGACGCGCCGCCTTTCAGCACCCCCTCGCGCAGGGCGCGGTGCTCCTCCTCCTTGCCGCCGGGTACCGTGGGCAGAGGCCGGCCGAGGACCTCGCCGGCGCTCCAGCCGAACATGCGCTCCGCCGCCGGGTTCCACATCTCAACACTGCCATCCGGGTCGAGGATGGCGATGCCAACGGGGGAGGCCTGGACCAGAGCCTGAAGGGTCTCGCCGGTATTGCGGAGCGCCTCGTCCGCCTGCCTGCGCTGAGACGCGTCGGCGATGGTGCTCATAACAAGAATGCCATCGCCGGTCTCGACGTAGCTTAGGCCGATCTCAGTGGGGAACTCCGTCCCGTCTTGGCGCCGGCCGAGGAGACAGCGATTCGCGCCCAGAGAGCTCATGCTCGAGCTGGCCAGATAGCCGTCACGGCGCCGCACATGCCCGCGGCGAAGGCGCTCCGGCACCAGGATCTCGACGGCCTGGCCCAGCAGTTCTGCCCGGCCGTAGCCGAACATGCGCTCCGTCTCCCGGTTGACGAGAACGATGCGGCCGCTCTGGTCGGTGATGACCAGCGCGAGGGGGCAGTGCTCAACGAGCGCCTCGAACTTGCGCTGGGTCGCGCCTTTCGCCATATGTCGCTCCACCACTCCCCACAACCAAACGTCCGGCCGCGCCGAACACAGCCCCGAAACAGCCTAATATACGGCTGCCCGCCCGCCATACCGCGGCGGAGGCGTGAAGAAGCCGTGAAACATAGACCGCCGGCGCTGGGCCGGCGCTAGGACGCTGCGACCCGGTCCCGAACGGACTTCAGGATATCCACGTTGCGGCGGTCCGGCCCTTCCTTGGCGAAGCCGGGAACCTCCAGCAGGAATGGGACCTCGGCGAACGCCGGGTGGGCGAGGATGTTCTCGAAGCCGCCCAGACCGATGTGCCCCTCGCCGATGTTCTCGTGGCGGTCCACGCCGCCGGCCAGCGGGCACTTGGAATCGTTGGCGTGGACGGCGACCAGCCGGTCGAGCCCGATCCGGTCCTCGAACTCCGACATCGCCGCGGCTAGGCCGTCCTTCGTCTTCAGGTCGTAGCCGGCGGCGAAGGCGTGCTGCGTGTCCAGGCATACCTTCACGCGCGGGCTGCCCGCCTCGTGGATGATGCGGCCCAACTCCTCGAATTTGGAGCCGATGGCGCCGCCCATGCCCGCGCTGTTCTCCAGCACCAGCCAGGTGTCCCCCGGCGTCGCCGCCACGATCTTGCTGACGGACTCCACGACCTGCCGGAAGACGTTCTCGTAGCCGGCGCCGCGGTGGCTACCGATGTGGAAGATGACCCCCAGCGAGCCGAGCAGATGGCAGACGTTCATATCGTGCACCAGGGCGTCGACGCCCTTCGCCAGGTTCTCCGGATTGTCCGTCGCCAGGTTCACCAGGTAGACGCCGTGGACGAACGCGGGGCCGATGCCGGTCTCCGCCGCCCGCGCCCGGTAGGCCTCCACCTCCTCCGGGCGGTACTCCTTCCGCCGCCAGGCCTGGGGTGCCCCGCTGAAGATCTGGATCGCCTCCGCGCCGATCTCCTCGGCGCGATCGATCGCCTTCCCGACGCCCCCGGCGGTCCCGACGTGCGCTCCGATCTTCATGGTCGCCACCATCTTACCCCAGCAACCGCTCCGCCTCGCGTCTCAGCTCGGCGCGGAAGTCCGGGTGGGCCACGGCGATCAGCTCCTGCGCCCGCTGGCGGTGGTTCTTGCCCATGAGCCGGGCGATGCCGTGCTCCGTAACGATCGTATCGGCGAAGAAGCGGGGCAGGGTGACGATGGAGCCCGCTTCGTGCTGGGCGACGACGCGGGAGACGGCGCCGTCCAGCGCCGTCGATGGGAGTAGGGTGATGGCGCGGCCGCCGCGCGAGAGTATGGCGCCGATGTGCGCCTCCGGCTGGCCGCCGGTGCCGTTGATCATCCGCGGCCCAAAGACGCTCTCCGAGTTGATCTGGCCGATGAGGTCCACGGAGAGGGCGTTGTTCATGGCGTAGAAGTTATCGTTCTGGGCGATGGTCCGCAGGTCGAGCACGTACTCGGGGTCGTACACCTCGAACTTCGGGTTCTCGGCGATGATCTCGAGGTCCTCTTCGTCCGAGCCGGACCAGGCTACGGCCACGGCCTTACCCGCGTGCAGGGTCTTGCGGCTGCCGTTGATCACGCCCGCCTCAACCAGCTTGGCCAGCCCGGGGGCGGCCATCTCCGTGTGGACGCCGAGGTCCGACTTCCCGTCGAAGGCGCCGGCGCGGACCAGGTACATGCTGGGCTCGCCCACGCCGATCTGTATCGTCGCGCCGTCCGGCACCAGTTGGCCCACGTAGCCGGCGATCGCCTCCGCCTCCGGCGTCGGCCGCGCCAGACCGAGGACGCGCCTCACCTGTGCCGGCGGCACACGCGTCATCACGGGTCCGATGAGGACGAGCCGCTCGACGCTCTTCAGCTCGTCGACGATCGACTGGTACTCCGCCCTGAGCCCCTCGTCCTCGACATGGCTCAGCCAGGCCTGCACCATCCCGCGCGAGATCTGCACCGCCGGCACCTCCACCAGGCGGTCGAACTCCGTGACGTGGACGCGGTTGTCCCCGCAGACGGGGCGGAGCCCGGCGTCGACCTCGGCGATCGCTTTGCGGGAGCGCCTGACGTAGCCGCGCTTCGCCCAGTTGTGGGCGCCGAAGGTGACGTAGCCTTCGTCGTCCGGGGGGGTCACGGAGGTGATGAACACGTCAGGGCGGCGCGCCTCCGGGCGGCCGTCGTCGATCGGCTTGTGGCCGAGCGAGAAGAGGTTCGGCAGGTATGTCCCCCGGTTCTCGTCCATTACGGGGCGGGCGAAATCGCCGATGAACACTTCGAACTCCAGGCGGAAGATCTCCTGCCAGTCGGCCTGGAGCCAGCCCGGATCGCTCAAGGGGGAGGAGAGGCGCAGGTCTATGGGCCCGGCCTCCTGACAGTGACGGAAGAGGGCGCTGGGCAACACCCGCGGGCCGGCGATGGGGATAACGACGAGATCGTCCTTCTCCACGATCGCGACCGCGTCTTCGGCGGAGGTCAGCCTCCGCTTGTACTCCTCGCGCCAGTCCATAGCGTCTCCAGCGATGAATTGCGTCTATTATTGCCAACGCCCCGCCCAGTCACAAGCGGTTGACCGCGGGGCCACCCTTCCAGCGGCGACGGCATCGGGGTAAGATGGTAGGAGCGGAACAGCGCACTCCCGAATGGTTATGTCCAGCAAACTCGAACGCGACATCGAAGAGGTCCTGGCGCAGGTCGAGAAGTTCCCAAAGCCATCGGCCGCGCGCCGGCTGCGGCGCCGCCTCTCGAACGCCGCCGGCGCCTTCGTCGCGGCGGTTGCGGCGCTCCCCCGGCCGAGGATCAGCGTCGGCCAGGTGCTCCTGCTGGGGATCGCCCTCATCGTCATCGCCTATGTCTTCGGCGACTCCTTCGGCAGCCCGTCGATCGTCCGCCTGTTCATCATCGCGGGCATCGTCCTCTTCATCGGCGCGTTCATCTTCTCGCTGCGGCGGCAGTCGGCGTCACGTCTGCCGGAGAAGCGCTGGCGCGGCCAGCCGATGGACCTGGAACCGGGCGGCGACGCCCCCTGGTGGAAGCGCTGGCGTTCCCGCCGTTAGACCGCACCGTCCCTTGAGGCCTCCTTTCGCGGGCGTTCTTGTCGCGGCGCTTCTGCTCGCCGCCTGCGCCGGCGAGGCCAAACAACCGACGCCGACGCCTACCGCTACCTCCACGCCAACGGCCGGCCCTACCGCCACCAGCACCCCCCAAGGTGGAGGGGCGTTGGGCCCGGCGAAGTTCGACCCCGCCCGCGCCTTCGCCCACGTGGAGGCGCTGGCGGACGGCATCGGCTCCCGTCCCGCGGGATCGAGCGAGGAGCTCGCCGCCGCGAAATACCTGCGCGATCAGCTCCAGGGGTTCGGGTACGAGGCGGAGCTGCAACCCTTCTCCTTCGATGTGTTTTCCGACGCCGGCAGCAGCCTGCAGGTGACCTCGCCGCGGAGCTCCAGGCCGGCGGTGTACCCGTTCAAGGGCAGCGCCGACGGCGTCGCGGAGGGTCAGCTTGTCGACGCGGGAATCGGCCAGCCGGACGACTTCCCGGCCGGCACGCCGGGCAAGATCGCACTGATCAAGCGGGGGACTCTCTACTTCTCCGACAAGGCGGCGAACGCGGCCGAGGCCGGCGCCGCGGCCGCGATCATCTACAACGATAAGGCCGGACTGTTCAGCGGAGAGCTGTCCAAGCCCTCGGAGATTCCGGTGTTGAGCATCTCTCAGGAGGACGGAGAAGCGCTCCTGGCGATGATGAAGGACGGCGCGGTCTCCGTGCGCCTCGAAGTGCGCACTCGGAGCGGCCCTCGCGACTCCCAGAACGTGGTCGCGCGGCCGCCGGACGGGGAGTGTCGCGTGATCGCCGGCGGCCACTACGACTCGGTGCCGGCCGGCCCCGGCGCCAACGACAACGCCTCCGGCACCGCCACGGCGGTGGAGATGGCCCGCGTGCTGGCGGCGGACGGCGAATTCGATGACGCCTGCTTCGTGCTGTTCGGCTCGGAGGAGGTGGGGCTGATCGGCAGCGCGCGCTTCGTCGACAAGCTGACGGCCGCCCAGAAGGACGGCCTCGAGGGCGTGCTCAACTTCGACATGGTGGGAACGGGCGGTCAGTGGTTCCTGGCCGGCCTCGCCGCACTCACCGACGTGGCGAAGGGGGAGGCGGAAAGGCGAGGACTGAAGTACACCGCGCGCTCGACCAGCCCGGAGGACGTGGGCAGCGACCACGCCAGTTTCCTCAACGCGGGCATCCCGGCTATTTTCATCCACAGGTACACGCGAACCCTGGCGGATGATCCGCACTACCATACCGCGGAGGACAAGTCGAAATACGTCCAGGCCACGCTGATGGCTGAGGCAGGCGAGATGGGCCTGGGAATGATCGAGGAACTGCTGGCGAGCCCCTAGCCGCCGCGCGCTTGCCCCTGCGCCGCCGCTGCTGTAGTATCTGGCCGACGTCTATGAGCGCACGCGCCGTCCCGCTGTACCTGTTCGCACTGACCGTAGCCCTCGCGGTCTTCGCCGCCTGCGGCGGCGGAGACGACGGCGTGCGGCCGACCGGCCGCCTGACGGATCCGCGCACCGTTGCCACGGCCACCCCCTGGGCGGAGGCGCCGGAGCCGATCATCCTGGAGCCCGGCGCCCTCACGCCGATAAGCGACGGCGGCGATGGCGGCGGCGAAGGGACCCCCACCCCCTCCGGTGAGTGCGGCGACACCTACAAGGTCCTGGCCGGGGATGTGCCCTTCACCATCGCCGAGAAGTGCGGCGTCACGGTGGAGGACCTCCTCAAGGCAAACCCGGAGGTCACACCGACCGCGCTGCGGGTAGGGCAGGAGCTCAAGATACCCTGACCCAAGTTGCGAACCTCTAAGGCGTGTGCTAACATCGGTCGGGCGATAGACGACCGCTATCACTCAAAGCCTCACCTATAGTCGCCACGATGGCCATCGACGAGAAATCCAGCGAACTCCAGCGTCACAAGGAGCTCGGGCGCTTGGGCGGCGGCCAGGAGCGCATCGACGCCCAGCACGCCCGCGGCAAGCTCACGGCGCGCGAGCGCATCGCCATCCTCCTGGACGAAGGCAGCTTCGAGGAGCTGGACTCGCTGGTCACCCACCGCACAGTAGAGTTCGGCCTGGACAAGCAGAAGTACTTCGGCGACGCCGTAGTCACCGGCTATGGCAAGGTGGACGGCCGCACCGTGTACGTCTACTCGCAGGACTTCACCATCTTCGGCGGCTCCCTCTCAGAGGCGGTGGCGGAGAAGATATGCAAGGTGATGGACCTGGCGATGAAGAACGGCGCCCCCGTCGTCGGCATCAACGACGGCGGCGGCGCCCGCATCCAGGAGGGCGTCGTCTCCCTCAAGGGCTACGGCGATATCTTCACCCGTAACGTCCTCTCCTCGGGGGTCATACCGCAGATATCCGTCATCATGGGCCCCTGCGCCGGCGGCGGCGTCTACTCCCCCGCCATCACCGACTTCATCTTCATGACCTCCGGCACGTCCCAAATGTACATCACCGGCCCGGACGTCATCCGCGCCGTCACGCAGGAGGAGGTCACGCACGAGGAGCTGGGCGGGGCGCAGGTGCACTCCAGCAAGAGCGGCGTCGCCCACTTCGCCGTCGAAGGGGAGGAGAACTGCCTGGCGGAGGTCCGGCGTCTGCTCTCCTTCCTGCCTTCCAACAACATGGAAGACCCGCCGTATTCGGAGCCGGCGGACGACCCGGCCCGCATGTGCGATGACCTGGCGTCCATCGTGCCCGACGACCCTTCCAAGCCTTACGACACGCACCAGGTGATCTACTCCCTCGTGGACGACGGCGACTTCCAGGAGGTGCACCCGTTCTGGGCCGCCAACATCGTCGTCGGCTTCGCCCGCATGGGCGGGCGGCCGGTGGGGGTGGTCGCCAACAACCCGGGGGTGCTGGCCGGCGTCCTGGACGTGGACTCCTCCCGCAAGGGCGCCCGCTTCGTCCGCTTCTGCGACGCCTTCAACATCCCGATCTTTACGCTGGCGGACGTGCCCGGCTACATGCCGGGGACGGGACAGGAGTACGGCGGCATCATCACCCACGGCGCCAAGCTGATCTACGCCTACGCTGAGGCTACCGTCCCCAAGGTGACGGTGATCCTCCGCAAGGCGTACGGCGGCGCCTACGACGTCATGGGCTCCAAGCACCTGCGCGCCGACATCAACTACGCCTGGCCCGCCGCCGAGATCGCGGTGATGGGGCCGGAGGGCGCCGTCAACATCATCTTCCGCCGCGAGATCGAGGCCGCCGCCGACCCTGAGGCGAAGCGCAAGGAGCTGGTGGAGACCTACCGCCAGCAGTTCGCCAATCCTTACGTCACCGCCTCCCGCGGCTTCATCGACGACGTCATCGAGCCGCGGGAGACGCGGCTCAAGATCATCCGGGCGCTGGAGATGCTCCAGAACAAGACGGACAGCAACCCACCCAAGAAGCACGGCAACATCCCCCTTTAAAAGGCGGCGAGGGCAGCGACGATGACACGGGGAACCGCCGCCCTCCACGGGCCAGGCCAAACGCCCGGCGCGCAGCCCGGCGGCCAGTCTTCCTGGGACGCCCACACCATCGTGATCAGGATCAGCGTTCCCAACCGGCCGGGGATGCTCGCCAAGGTGGCATCGGCCATCGGCGCCACCGGGGGGAACATCGGCGCCATCGACGCGCCGGAGATCACCGCTGAGGCGATCGTCCGCGATATCAGCATCGCCGTCTCCAGCCAGGAGCACGAGCGCCAGGTGGTGGACGCCGTTCGGGGGATAGAGGGCATCAGCGTCCTCAGCATCTCCAACCCAATCTTGCTGGCGCACCGCGGCGGCAAGATAGAGATCACGTCCAAGAAGCCAATCAAGACCAGGGCCGACCTGTCTACCTATTACACACCCGGCGTCGCCGAAGTCTCTCTTGCCATCCATGACGATCCCCAGAAGGCCTTCACCCTGACTATGAAGGGTAACGCCGTTGCAGTCGTAACAGATGGCACGGCTGTCCTGGGGTTGGGGGACATCGGCCCGGCGGCGGCCCTGCCGGTGATGGAAGGGAAGGCGATGCTGTTCAAGGAGCTGGGCGGGGTAGACGCCATCCCCATCTGCCTGGCCACCACCGATCCCGACCAGATCGTGAACTGCGTGAAGTACATCTCACCCACCTTCGGCGGCATCAACCTGGAGGACATCGCCGCCCCGCGCTGCTTCGAGATCGAGGAGCGGCTGCAGCGGGAGCTGGACATCCCTGTCTTTCATGACGACCAGCACGGCACGGCGGTTGTGGTGATGGCCGCCCTGATAAACGCCCTCAAGATCACCGGCAAGAAGCTGGAGAGCGCGAAAATCGTCATCAGCGGCGTCGGAGCTGGCGGCACCTCCACCGCCAAGCTTCTCACCCTGGCGGGAGCCCGCAACATTATCGGCTGCGACAGGGCGGGTGCTCTTTTCCGGGGGAGGACGGAGCACATGAACCCGATGAAGGAGTGGTTCGTCCAGTCCACCAACCCGGAAAAGCTTCGCGGCAGCCTCACCGACGTCCTGGAGGGCGCGGACGTGTTCATCGGCCTCTCCGCGCCGCGGCTCTTGTCCGCAGAGGCGATCGCCAGGATGGGTCCCGACGCGATTGTGTTCGCCCTGGCGAACCCAGAGCCCGAGGTGATGCCTGAAGATGCAACCCCCTACGCCAGGATCGTCGCCACCGGCCGGTCTGACTACGCGAACCAGATAAACAACGTCCTCTGCTTCCCAGGGATGTTCCGCGGCGCCCTGGACTGCAGAGCGAAGGGGATCAACGACGAGATGAAGCTGGCTGCGGCTCACGCCATCGCCGACGTCGTCTCGAAGCGCGAGCTGCACGAGGACTACATCATCCCGAGCGTGTTCGATAAACGAGTGGCAAAGAACGTGGCCAAGGCCGTAATCCACGCCGCCCACGCTACCGGCATGGCGCGACGACGGAGGAAGGTGTCCTATGAGCTGTAGGAGACGGTCACGATGACGGTTCGGATCACCGACACCACCCTCCGCGACGCCCACCAGTCGCTGCTGGCGACGCGGATGCGCCCGCTCGTCTGTCATTCTGAGCGGCGACCACGCTCGTGCGGAGCGATGACGATCTCCGCGAAGGAATCCGGGGTGGCGCGAACGGCCGTCCTCGGCGGAGGCGCACATACTTATCGCCAGGTCCGTTCGGCCTCCGCCCCCTCCTTCAACCCCTCGGCTCGGCTCATAATGACAGCCTTCACGAGGGTCTGAGCGCATGGGCGTGAAGATCACCGACACCACCCTCCGCGACGCCCACCAGTCGCTGCTGGCGACGCGGATGCGGACGGAGGACATGCTGCCCATCGCCGAGGAGATCGACTCGGTCGGCTACCACTCGGTGGAGATATGGGGCGGCGCCACCTTCGATACGGCGCTCCGTTTCCTGCGCGACGACCCCTGGGAGCGGCTGCGCGACCTCAAGAAGCGGTTCAAGAAGACGCCCACGCAGATGCTCCTGCGCGGCCAGAACGTCGTCGGCTACCGTCACTACGCCGACGACGTGGTCGAGAAGTTCGTCGAACTGGCCGTGAAGAACGGCATGGACATCTTCCGCATCTTCGATGCCGTAAACGACCTGCGGAACCTGGAGACGGCCATTCGGGCCGCCAAGAAGGCGGGAGCCCACGTCCAGGGCACGATCTGCTACACCATCAGCCCCGTCCACACCGTTGACATGTACGCAAAGCTGGCGAAGGAGCTGGTGGAGATGGGGTCTGACTCCATCTGCCTGAAGGACATGGCGGGCCTCCTCCACCCCTACGACGCCTACGAGATCACGAAGCGGATGAAGGAGGCGGTGAACGTCCCCCTGCAGCTCCACTGCCACTGCACAAGCGGCATGGCGGAGATGGCCTACGTCAAGGCCGTGGAGGCCGGCATGGACATCATCGACTGCGCGATCTCGAGCCTCTCGCAGGGCACGTCGCAGCCGCCGGCGGAGTCGATCGTCGCCACGTTCGAGGGCACGGACCACGAAGCGGGGCTGGACCTTGAGCAGCTCACCCACATTTCGGACTACTTCGTCGGGGTGCGGAAGAAGTACGCGGCGTTCGAAGGCAACGTGCGCGTCGACGCCGGCGTGCTCCTGCATCAGGTGCCCGGCGGCATGATCTCCAACCTCGTCTCGCAGCTTCGCGACCAGGGAGCGCTGGACAAGCTCCGCGAGGTGCTGGACGAGATCCCGCGCGTGCGGGCGGACTTCGGCTACCCACCGCTGGTGACGCCGACGAGCCAGATCGTCGGCACGCAGGCGGTGCTCAACGCCCTGTTCGGGCAGCGCTACAAGCAGGTGACGAAGGAGAGCCGCGCCTACGTCCTGGGGCAGTACGGCGCCTCGCCGGGGCCGGTCGACCAGGAGGCCCTCAAGGCGATCGCGGGCGACGCCAAGCCGATCACCGGCCGTCCCGCCGACGAGCTGAAGCCGGAGCTGGAGACCGCGGCCCAGGAGGCGGGCTCACTGGCCACATGCGAGGAGGACATCGTCTCCTACGCTCAGTTCCCTCAGGTGGTGCGCGAGTTCCTGGAGTGGCGCGCGGCGGGTGGCGGCATCGAGAACGAGATCGTCGCGGCGATCGCCGCCGCCCTTGCTCACGACCGTAAGCCCGCGGAGGCTCCGTCCGCGCAGGCGGACGGCGAACGCTCTCCCTGGAAGCTGGCGGGCCGCCAGCGCCTGCTCAGAGGGCGCGGATGAAGATCGTCGTCCAGGGGCAGGAGTTCGAGGTTCAGCCGGGCGCTGAAAGCGTCAGCGTCGGCGGTACGGACTACCCGGTGCGGATCGTCCGCCAGGGCGAGATAATCACCGTCTACGTGAACGAGCGGCCGTATCAGGTGCAGCTCATGGCGGCGGCCGCCGAAGGCCCGGCGAAGGTGCTGGTGGACGCCAAGGAGTACGAGGTGGAGATGAAGGGCGCCGCCTCCGCTGGCCGGCGGTCGGCTGCGGGCGCGCCCAAGCGCCCCGCCCCGCCCGGCGGCGCCGGCGCAATCACCTCTCAGATGACCGGCCGCATCATCCGCGTGGACGTGGAACCCGGCCGGCAGGTGAAGGAAGGGGACGTGCTCCTGATCATCGAGGCGATGAAGATGGAGAACGAGGTGCTGGCGCCGGCCGCCGGCACCGTCAAGAAAGTCGCCGTCGCCGCGGGCGCCCGCGTCAGCGAGGGCGACCTGCTGGTGATCCTGGACCTGGCCTAGGGCCGCTAGTCGGGCAGCGTCACCAGGGACGTAGTGCTCTCGATCCCCTCGATCGCGCGGATCTTCTCGCCCAGGATCGGCGGGATGTCCTGGAGGTTCTGAACCTCTATCTCTACAACGATGTCATAGGGGCCCATGACCTCGTGCATCTCTACGATGCCGGGGACGTCACGCATCGCCTGGACGACTCGCTTCGTCTTGCCGGGATCGGTCACCACCAGGACGTAGGCTTTGACTGTCATGGGACGCTCCTGTGATTATAGGGGGGCCAGCCGGACGAAATTATACAACACGGCCTACCCGAAAGGGTGGAGAATAGAAGACACAGCGAATCTAGGGTGTTAAAATAAGCGTGAGCTTTCCAAATTGACCGCGCTATCTGATCGCGAACGAGGCCGCCATCTGACCTCTATCCAGTTGATGCCGCTCTGGCATAGAATTAGGTTCGGCCTGGCGCCCCCTGACCCAGGGAGCGGCGCGTAAGAGGGGAGCACGGCCGTGGCCAGAGACGATTTCATCATCCGAATAGGCGGCGACACCGCGATAGGCGGCGTCATCAGCACCGGCGAGAACTTCGCGATGGCCGCTGCCCGTATAGGCTTCCACACCTTCACCTTCCGCACCTACCCCTCCGAGATTAAGGGCGGCCACGCCTGGTTCCAGGTCCGCATCTCCAACCGGCCCGTCTACTCCCTGGGTGACGGCTGCGACATCCTCATCGCCTTCGACCAGGAGGCGTATGAGCTGCACCGCAAGGACCTGAACGAAAGCGGCGTCCTCATCTACGACTCCGACCTCGTTCAGCCGGAGCCCGACGGCAGCCTCGTGCGCTACGGCGTACGCTTCCAGAACATCGCCCGCCACGAGCTGGAGTTCGTCCGCGGCACCAACGTCCTCGTGCTTGGCGTGATGGCGGGACTGTTCGGGCTGCCACCGGCGGCGCTGGAAGAGATGGTGAAGACGCGCTACAAGCGGCGCGCCGATCTCATGGAGAAGAACATCCAGGCCCTCCGTCACGGCTACGAGTACACCAAGAAGATCCAGAAAGAGGACAAGTACTGGCTGGGCACCGCCGACCACATGGCGCGGCTGATCATGAGCGGGAACGACGCCATCACCGCCGGCGCCCTGCACGCCGGCTGCCGCTACTTCGCCGGCTACCCGATCACGCCCGCGTCTGACATCCTGGAGACGATGGCGAGCCAGCTCCCCCGCTTCGGCGGCGTCTGCCTCCAGGCGGAGGACGAGATGGCGGCGATCGCCTCCGTCATCGGCGCCTCATACGCCGGCACGAAGGCGATGACCGCGACCTCCGGGCCCGGCTTCTCCCTGATGACGGAGCTGCTGGGGCTGGCCGCTATGGCGGAGGTCCCGATCGTCATCGTTAACGCCCAGCGCTCCGGACCCAGCACCGGCATGCCCACCAAGCTTGAGCAGAGCGACCTCTTCCACGCCCTCTACGGTGGTCACGGAGACCTGCCGCGCATCGTCCTCGCGCCTGCCTCCGTGCAGAACTGCTTCCGGGTCAGCGTCCTCGCGTTCGGACTGGCGGAGAAGTACCAGTGCCCGGTGATCCTCCTCTCCGACCAGTCGCTCTCACAGCGCACGGAGACGATCTCCGCCGTCGACACGGACGTCTTCCCCGTGGTGGAGCGCATCCGGCCCAACGGCACCAACCCGGAGGACTACCTGCGTTACAAGGTGACGGAGAACGGCGTCTCCCCCATGGCCATACCCGGCCTGGACCCCCACACGTACGTCGCGCCAGGGCTGGAACACGACGAACGCGGCCACCCGCGCCTTTCGTCGGAGGTCCACGAGACGATGACCGCAAAGCGCTTCCGCAAGCTGGAGGCCGCCCGCAAAGAGATAGACAACGAGGAGCTCTGCCCGCGCTACGGCCCGGACAAAGCAGACCTCGGCATCATCGGCTGGGGAGCGACCCAGGGCTCCATCCGCGAGGCCGTGGACCGCGCGCTTGGCGAAGGGCTCCAGGTCGCCGCCATGCACCCGCGGGTGCTCAACCCGCTGCCAACCGGGCGTCTGAGCGAGTTCGTGAGCTCCGTGAAGCACGTCCTGGTGCCGGAGGTTAACTACCAGGGCCAGTTCGCCCACCACCTTGCAGCCACCCTGGGCATCAGGCCGATCCGTTTGAACAAGATCAGCGGCCTGCCGTTCACGCCGGGCGAAATCCACGACAAGATCAAGGAGGTCCTGGTTCATGCCTGACGCCACCAAGGTCGCAGGGACGCAGGAAGCCGAAGTCCTGACCGCTAAGGAGTACAAGAGCGGCGACAAGCCCGTATGGTGCCCCGGCTGCGGCGACTTCGGCGTGCTGTCCGCGACTTACAAGGCGCTGGCCTCCCTCCAGCTCCAGCGGAAGGACGTCGTCGTCGTCTCAGGCATCGGCTGCTCCAGCCGGACGCCGTACTTCATGAGCACCTTCGGCTTCCA
>JAUYGU010000128.1 GCA_030690405.1 Dehalococcoidia bacterium | reverse complement strand
CAGCAGTCGCTCATCGCCCTCGTCGTGGACGAGGACGGCGTGCCGAGGGTACCGCGCGCCGATACCGTGCTGCGGGCCGGGGACGAGGTGGTGGCGGTCACCCGCACGGAGAACGAGGACGCCCTGCGGGCCGTGCTGACGGCCTCGGCCGGCTACGGCCCCTACGGTCCGCCGGCAGACACCTCCCGCCAATGAGCCGCCGCCTCGCCTTCCTGGGTCCGCCCGGGACGTTCAGCGAGGAGGCCGCCCTGCGCTACGACCCCGAAGCGCAGCACCTGCCCTTCGTAAGCATCAGCGCCGTCGCCGCCGCTATCGACTCCGGCATGGCCGACGAAGGTATCGTGCCGATCGAGAACAGCCTCGAGGGCTCTGTCACGGAGACGCTGGACGTCCTCATCCACGATACGAAGCTGGCTCTGAGGAGCGAGATCGTCCTGCCCATCGAGCACCTGTTGCTGGCGCGGCCGGGGACGAAGCCCGGCGACGTGAAGGTGATCTCCTCCATCCCGCAGGCGCTGGCCCAGTGCCGCGGCTTCATCGAGCGCTGCTTCCCCAGGGCGGAGCTGGAGGCGGCGCTTTCGACGGCGGCGGCAGTCGAAGAAGTGATGGGCCGCGAGGGCGTGGCCGCCATCGGCAACCGCCGGGCGGCGGAGCTGTACGGCGCGGAGGCGCTGGCGCAGGGGATACAGGACCGCAGCAGCAACGTCACGCGGTTCGTCGCGCTTGCGCACGGGGACCACCCGCCCACCGGCGACGACAAGACCTCGCTCGCCTTCGCCTTCGCCGTCGAGGACCGGCCGGGGCTCCTGGTGTCGGCGTTGGAGGAGTTCTCCAGCCGGGGGATCAACCTCTCGAAGATCGAATCGCGCCCCAGCAAGGAGCGCCTGGGCGTCTACATCTTCCTGGCGGACCTGGACGGCCACCGCACGGAGCAGCCGCTGGCGGAGTCGCTGGAGCGGGTGCGTGAGAAGTGCTCGTTCTTCCGGGTGCTGGGCTCCTATCCCCACTACCGCGCACAGTAGCGGAGAGGCGCCTTGCCGGAGATACCGGACCTCGAAGGCTACCGCGCCTACTTCAACGCGCGGCTCCCCGGCGTCCGCGTGTCGCACGCGCTGGTGACGATACCGATCGTCGTCCGGTCAGCCCGCGAGGAGTTCGCGGCGGCGCTCACCGGCGAGGCGTTCGCGGAGGCGCGCCGGCAGGGCAAGTACTTGCTCTTCCCGTTCCAGAGTGGCCGGCTGATGGTGGTGCACGCCATGCTCACCGGCCGCTTCCAGTACTGCGACCCGGCGCAGAGGCGCCGCGCCCGAACGGCGTTCGTGCTGGCGCTGGACAGCGGCCGGGAGCTTCGCTACTTCGACCAGCGCCTCATGGGGAAGGTCTACCTGGCTCGCGACGAAGGCGAGCTGCCCGCCGTGGTGCCGCGCTGGGCCGAGATGGGCCCGGACGCGATGAGCCCCGCGCTCAGCGAGGAGCTGTTCGTGGAGCGGCTGCGTAAATACCGTGGCCAGATCAAGACCGTCCTCACCACCGAGCAGTGCGTGGCGGGCATCGGTAACGCCTACGCCGACGAGGTGCTGTGGGAGGCGCGACTCCACCCCTATCGCCGGCGGGCGGAGCTGCCGGACGAGAAGCTGCGCACACTCTTCCGGGCGATGCGGGCGGTGATGGAGTGGGCTACGCCCATCGTGAGCCAGCTCATGGAGACGCAGGGGCTCCCGGACGACCACTATCGTGACCACCTGCGGGTGCACCGCAAGGGCGGCCAGCCCTGCCCGCGCTGCGGCACCCGCATATCGGAGATCACAGCGGGCCAGCGTATCACGAACTTCTGCCGGCAGTGCCAGGAGTGAGGCCATGACGAAGCTTCGCGTGGGATTCATCGGCGTGGGACGGATCGCGGACTTGCACGCGCTGGGCTACGATGGCAACGCTGACGCCGCGCTGTACGCCGTCTGCGACGCGGATGGGGAATGGGCCGCCAAACGCGCGCAGGAGTGGGGAGCGGAGCGCAGCTTCACGGACTACCGGGAGCTGCTAAGTGATCCGAAGCTGGACGCGGTGGAGGTGCTGACGCCGCACCGCTTCCACGCCGAAATGTCGGTGGCGGCGCTGGAAGCGGGCAAGCACGTCTCCCTCCAGAAGCCGATGGCGCGTGACCTGGCGGAGGCGGACGACATCGTCGCCGCGGCGGCGCGCTCGGAGCGGGTGTTCCGCGTGTTCGAGAACTTCCGCTATTACCCGCCCTACGTCCGCGCGAAGGAACTGCTGGACGCGGGTGCCATCGGCGAGCCGGTGTCGATGCGGGTGAAAGTGATCGGCGGCAACCCGCGCTACGGCTGGCGCGTGCCGGCGCGGTCGTGGGCCTGGCGGCTTGACGAAGAAGAGAGCGGCGGCGGGCCCTCCATCTTCGACCACGGCTACCACATCTTCTCGATCGCCATGTACTTCCTGGGTGCCGTGGAGACGGTGTTCGCCTGGATCGAAAGGCGGGAGATACAGCCGGGGCTGGTGTGGGACAGCCCAGCCGTTATCGTCTGGCGGCACCCCGGCGGCGCGCGCTTCGGCAGCTGGGAGACCGTAAACTCGGCCGAGATGGTGGTGCGCTCGAAGTACTACTCCAACGACGAGTGGCTGGAGCTGACGGGCACGCGCGGCGTCATCTGGGTCAACCGCTGCTCGGGCGAGATGCTGGCGGCGCCGCCGCTGGTGATCTACCGCGACGGCGAGACGCGGGCGGTGCACGATATCGATTCCGACTGGGCGTCCAGCTTTGTGAACGGGACGCACGCCTTCGTGCGGGCGGTGCGTGAGGGCGGGCAGCCGGAGCTGTCGGCGGAGGACGGGCGCGAGGTGCTCCGCTTCTCGCTGGCGGCGCACCGCGCTGCGAAGGAGGGCCGCGCCATCGCGCTCGCCGAGATGGGGTGACCGCCGCTAGACCGTTGCGCTTCGCCTGTGTACCCTAGAGCCGATGGCAGACTCTAGCTGGATACCGGCACCCGTTGACGAGCTGCTCGCGGCCGCGCTCGTGTGCGAGATGACCGTGATCGGGTCGCGCGGGCAGCCGGTGACCCACCCACTGCTTCCGCTGTGGGACGGCGAGCGTATCTACGTCACCTCCAGCGTCCTGTTCTCCCGAAAGCTCGAGCACATCAAGCGCGACGGTAAGGTGAGCGTGGCGATTACCGACCCGGTGGCCACCGGCGGCCTCGCCGCCCGCTGCACCGTCCAGGGCGATGCGCGGGTGTTCGAGGAGGACCCGCACGAGACGTGGACACGGATACTGCCGCTCTGGCGGGCCAAGGAGCCCGCGATCGACTTCTTTCTCGGCAAGCGCTTCGCCCTGCCGCTTTTCTTCGAGCGCTCCCTGGTAGAGATCACGCCCCGCCGGGTGCTCTGGTGGGAGGACGGGAACGTCGAGTCGCCGCCGAGCGTGGCGACGCCGGAGGGCGCCGGGCATGGATAGCGACGTCTTCGTCAAGCTGTCCGCGTACCCGCACGTCGTCGTCTCCTGGATCGGGGACGACGGCTATCCGGTGCAGACGGCCGCCCGCTTCCGCGCCGACGCGGAGCGGGGTGAGATCCGCATCGGCCGGACGGGCCTGTCGCTGCCGGACGACCGCGAAGTGAACGTCGTGGCCAGCCACATCCGGCCGCAGCCCGGCACCGGCTACGACCAGCGCCGCTACATCTCCCTCTGGGGACGGCTGCGCAGGGACGGCGAGGAGATGGCCCTGCGGCCCGCCCGCGTACGGGGCTGGGACGAGGCGGAGACGCCGTTCTTCGAGTATGTCGAGCGCTCGAACGTCCAGGCGAGGCGCTATATGCACGCGCTGTCGGTGGAGCGGGGCGAGGAGGTGAAGCCGCGCCTCTCGCCGGTGTGGACGTTCCTGCTGGCGACGCGCCTGCCGTTCCTGACGGCGACGATCATACCGATACTGCTGGGGATCGCCGTTGCGGCGAGGGGCGGCTATTTCAGCTGGTGGCTGGCGCTGCTGACGCTGGTGGGTGGAGCGGCGATCCACATCGGCCTGAACACCGCGAACGACATCTTCGACGCCCTCTCCGGCGCCGATGAGGCGAACTACACGCCCACGCAGTTCAGCGGCGGCTCCCGCGTCATACAGCGCGGGCTGGTCAGCCTGCGCCAGATGTGCGCTCTGTCCGGCGGCGCCTACGTCGTCGGCATCTCCATCGGGATCACGCTGGTCCTGACGCGCGGCTCGCTGGAGCTGCTGGGCATCGGGGTGCTCGGCGTGGTGCTCAGCGTGTTCTACACGGCACCGCCGCTGCGGCTGGTGCACCGTGGCTTGGGTGAGCTGACGACGGCGCTCGGCTTCGGGCCGATCATGGTGCTGGGGGCGTACGTGGTGCAGGCGGAGAAGCTGTCCTGGGAGGCGCTCGTCGTTTCGCTCCCGGTGGCGATACTGATCGCGCTGGTGCTGTACGTGAACGAGATCCCGGATCGCTACAGCGACGCCGCCGTCGGCAAGCGAACGCTGCCCGCCCGGCTGGGCCGCGTAGCTGTGACGCGCGGATTCCTGATAGCGGCGCTGGCCGCTTTCGCCGTCGTGCTCTTCGCCGCGGCGTTCGGCATTATCCCCCGGCCGGCCCTCATCGCCCTGGCGGCGCTGCCGCTCGTCGCGAAGGTCTACCGGGGGATCAAGGCCTACTACACCAGCCCCTACGAGCTGATGGCTACGATGGGCCAGAACGTGCAGATGCACCTGGTCGTCGGCCTGGCGCTCTTCGCGGGCTACATGATCGCCGAGCTCGCCTCGGCGGTGCTCGATTCGCCGCCGGCGATCCTCGTCTAGCGCCGGCAGCCGATCCCCGAATCCTGTAACGATCCGCCGCAACTTTCTGTCTACTAGACAGGATATGTGTGTGCCGTGAACGCGTGCGCGAGGTGTGCGTGGAGTTTGCAGACATCATCGGGACGCTTGTTGTGGGTGCCACGGTGGAGGTGTATGTGGATCACATCGAGGGGAGCACCTACTTCGCCTCGCTGGTCAAAGTGACCGGCTGAGCGCGAGACGTCCCGCCATATCGAAGGGGCCCCCCGGTACGCCGGGGGGTTCCTCTTATTGCCGTGGCTGGTCCTGATGACGGCCGTCGCCGGTGTGCTCTGGGACCTCGACGGGGTGCTGGTGAACAGCACCCGTTTTCACCATGCGGCCTACCGCTAGTTGATGCGCGAGGCCGGGCGCAACGTCACCTTCGAGGGGTTCCGCAACCTCATCGGCCTGCGCAACGAGACGATCCTGCAGCGCCTTCTGGGCGATCTGCCGCCGCGGGAGTTGGAGCGGCTGGCGCGTCGAAAGGAGGAGCTGTTCCGGGAGCGGATCAGGCTAGCACAATTTGTAGACGTAGTTGCTCAGGGGGCCTGTAGAAATAATGGTTTGGTACGGAGTGAACGCTGTCGGCCGGTGCCGATAGGCGGATCCGCACGGCTGTGGCTGACCGCTCGTGTTATGGCAGTCCCAACCATCGTAATGCGTTAACGTTTGACATGAGGCCGAGCCGTCTATTGCCGAGTGATCGTATAGCCAACCATGAACTGTGCCGTGACCAACATAGCCTACGGTCGACCATGCGCACGAAATGTAGACACACGTGTACCGGTCAATGGTAGTGTAGAAGACGCATGCATCGTTGCCTTGACAGCCTTCGTGGCCTGTGTAGTACCAGTCATACTCAAGGTGTCGCGTGCCAGACAAATTCCAGTGGATGTCGGCCCACTGTATGTAGCCGTTGGTCCCGTCGTGCGCTTCAGCATCCGGCCCCAAAATGTAACCGTTGGTCCCGTCGTGCGCTTCAGCATCCGACCCCAAAAGCACGAGGCTGGCGATGAGCCCCGCCAATGCCAGCATGGCGATGCGGGGCGTCACTTCAACACCTCTGAAGGATCGACCACCACCGTGTAGCTCCACGCCTCGGGGGTTGGCGCCACGTCATCTGGCAATAGGCAGTCTGGAGGAAGCGCGGCTTCGGTGGGCAAGTCACTCATCTGCTCAGCGCAGCTTTCGGGCGCTACGTAGGAGTAACCAACGCGCTGGAAACCGATATTGAGTTGCAGTTTGCCGGGGTGGTCGCTGCTCGGATACTGGCAGACCACGCCGATTAGTGTCTGATCCCATACCTGCGACAGTGGCAATTTGTCCCTGTTCTCGACTAGCCACTCGCGAACCACGGTCTCCGTCTTCTCGGGGTCGAGCTTTCCGTCGTCGCAGTTAGCGGCGTCGCCGCGCTCGGGCAAGAACAGAGGCGCCTCTGTGATGTCGACGAAGTCTATGTCGGTTCGCTCCTCGGGCGGCACGACGACCCACTGATCGGCGCTGGTGGGCGGGTTGGGAGCCGGAACCGGTGTACCCTTCGTTCCCACTTCAGGATTCGATGGTTTCTCGTTGGACGTCAGTGGTCCAGCGCCAGCCAGCGTGAGGGTGAGTACGCTGGCGATGCCAGCGATCCCTGCAAGTAGTCCCAAGGCAAGCGGCTTATTCATTCTGCTAACGATGGTAACGGGTTTTCCGCGCGATGTTACCTACCCGTTCGGGCGGTTCTTCCGTAGAATTCCGTCTTGAAGTAAAGCCCTTGTGAGGCTAGCGCGCGACTGAACCCCCAGAACCCTGTATATCTCGCTCAGGTGATACTTCACCGTGTTGCCCGAGATTATGAGGCGGTTCGCGATGTCCCGGTTGTTCGATCCTTCTGCAACGAGTTGGGCTATCTCCAGTTGTCGGCCGGTAAGCACGGGCATTGGCAGATACCCCCGGGCGGTGAATTGCAGGGCCACCATACAGGGGCACTTTAAGAATGTCAACCGGCTGCGCTGGGTCAAGCCATATCGGACACCGCCTCCTTTCTTGGGTGGTTAGCGGTGGTCCATTGGCAGTGAGAAGTTGTTGGGGGCGTTGTGCCAGGCTCAAAACGGCTCGTGGTCCAAATCGGCTAGTCCTCCGTGACGCGGTAGAACTCCTCGCGGGGGGCGCCGCAGTCAGGGCAGCGGTCCGGTGGACCCTTGGCGCGTGGCAGCAGGTAGCCGCAGAGGGCGCAGCGCCAGACCAGCTCCGTGGCGGCCGTCCGCACCTCCGGCGGCAGGACCTCCGGCACATCCTCCCCGTCGGCCATGACGTTGTCGATTGTAGCAGGTGGGGAGCCGTGCTAGCATACGGCCCGATATGGTAACGCCAGGCGGCGCCCTGCGCGAGTTCGCGGACCAGTGGACGCCGATCTTCGCCGACCCCAAGCGGCAGTACGACCACGCCGCGGCCGTCACCTCGTACGAGCCGGTCGAGGGCGGCGCGCGGGTGTCCGTGCGGACGGAGGGCGGCGAGACGCTCCAGGTGGAGCTGGCGTTCGTGACGCCGCACGTCTTCCGCCTCCGCGCCTGGCTGGACGAAGAGCCGCCCGCGGACTCCCCGATGCTGGTGGAGGGCGCGCACCGCTGCCACGCCACCCGCGTCAGCGAAGAGGACGGCTCGGTCCTCGTCGATAGCGGCGCGCTCAAGGTGCGGCTGGCCCGCTCGCGCTGGGCGATGACGGTGGAGGACGCGAACGGCCGCGCCGTCATCGGACCGTCGCAGGACAACACGCTGCTGCGCCTGCCGTTCGTTCTCCCGCTCGGCTTCTCCCGCGACAGCGAGGGGCGCGCCGCCTTCCACGAGTCGTTCGGCCTGACGCCGGACGAGCGGCTGTTCGGCCTGGGCGAGCAGTTCGGGCCGTTCGACAAGCGCGGCCAGCGGCTCGTGTCGTGGTCGCGGGACCCGACGGGCGGGCTGGCGTCCACGATCAGCTACCTGAACATCCCCTTCTTCATGAGCGACCGCGGCTACGGCGTGTTCGTTCACCACGCCTCGCGCATCGTCTACGAGCTGGGCCAGCCGGCGCTGCAATCGGCGGCGTTCCGGGTGGAGGACCCTTACCTGGACTACTTCTTCGTCTATGGCCCCACGCCGAAGGAGATGATCCAACGCTATACAGAGCTGACGGGGCGGCCCGTCGCGCCGCCGCTGTGGACGTTCGGGGCCTGGTTCTCGCGCTGCATGTACCGCGACCGCGAGCAGGTAGAGGGGATCGTGGAGCGGCTGCGGGAGCTCAACATTCCCGGCGATGTCGTGCACGTGGACCCGCGCTGGCTGAAGGAGCGGCGCTCGCGGGAGCGCGACGGCTGCGACTTCGTGTGGGACGACGAGGCGTTCCCGGACGCGGAGGGGTTCGTGCGCTGGCTGGCGGAGCGCGGCTTCAAGCTTAGCCTGTGGGAGAACCCGTACGTCTGGGTGAACACGGAGATGCACCGCGAGGGGCTGGAGAAGGGCTACTTCGTGCGCTCTCAAGACGGCGGCCTGGCCCGGCCGCTGGACAACCCGGACGACACGGTGCTCATCGACTTCACGAACCCGGAGGCCTACCGCTGGTGGCAGGAGAAGCATCGCCCCTATCTGCGAATGGGCGTGGCCGCCTTCAAGCCGGATTACGGCGAGGCGGTGCCTTCGAACGCCCTCTTCGCCGACGGGACCACGGGAGAGCAGGCGCACAACATCTACCCGCTGCTGTACAACCGCTGCGTATACGAGGTGATGCGGGAGGAGTGTGGCGAGGCGATGCTGTTCAGCCGGTCGGGCTATGCGGGCTCGCAGCGCTACCCGATCAACTGGACGGGCGACCAGCCGTGCACCTGGGGTGGGATGGCGGCGGCGCTGCGCTCCGGGCTGAGCCTGAGCCTCTCCGGCATCAGCATGTGGAGCCACGACATCGGCGGCTTCTGG
>JAUYGU010000126.1 GCA_030690405.1 Dehalococcoidia bacterium | reverse complement strand
GAGCAGCGGCTCCGGCAGCGATCCTTCCGGCGAAGACGAACCGGACAGCGGTGACGACTAGTCCCTCAGCGCCCAGGTGTGAGGTTTGCCCATAGGGAGGTTGGGGGAAGAGGGAACTACTGGTCAGGGGCCTTCCCCTGACGGCAAAGGCGGGTGGTGTCCACCCGCCTTTCGCGTGCCCGGTCCGGTTGGCAGCCTACGATGTCACGGCTGGGATATCCACCGGCAGCCGCTGGATGATCTCCGCCGCCTGCTCCACCATCCGCTGCAGTATCTCCTTCGCGGGGCGCTGCTCGTTGAGCATGCCTGAGACCTGCCCGGCGGGGTTCATCCCCAGCTCCTTGCGCCCGCCCTTCTGCGCGGCGAAGGTGACCTCCTGGATCACGGCGCCCTGGAAGGGGAAGGGCAGCGTCGGCACGCCGCTCTCCTCCCAGGCCTCGATCAGCGGGTTGTTGATGTTCCGCATCGGCTTGCCGCTGTAGATTCGCGTCACCCGCGTGTCCTCTTCGGTCGCGTCGAGGATGCGCTGTTTGAGGACGTCGTCCCAGGCCGCCTCTTTCGAGACGAGGAAGGCGGTGCCGACCCAGGCGCCGACGGCGCCCAGGCAGAGCGCCGCGGCCAGGCCTCGCCCATCGCCGATGCCGCCGGCGGCGAGGACCGGCCTCGGCGCTACGGCGTCGACGACCTGCGGCACCAGCGCCATCGTCCCCACGCGGCCGGTGTGGCCGCCCGCCTCCGCGCCCTGCGCGACGACCACGTCGGTGCCGCCTTCCGCCACCCGGCGCGCGTTCTTCACGTTCCCGACCAGGGCGATCACCTTGACGCCGGCGGCGTGGAACTCCTCCACGTACGGCGCCGGGTTGCCCAGACCGGAGGCGAACACCGGCACCTTCTCCTCCAGGATCGTGTCGATCTGGGAGCGGGTGAAGCCGGGTCCAAAGATCGCACCCTCGCGGCGGCCGGACGGCGTCGGGTACTCCGGCTGCACGTCCGGCAGGTCGAACTTGCGGCGGAGGCCGGCGGCGAACTCGCGCTGGGTGGCGGGCAGCATGTCGCGCCAGTTCTTGGGGATGTCGCCCTCGCCCTGCGCCGGGCCGCCGGTGGACGCGCCGGGGTTCTGGGGGATCGTGCCCATCGTGGGCAGGAGGATGTCCACCCCGAACGGCTTATCGGTCAGCTCGCGGACCTTGCGGATCTCTTCGCGCAGCTCGCCGGGTCCCATGATGGCGGCGCCGAGGATGCCGAGGCCGCCCGCCTCCGAGACGGCGGCGACCAGCCGGTGGCGGGCGACGCCGCCCATGCCAGCCAGGACGACCGGATATTCGATGCCGAGGATATCGCAGATCCTGGTCCGGAGTGTGGGCTTGGCCATCGGGGCCTCCTTATGCGGTTGTCTCGCATCGGGGGGACACACTACCCCAGCCTGAAGGCTGGGGCATGATTATGCCCCGATGCCGCAGCTTTCAAGCTGCGGTGTGGATTCTACGTCACTTTGACGTTTACGGCAAGGGTAGAGCTACCCCGCTGCCACCACGCCCGACGCGGTGCCCGCCGTCACCACCTCGCCGCGCTGGTTCTCGCACCAGGCGTCGTACACGTGGCGGACGAATGCCCCCTCGTCCAGCTCCTCGCGCTTCGCCGCCTTCGCCGTCAGCGTGTCCCCCGCGAAGGCCGGCGCCACGAACGCCAGCGATAGGCGGCCGTGCAGCAGCCAGCCCCGCTCGAAGCGCCCCGCCATCAGCTCCGATATGTAGTCGGCGGACATCATCCCCTGCGCCACCGCGTCCGGGAACCCCTTCGCCTCCGCGATGTGCGGGTTCGCGTGGATCGATTGGCCCCGCCGGGCGTTTGCGGAGTCCTCTGAGTAGGCGGCGATCTTCTCGCGGCTGAGCGCGCGCGGCGGCAGCGTCAGCTCAGCCACCCGCGGCCCATCGTCCCCTTCCTTCTTCCTGCTTCCCTCTTCCTCCGCGGGAAACGCCATCGTCACCGTGGAGTGGCCGACGAGCAGGCCGGAGCCATCGCGGAAGCGGGCGGAGAAGACGAACCAGCGACGGCCGCGCCGTTCGTACTTCTCGACGAAGCGGCCGTAGCCGATGAGCTCGCGGTCGCGCCGGAGGGCGTTGCTCAGTTCGATCTCCTGCCTGGCGTGGAGCGTCCCCGGCGGCACCGGCGCGATGGAGTCGATGAAGCGGAGGGCGGCGTTGCCCAGCAGCGTTGGCGGCGCCACCGCCGGGCCCCAGGGCGAGCCGTCCCGGTGCCAGGGGAAGGCGTTGTCGACCGCCCCCAGGTAGCGCTCGATGAGCGGCCGCCAGTCGTACTGCCAGGGGCCGTGCTCGCGGTTCAGCTCGATGCCTTCGTAGGAGAGGTCGGGCATGGTAGTCTCGTGGGCCAATGTACGGCGAAGCGGGCGGGAAGGTCAACAATGTGGCTCTAGGCTATTACCACACCCTGAAGGGTGTGGCATCGACATCGGTCCATGCCCCAGCCCTGCCTACCGGCAGGCAGGCTTCAGGCTGGGGTCTCGTATTAGGCCGGTGCTATAATCGCCGCGTGAACGCCCCCGCAAAACCCCGGCTTCTCCTCATCGACGGCCACGGCATCATCCACCGCTCCTTCCACGCCCTGAAGGACGCGCCCCTGACCGTGCGCCGCACCGGCGAGGTCGTGACCGCCGTCTACGGCCTCGCCAGCACGCTCCTATCCGTGATGCAGGAGCTGAAGCCCACTCACGTCATCGTCGCCCTCGATAAGGGGAAGGACACCTTCCGGCACAAGATATCGAAGGAGTACAAGGCGACGCGCGCGGCGATGCCGGATGACCTGCGCGCCCAGCTGGACCGCTGCCGCGAGGTGATCGAGGCGTTCGGCTTCCCGATCTACGAGGACGAGGAGTACGAAGCGGACGACCTGCTTGGCGCCCTCTCGACGCAGGCGGCGGAGCAGGGCGTGGAGACCTATCTCGTGAGCCTGGACAGCGACATCGCCCAGCTCGTGCGGCCCGGCGTGCGGCTCTGGATGTACCGCCCCTACCAGCGCGATTCCGTCGTCTACGAGAGCGCGGAGGACGTGAAGGGCCGCTACGGCGTCCTGCCGGAGCAGATACCCGACCTCAAGGCGCTCAAGGGCGACGTTTCCGATAACATCGCCGGCGTGCCCGGCGTCGGCGACAAGACCGCCGCCCGCCTCGTCGAGGAGTTCGGCAGCGTCGAGGGTCTGTACGAGCGCATCGACGAGGTCACGCCGCCAAAGCTGCGCGAGACGCTCAAGGAGCACGAGGAGCAGGTGCGGCAGGGCAAGCACCTCGCCACCATCGTCCATGAGGCGCCCGCTCGCCTCGACCTCGACGCCGCCGACCTGGCGACCCACTACGACCGCGAGCGCCTGCTGGAGATGTTCCGGGAGCTGGAGTTCCGCACTCTGATCGAGCGCCTCCCGGAGGGGGCGGCGCCCTCAGCGGGCGCGCCCGCCGCCGCGCCCAAGGTGGAAGAGCGTTACGCGCTCGTTCAGACCGCGGCGGAGCTGGACTCCCTGGTGGGCCGGCTGGCAAAGGCCGGCGGCTTCTCCTTCGCCTGCCAGACGCTCGGCCCGCAGCCGATGACCGCGCGTCTCCTCGGCCTCTCGTTCTCGCTGGCCCCGGGCGAGGCGTTCTATGTGCCTCTGGCCGGCGGGGGCAACGGCTCGCTGGACGCCGCCACCGTCCTCGGCCGGCTCGGCCCGCTGCTGGAGGACGGGAAGCTGGAGAAGGCGGGCCACAACCTGAAGCTCGCCCAGGTGGTGCTGGCCCGCCGCGGAGCCTGGCCGCGCGGCCTCGCCTTCGACTCGATGATCGCCTCCTTCCTCCTCGGCGAGGGCGGCGGCGCCCGCCCCGGTGAGGGCTCCCTGAGCCTGCGCTGGCTCGTCTCCCGCCGCCTCGGCGTCGAGATGCCGGAGCGCGACCCGGCCGGCGGCAGGCGGCGCGGCGCCCAGATGGTGATGGACGTCGGAGACCCCGACCCGGCCGAAGTCGCCCCTTTCGCCTGCGCCGACGCCGATATGGCCGGCCGCCTGCGGCCCGTCCTGGAGCCGGAGATGGAGCGGCTGGGCATGTCGCAGCTCTTTCGCGAGATCGAGATGCCCCTGCTGTCGGTGCTGGCCCGCATGGAGCTGAACGGCGTCGCCATCGATGTCGGCGCCCTGCGCGAGCTTTCGGCCACCCTGACGGAGGAGATCAGCCGGACCGAGGAGGAGATACACAAGTCGGTCGGCCACGAGTTCAACATCGGCTCGCCGCAGCAGCTCAGCCATGTCCTGTTCGAAGAGCTGCACCTGCCGAAGACGCGGCGGCTCAAGACGGGCGCCTACACCACCGACGCGCAGGCGCTGGAGGGGCTCCGCGGCCTGCACGACGTCATCGAGCTGATCTACACCTACCGCGAGCTGACGAAGCTGAAGTCAACCTACCTGGACTCGCTGCCGGCGCTCGTGAACCCGGAGACGAACCGGCTGCACACGGAGTTCAACCAGGCGGGCGCCGCCACCGGCCGCCTCTCCTCCAGCAACCCGAACCTCCAGAACATCCCCGTCCGCACCGCCTTGGGCGAGGAGGTGCGGCGGGCGTTCGTCGCCCGCGACGTTGGCCCGGACCCGTATCTCCTCTCGGCGGACTACTCGCAGATCGAACTGCGGATCATGGCCCACATCACGGACGACCCGGCGCTGGTGGAGGCGTTCCAGCGCGACGAGGACATCCACGCGGCCACCGCCTCGCAGGTGTTCGGCGTGCCGCTGGCGGAGGTCACGCCGGCCATGCGCCGCCGCGCCAAGGTGTTTAACTTCGGCGTGCTCTACGGCCTCAGCGAGTACGGTCTCTCCGTCCGCGAGAAGATCCCGCGCGAGGACGCGGCCACGTTCATCCGCACGTACTTCGAGAAGTACCCCGGGATCAAGCGCTACGTGGAGGAGACTGCGCTGCGGACGCGGGAGCTGGGCTACGCGGAGACGCTGTTCGGGCGGCGGCGCTACATTCCGGAGATCAACTCCGGGAACTTCAACGTGCGCCAGGCCGCCGAGCGGGCGGCGATCAACATGCCGGTGCAGGGCACGGCGGCCGACATCATCAAGATCGCGATGAACCGCATCGACGCCGAGATGGAGCGGCGCAAGCTGCGCAGCCTGATGACGCTCCAGGTGCACGACGAGCTGATCTTCGAGTGTCCCGGCGATGAGCTGGAGGAGGTGAGGGCGCTGGCGGTTGACATAATGCCGAAGTCGCTGGAGATGAAGGTGCCGATGAAGATCGACACGAAGGTGGGGAAGAACTGGGGGGAGATGGAGTACGGGGAGGCGACGGGCGTGGAGGAGATGGGGGGCTAAGCTCAGTCTTCCGCGGTACGGCTACCAGGTGGAGGAGGAACTTCGGCGAGGAAGTGTTCAGCAGACTGGTCGAAGGCTTGGAATCGCTCTAGCCAACTCTTAGATACTGCCGACTCATCCAAACGCCACATAGTCCGTATGGCATACGCCGCAATAATGACCAAGAAGAGATATGGTGCGGTCATTGCAGGCGATCTGAGGGGGGTTGGGCCGACCTCGGCGGCTGTCGTTGACCCGTCGACATCATACGTGGTGTAGATGTTCAGCCCCTTGAAGTTCGCGTGGGTCTGATAATTGAGGAAATCATAAACCTTGATCCTCGTCTTGCTGTCAGGCAGCTCCTTTCGGATCCAGCTTGTGTCGCGCGCAAAATCCTCAGCGCCCCGGACATAGTGTTCCACATTTTCGGGATGATCCTTCAGATGTTCCATCAGCTCGGATGTCTCCAGTGCGGCACGGAGGCACGGATACGCCTGAAGAGCGTAACCTGCCCTGATCGATAGGCTAGCTGATAAAAGATCGTTCAGCGTCTTGAAGAAGAGCACCGTGAGAACGACAGGCTGATAACCGGCGTAGCCGATCTCCGACCGGCTCAGCGCAAGTTCTCTCGCCAACTGCAATCCCATCAGGAGATGATTAAAACGAGGCTCACCGAACACCGCCACTCCCAGTACTGAGTACATCTCCTTTGAGAGGATGTCAACAAGTGAATCAAAGGCGATGGCGGTGACGCCGCCCTTCTTCCTCGGCATCTTGTCGTCGGGCCGCCGCCACGCGTCAAACATTGAAGACCATGAATCGCGAACCTCCCGGTCAATCCTCGTGCTATTGTATCCTTTGACGAAGATTTCGGCCGGCCATCCATGCCTGAGCTACCCGAAGTAGAGACCATCCGCCGCGACCTGACGCCGCGCATCGTCGGGCGGACGGTCGTGGAGGCGTGGGTCTCGCCGGACGCGCCGAAGCTGGTGCAGGACGAGCCGGCGGACTCCTTCTGCCGCCGCCTGACCGGCCGCCGGATCGAGGAGCTGGACCGGCGCGGCAAGTACCTGCTCATCCGCCTCGACGGCGGCGTCACCTGGATCGTCCACCTGCGGATGACCGGCGGCCTCATCCACACCCGCGGCGGCTGCGAGAGCGTATCGGACGGCCGCTTCCTGCGCGCCCGCTTCCGCCTGGACGATGGCAGCCACCTCTGCTACGTGGACCTGCGCAAGCTGGGCACGATGTGGCTGGTCGAGGACGAATCGGCCGTCGTCGGCAGGCTGGGACCGGAGCCGCTCGGCGAAGCGTTCGGCCCGCAGGAGCTCCACCGCCTGCTGGCGAAGCGCTCCGCTCCCGTGAAGGCCGTTCTCCTGGACCAGGAGGCGATCGCCGGCATCGGCAACATCTACGCCGACGAGGCGCTGTTCGAGGCGGGCATCCGTCCGGCGAAGGCGGCGAGGGCGCTATCGCGTCGCGCCGCAGAGCGCCTCCACCGGGCGGTCCGCAAGGTGCTGGTGGAGGCGCTGGAGGACCGCGGCTCCAGCTTCCGCGACTACGTGGACGCGGAGGGGGAGCAGGGGATGCACCAGCTACGGGTGAAGGTGTTCCGGCGCACCGGCGAGCCCTGCTACGTCTGCGGGACGGCGATCAGGCGCATCAGGGTGGGCGGCCGCAGCACACACTACTGCCCGAAGTGTCAGCGCTAGGCGGGCCGGGCTAGAACTTGCCCGGCGGCGAGCCGAAGCCCCGGAACGGGCCCTCGCGCTGCTCCCAGCGCCCGCGGCGGAGCAGCTCATCGATCTCGTCGTAGGGGTCGAAGACCTCGTTGTCGCTCTCTGGCTCAGGCTCCTTGAAGGCAGCCGGCTTCTCGTCGACTCCCGGCACCTCGTCCACCGGCGGCGTCTCGGGGAGCACCTCCGGCGCCGTCTCCACCTTAGCCGGCTCTACGGCCGGCGTCTCCGGCGGCGTGTCCGTAAGCAGCTCCGCCGCCGTCTCCACCGCGGCCGGCTCCAGGGCGGGAGGCCCCTGCGCCATATCGGCCACTGAGGCCTCTGGCGGCGTCTCGGGAAGCAGCTCCACCGTCGTTTCTGCCTCGGCCGGCTCCTCCGCGGTGGGCTCCTGCTCTTCCTCCTCGGCCGCCGCGACCGGCTCCGCGGGCCTGTCCATGGCCTGCGCCGTCTCCTCGACCTCTATCGCGGCCAGGAGCTCGTCAGCCGGCAGGCGCCGCTCCTCGAAGGGCGCTTCCTCGTTTTCCGGCGCCCGCGCCAGGCTGCGCCTCGACTGGGGGTTGGGTTCGAAGACCGGCTTCGTTGGGGTAGCCACCCCCGTCTCGGTGGGCGTGGCCGGTGTGGGCTTCTGCTGGAAGGCCGGAGCAGTCAGAGTCGCCCGCCGTCCGTGTGGGCGCAGGGCCGGAGGCTCCGAAGGCCACAGATGCACCCGGCCCCAGTGGTCTCGGCTGATCCGGGTCGGCACCGCCCAGTACATCAGCAGCTGGTCCGTGTTGAGCCCGCGGTCGGACTCCCGCACGACCCACGACTGCGCCAGGTCCATGCCCGCGAAGGAGAAGGGGCACACGGTCTTGGGCCTGGTCTCGTCCCGCACCAGGACCACGACCTCGGCAGGCCTCTCGCCGGTCTCGACCTCAGGCTCCTTGTGCGACGCCCAGAAGGCGATGACGCCGTGGGCGACGTCGCCCGGGAACCAGAACTGCACGAAGGATGCCGCCTCCGCCTCATCTTCGAAGCTGTGGAGCTGGTAGGAAGCCGGCCCCGCAGCGTCCCGGACCAGGAGCACGAGCCGGGGTCGTTCAAAGTTCGGCGCCGCCGTCGGCTGGACCGGCGGTTCGGGGCTCGGCTGTTCGGCGGCCGGCTGTTCGGGGCGCTGGTTACGCCGCCGGCCGTGGATGCGGTCCCGCAGCCACCTCATATGTGTAACCCTCCCTTTTGGGCGCTGGCTCTTGTGCTCCGGCGGCCTCTGTCCGGCAAGTTCGCCGCCTGCACAACTCATTCTCGTCGACACGAGTGAACGGGCCGGTGAAGACAAGGGCCGAGGAAGTTAAGGTTTGGTTAAGACGGACGCCGGGAGGCATCGGACGGAACCTGTGGCCGCGGTCTTGCCGCCTGTGGTAAACTGCTCACTTGGCTATCGTTGACGTTTACGTAAGGAGGCCACATGCGAGAAGCAGTCGTCGTCGACATGGTGCGGACGCCCTTCGGCCGTGCCGGGCAGAGGGGCGCGTTCCGTGACATAACCCACGTTGAGCTCGTCACCACGCTTCTTAAGGAGGCGCTGGAGCGCAGCAAGCTCCCCGCTGAAGAGGTGGATGAGGTCCTCTGGGGCTCCGTCGGCATCGCCGGCATGCTCACGCGGTCGCGCCACTACCTGTTCGAGGCCGGCCTCCCCTTTACGGTTTCCGCCACCGACATGAACAAGCAGTGCGGCTCCTCCCTCCAGGCCGTCGCCCAGGGCGCGTTCGCGATCATGTGCGACATGTCAGACGTTGTCCTTGCCGGCGGCGTCGAGACGATGGACCGCGTGCAGCCGATCGCGCCGGGAGACGAGCGCAACCTGGGCCAGATTCAGACCGCAGAGGTGATGGCGCGCGAGATGCTCCCCACCTCCTGGCCGGAGGAGAAGAAGCCGGAGTGGACCAAGCGCTGGTACCAGGTGACTGAGCCCTGGATCATGGATATGGGACAGACGGCAGAGAAGCTGGCCCAGGTGCGGGGGATCTCGCGCGAGGACGCCGACCAGTTCGCCCTGGAGAGCCACCGCAAGGCCTTCCGCGCCCGCCACGAGGGGCTCTTCGCCGACGAGATCAAGCCCATCACCATCGGCTACTCGGACGGCTCCAGCGTCACCGTGGACGCCGACCAGTGTCCGCGTGAGGACACGACGCTGGAGAAGCTGGCCTCGCTCAAGCCGTCCTTCCGGCCGGACGGGCTGGTGACGGCGGGCAACTCCTGCCCCCGCACGGACGGCGCCTCTCTGGTGCTGCTTATGGAGAAGGAGAAGGCGAAGGAGATGGGGCTGAAGCCGTTGGCCACGGTGCGTCACGCCGCCACAATCGGCGTGGACCCGACGATCATGGGGATCGGCCCGGCGCCGGCCACCCAGAAGCTCCTCCAGCGCACCGGCATGAGCATCGACGACTTCGATCTCATCGAGATCAACGAAGCGTTCGCCTGCCAGGTGCTCGCCGTCGTCCGCGAGCTCGGCATCGACGAGTCGAGAGTCAACGTGAACGGCGGCGCCGTCGCCATCGGTCACCCGCTGGGAGCCAGCGGCGGCCGCCTGGTCGGCACCATCGCTTACGAGATGAACCGCCGCGACGCCGAGTGGGGCCTCGTCACGCTCTGCATGGGCGGCGGCATGGGCATGTCCGTGGCGCTCCAGCGGGAGCACTACGACTGGTAGGCGTCCGCGCTGACGGCTAGCCGCCGCTGATCTGCGAGGGCACGGCCAGGCTGGAGTCTACGAGTTTGGCCTGGACTATCGTGCGGTTCGTGTACTCTCCGCCGAACCTGTCGCTCCGGTCGGGGATCCAGGTGCCGCCGCAGGTGATCAGGGTGATCGTGTCCGTTGGCGTTGGCGCCATCACCTTCAGCGACTCCGGGTCTAAGGGGTCCACGTAGTAATTGGCGAACACCTCGTACGTGAACTCGCGGCCGTCGTCGGCGATCAGGCGGACCGTATCGCCGTTCTCCAGCTTGTCAATTTTACCGAATGCGCCCAAAGCGCCGGCCCAGTTGACGTGCCCGGCGAACACCGCGTTGCTGCCTGCGCCCGGCTTGGCCGAAAAGGTGTACCAGGCCACGTCCTGACCGTTCAGAGGCACCTGCGGCACGCCGTTCCCGTCCAGCCCCAGCTCGACTATCGGCGCGTCAACCTTGATCCTCTCGACGACTATGCGCAGCGGCGCTGTAACGCGGGGGTACGGGTTGTAGTAAGGGATGGAGACAGGAAGGCCCTCGACGTCCTCGATGCCTTTCGGTGGGTCAGGGATGAGGTCGGCGAAGTCCATCGTCACTTCCGGGGGCAGCGCCTTGTCGTTGTCGAAGTAGCCGACCAGCCCCACGGCGAGGATGGCGGCGCCCGCCGCGAACAGAACAACCCCCGCGACCAGCAACAGGCGCTGGCGCGGGTTGCGAACGTTTCTCAAAGCCGAAAGGGAAATCCGACCCAACCTACCCTCCAACACATATTATAACTACGGTACCGGCGGTCATGTTAACATCTCCGTAAATACGAAGTTAAAGCGTGAACGGCTCTGTGAATACGGCTCAGAATGACTCGATAACCGCTGTCGTTGGCCTCCTCGTCGGTCACTGGACGGACGCGGAGGCGGCGACCGGCTGTACCGTCGTGCTCTGCCCGGATGGCGCGGTCGCCTCCGCCGACGTGCGCGGCGGCGCTCCCGGCACCCGCGAGACCGACCTCCTGCGGCCGGGAACGCTGGTGGAGCGGGTGCACGGTGTCCTCCTCACCGGCGGCAGCGCCTTCGGTTTGGACGCCGCAGCCGGCGTCATGCGCTGGCTGGAGGAGCGCGGCAAGGGCTTCCCGACACCGGGCGGCGTCGTGCCGATCGTCGCCGGCGCCGTCCTCTTCGACCTGTCCCTGGGCCGCGGCGACGTCCGCCCGGACGCCGCGTCCGGCTACGCCGCTTGCGAGGCCGCCTCCGCTGCCCCGCCCGCGATGGGGAGCGTCGGCGCCGGAACGGGCGCCACCGTGGCGAAGGCCCTCGGCCTTGAGAGGGCGCTCAAGGGCGGCGCCGGCAGCGCCGTGGAACGGACGGAAGACGGGCTGGTGGTGGGCGCGCTGGTGGCGGTGAACTGCTTCGGCGAGGTCGCCGACCCGGAGAGCGGCCGCGTCGTCGCGGGCCCGCGCGGCGAGGACGGCCGCTTCGCCGATACGCTGGAGGTCCTCCGGACGAAGCCCCCGCTCGCGCCTTTCGGTGCCGGCCCCAACAGCACGATCGGCGTCGTCGCCACCAACGCCGCGCTCACGAAATCCGACTGCTACCGGCTGGCCGTGATGGCCCAGGCCGGCCTCGCCCGCACCATCCGCCCCGTCTACACGCCCGTGGACGGCGACACGATATTCGCGCTGGCCACCGGCGCCGCCGGCGGCGGCCCCCTGGATGTGCTCCGGCTGGGCGCGCTGGCCGCTCGCGCTGTGGAGCGGGCCGTCCTCCGCGCCGTGACGGAGGCCACCGGCCTGGCGGGCGTCCCCTCGGCGGCGGAGTGGCTCGCCTAGAGGCCACCCTCCGCCTTTGACGCCTTCTTGACACCCCTGCTATACTGACGCTGCCACCGACCCGTAAGGGCGGCGAGCCAGTCAGCCTGCCAGGGAGCAGGCCTCTTCGGGCCAGCACCCGCCTGGATCCGCCTTTGGCGGACCGGGACGGCGAGATAGGCGAAGGCTACGCCCTTTCGGTGGCATGCCGGAAGGGTTTTTTCGTCGCCCGAAGGGAGGCGCAGATGGCCAAACAGACGGCGATGCGGCAGCGCCTGGGGCTCACCTGGTAAAGGAGGCGGACGTGATGGAGCGACGCGTATCGATAACCGACCTGAAGGCGATGAAGAAGCGCGGCGAGCGCATCGCCATGATCACCGCCTACGACTACCCGGGCGCGAAACTCGTGGAGGAGGCGGGCGCGCCTATCATCCTCGTCGGCGATAGCCTGGGGATGGTCGTCCTCGGCTACGACTCCACCGTTCCCGTGACCATGGGGGAGATGCTGCACCACGTGAAGGCGGTGGTTCGCGGCACACACAAGGCGCATGTAGTCGCCGACATGCCGTTCATGAGCTACCAGACGGGCCCACAGGACGCCCTGCGTAACGCCGGCCGCCTGCTCAAGGAGGGCGGCGCGCAGTCCGTGAAGCTGGAGGGCGGCCGCCACGTCGCCGAGACGGTCCGCGCTCTCGTGCAGGCGGGCATCCCGGTGATGGGCCACCTGGGTCTGACGCCGCAGTCCGTCAACCAGTTCGGCGGCTACAAGGTGCAGGGCAAGACGCCGGCCGCCGCCGTCAAGCTCGTCAACGATGCCGTCAGCCTGGAGCAGGCCGGCGCCTACGCCATCGTCCTGGAGGCGATCCCCGCCCAGCTCGCCCAGGTGATCACGGAGAAGATCAGCATCCCCACCATCGGCATCGGCGCCGGCCCCCACTGCGACGGCCAGGTGCAGGTGTTCCACGACCTGCTGGGGCTGTTCACAGACTTCGTCCCCAAGCACGCCAAGCGCTACGCTCAGCTCGGCGAGGCGATCAAGCAGGCCGTCTCCGAGTACGTTGCCGAAGTACGGGAGGGCGCCTTCCCCACCGAACGCGAGAGCTTCTTCATCGACGAGTCGGCCTTCTCGGAGCTCGCGCAGCTGGGCTAGCCCGCAGGAGCCTCGAAAGCATATCGCCTCGATGCGGTCGTGGTGGTATGCGGCCGGTCAGGGACGATGAAGGTCATTACGAGGGCGGCGGAGATGGAGGCGGAACGGGCCGCCCTGAAGGGCCGCGTCGGCCTCGTCCCCACTATGGGCGCCCTGCACGAAGGCCACCTCTCGCTCGTCCGCCGCGCCCGTGCGGACTGCGACCAGCTCGTGGTCAGCGTGTTCGTGAACCCAACCCAGTTCGGCCCGAAGGAGGACTTCGCGGCCTACCCGCGGGATCTGGACCGCGACCTGCTCTTGCTCGAGGCGGAGGGCGTCGACGTCGTGTTCGCTCCCACGGCGGAGGAGATCTACCCGCCCGGCTTCAACGACTGGGTAGAGGTCAACGGCCCGCTCAGCGAGCGGCTGGAGGGGGAGTTCCGGCCGGGCCACCTCCGCGGCGTCACCACCGTTGTCGCCCGGCTGTTCCGCATCGTCCGGCCGCAGAGCGCCTACTTCGGCGAGAAGGACGCCCAGCAGCTGCGGGTCGTGCGGCGGATGGCGCAGGAGCAGCGGTTGCCGGTGGAGGTGATCGGCCTGCCCACCGTGCGCGAGCCGGACGGACTGGCGATGAGCAGCCGCAACTCCTACCTCTCGCCGGAGGAGCGGAAGGCGGCGCTCGTCATGCCGCGGGCGCTGCAGTTGGGCCGCCGCCTGGTGGAAGACGAGGGCGTCCGCGACGCCTCCGCTGTCCGTCGCGCCGTCGAAGATCTGATCCGCGGCGAGCCGCTGGCGAGCATCGATTACGTGGCGGTGGCCGGCTGCGAGACGCTGGAGGAGCTGACGGAGATCGACCGCCCGGCGCTGCTCCTGCTGGCGGTGCGCATCGGCGCCACCCGGCTGATCGATAACGTGGCGCTCACGCCCCGCTCGCCCTGTCGCCAAGGCGACGCGCCTGGGCGAGAGCCTGTCGAAGGGTGAGCGGCCGAAAGCCGCGCCGCGACTTTGACCCGCCTGCGCGTCCGTATGCTAAAATACTGCCGCAGATATGGGTGGACATTCGCACTGGTCTACGATCAAGCGGCAGAAGGGCGCCTCCGACGCCAAGCGGGGACAGCTCTTCACCAAGCTATCAAAAGAGATCACCGTAGCCGCCCGCGAAAGCGGCGGCGACCCGAACGCGAACCCCCGCCTGCGCCTCGCGATCGACAAGGCGCGGGAGAACAACATGGCCGCCGACACGATCAAGCGCGCCACCGAGCGCGGGGCCGGCGGTGCCGAGGCAGAGGCGCTTGTCGAGGCCACCTTCGAGGGCTACGGCCCCGGCGGCGTCGCCATCCTCCTTCAGGTCGTAACCGACAACCGCAACCGTACTGTGTCCGAGATCCGCACGACGCTCACGCGCAACGGCGGCAACCTCGGCGAGACGGGAAGCGTCGCCTGGCAGTTCGATAGCGTCGGTTACATCGCGCTGGTCGCGGGCGACGCCGATCCGGATGAGGTGGCGCTGGCCGCCATCGACGCCGGCGCCCAGGACGTTCGCACGGAGGGCGGCAGCGTGGAGGTCTACACGGCGCCGACGGAGCTTGTCAAGGTACGAAAGGCGCTGGAAGAAGCGGGCCTGAAGATCGCCGCCGCGGAGCTCTCCA
>JAUYGU010000123.1 GCA_030690405.1 Dehalococcoidia bacterium | reverse complement strand
CAGCGTTACCCCGCTCCTCAGCGTCGCGCCACGTCAAAGTGCATAGCTCAGAGAGTCTGAGCCCCCCCAGCGTAGAGGAGGCGGAACAGAACGGTTGCGGCGTCGCTACCCTCGTCGCCGCCGATGCGGAGGGGGACTAGGGCGTGGGCTCATGAGTACGCAAATGGGCGTTATCGTACACAAGATAACGGCCAGGATGAAGGTCGTGGTATGAGCGCTAGCCCTTGTCATGAGATGCGCAAAGCCGGTCAGTCAGGTGCTGGGCGGCACGGCACGGTGTCGGTACAGATGACGGCGTCTGACATCATTTCCCTTGCCGTGAACGTGGCCCAGAACGAATGGTCTTACGCCGTACATCCACGCTCTGGGAATCGTTATCGGGCAGCTGAGCCTGAGAACTCCTTTTGAGCAGCCCGCATCTCCTGTCGCGCCTCTGGCCAGAGCGCGCAGATGTGCGATAGTGCCAGGTCTGACTTACTCAGACGCGTTCCCTTGGAGTTCACCAGGTTGAATATGCGCACGACCTCGTCCATGTCTCGCTGGCCGAGCACGTCGAGGTAGTAGGTGTAAGAGCGAACCGCGTCTAGCTGCTGAAGGCGGTCGAAGAAGTCGAAGAGAAATTCTCGCTCCTCCGGCTTGTTTTGTGACCAAATTGTTCATGGCGCTAATCAATAAGTGAGGGCGCAGAGCTCAGCGGCCCGCGCCCTCACTAGATACGTTTTCATATCTGGCGGGAGTGCATGGGATTCGAACCCACGGCCCCAACGAATCAGGGCAACGGTTTTCGAGTTCGGCGCAGGCCGTCCTACGCCCTCCTGTTATGTCGAATCTAGACCCATTTCGTATCTGCCATCGAGCTCACCGGTCCCGACCTGTCCCAGCCCATCATTGCCTTGATCACCAATTTCGTGACCAACTTGTGGCCAATTGCTGAGTGGCCTAAACAGAAGAGAGGGCGCAAATCTCACGATCTGCGTCCTCGGATGCCCAGATTTCGTACTGGCGGGAGTGCATGGGAGTCGAACCCACCTGGGACGGGACCTCCGCCCCACTGCGGTTTTGAAGACCGCGAGGCCCACCGGGACCCTTCCACTCCCGCGAGACCACAGTATACCGCGAGAGGCGGCGCGGTTGCGGACGCGGCTACTCGCCGAAGCTGCTGCTGATGTAGTGCTCCGCCGCGATCGCCGCCGTGGCGCCGTCACCGGCGGAGCTCACGACCTGGCGGGCGGAGTTGCGACGCGCGTCGCCGGCGACGTACAGCCCCGGCAGCTCCGTCTCCATCCACTCGCTGACCAGCGCGTGCCCGCCCTCGTCCACGGGAACGAGGCCGCCGAGGAAGCCCGTGTTGGGGTGCTGACCGATGAAGACGAACACGGCGGCGACGTCCATCGTGCTCTCTTCGCCGGTCTCGCGGTTGTGCAGGCGCACTCCCGTCACGGCGTCCTCGCCAAGGACCTCGGTGACGACGGTGTTCCAGACGAACTCCATCTTCGGGTTGGCGAAGGCGCGCTCCTGCAGGATGGCGCCGGCCCGCAGCTTATCGCGGCGGTGGATGACGGTCACCTTATCGGCGAAGCGGGTGGTGAACAGCCCCTCGTCCATGGCGGCGTCGCCGCCGCCGACAACGGCCACGTGCTGCTCCTTGAAGAAGGCGGCGTCGCAGGTGGCGCAGTAAGAGACACCGCGCCCGGTCAGGCGCTCCTCGCCCGGGACGCCCAGCTTGTTATAGTCGGCGCCGGCGGTGACTATGACGGCCTTCGCCACGTACTCGTCCTCAGCGCTCCGTACCAGCCACAGCCGCCCGTCCTGCTCGATCCCGGTCGTCTCGGCGTACTCGACCTCCAGGCCGTAGCTCTCCGCCTGGTTCAGCATCGCCTGGGCCAGGTCGAAGCCGTTGATGGTGGGGATGCCCGGATAGTTCTCCACAAGCTCCGTGAGGGCGATCTGGCCGCCGATGACGCCCTTCTCCAGGAGGACGGTCTTGCGGCGGGCGCGGGCCGCGTACAGACCGGCGGCGAGCCCGGCGGGGCCGCCGCCTATGATCACGATCTCGTACTCCTTGCGGGCCATCGATCTACGCCAGCGCCTTCTCGATCGTCCTCTTGAGGTCTCCCTTGGGCCGGAAGCCTATGATCTGGTCGACAAGCTCTCCACCCTTGAACATCAGCAGCGTGGGGATGCTGCGGATGCCGTACCTGGCGGCAGTCTGCATGTTGTCGTCTGTGTTGAGCTTCACGAACTTCACCTTCCCGTCGTACTCCCCGGCCAGCTCTTCCACCAGGGGAGCGACCATGCGACAGGGGCCGCACCAGGGCGCCCAGAAGTCCACGAGCACGGGCTCGCCGGACTTGAGGACCTCCTCTTCGAACGTGGCATCGGTCACTTCGGCTGGCTTGGCCATCCCGTCCTCCTTGGTCCGTAGACTGTGCTGCCGGGCGATTCTCCGAGAGGCCGCGCCCGAGGGCCTTGACCTCTTTACGGTCGGATGGTAACATACCCCATAGGGGTATGTCAACGAAGCGTTCCGATCAACCGCAGGACACGAAGGCCGACACAGAGGCGATGCTCGCCCGGCTCCGTCGCATCGAAGGGCAGATCCGCGGCATCCACCGCATGGTGTCGGAGGACCGCGTGTGTGAGGACGTGCTGACGCAGTTGATGGCGGCCCGCAGCGGGCTGGACCAGGTGGGGCTGCTGATCATGGACCGCCACGTGGAGAGCTGCCTCACCGGCGGCCTCCCCGAAGACGAGGGGCTGCGAAACCTCCAGACCGCGCTCAGGATGTGGCTGCGTTTCGGCACGCCCAGCACCCCCCAGGAGTAGGCTGCCCCCGCCGCGGTAACAGTTTCGTCTTGACTGGCGTCCATACTTATGGTAGTATACTGACTGGTCGGTATGTTACTGGAAGGAGTTTCGAGATGTTGACGGCGCTGATCATCACTGCGACAGCGACCGCGCTCGTACTGGCCGCTATCGTCCTGACCGTGGTGACAGGCTGGTTCCCCCGCCTGGCCGCTATCGCTGCTCGCAGCTTTGCGGCCATACTGTGGCCCAGCCAGCCGCGCAAGCTCAGCCGGCGCGAGCGGTACGAGTTGCTGGCCCGCCTGTGGGTGCCGTAGCTAGCTAACGGTTAGCCGGCGCGGGTATAATCGCTGCACGATGGCTGCAATCCTCGGGGAACCGACGCGTCTACGGAAGCGCGAAGAGACGCGCGGACGCCTCATGGAGGCCGCCATCGGCGTCTTCGCCCGCTGCGGCTTTGACCGTGCGACCGTGGACGAGATCGTCCGCGAGGCCGGCTTCTCCAAAGGCGCGTTCTACGTCCACTTCGAGAGCAAAGAGGACCTGTTCTGGGCGATGCTGGAGGAGCGGATCTCACGCCAGCAGGACACGTTCCGGCGAGCCGTGGGACACACCCAGCCCGTCGCAGATAACGTGCGCACGATCCTGAGCGGGGTGTTCGGCCTGCTGAAGGACGACCCCCTCTGGGGCTCCCTCTTCGCGGAGTTCGGCGCCCACGCCCTCCGCAACGAGAAAGTCCGCCAGCGCCTGGCGACGATGTATGACCGCTGGCGTGAGCTCATCGCCGATATCCTGAGCGAGGGCCGCGAGGCGGGGCGAATCCGCACCGACATCGACGTGGAGTTCATCGCCACCGTCCTCATCGCCGCCGTAGAGGGCAGCATCATGCAGTCGCGCCTGGCGCCGGAGACCGTCCGCCTGGACGAGATTGTGGAGCCGCTCACCGCCATACTGGCGGAGTGGCTCACGCCCCGCGACTAGCCGGGACGGCGGGCCCTCGCTGGCGCCACCCCTCGCAGCGCCTCCAGCATCCCTGACTGCGCCGCTTCGCGGGCGACGCGCAGCGCGCTGACCACGGCGCGGGCGTCGCTGCGGCCGTGGCCGATGAACACCAGGCCGTTCACCCCCAGCAGCGGACCGGCGCCGTACTCGCGGTAGTCCAGCTTTTTCCGCATCTGCTTGAACGCGGGCATCAGCGCCAGGCCGGCCAGCGCGTACCAGGGGCGGCTCTTTATCGCCGCGCGCATCTGCCCCTGGATGTACTCCGCCATCCCCTCCATCGTCTTGACGACGACGTTGCCCGTGAAGCCATCCGTCACTATCACGTCGGCGATGTCGGTCGGCACGTGGCGCCCCTCAACGTTGCCGATGAAGTTGAGCCCGCTCTTCGCCAGCAGCGCGTAGGCCTCCTGGGCCAGGGTGCTACCCTTGGTCTCCTCCTCGCCGATGTTCAGGAGCGCCACCCTCGGCCGCCGCACCTTCCAGACGCGCTCCATGTAGGCCGCCGCCATCTCCGCGAACTGCAGCAGGTAGACCGGCTTGCAGTCGGCGTTGGCGCCGACGTCCAGGAACAGCGTGAGCTTTCCGGAGAGCGGCATCAGCCCCGCCAGCGTCGGCCGCTCGATCCCCTTGATGCGCCCCAGGTACATGATGGCGGCGGCCATCACCGCCCCCGTGTTCCCCGCCGACACGAAGGCGTCCGCCTCGCCCTGCTTGACCAGCCGCAGGCCCACGACCATGGACGAGTCCTTCTTGTGACGGGCGGCCTGGGCCGGCTGCTCGTCCATCTCGATCACCTCGGACGCGGGGATGATGGTGATGGTGTCCGGCCGCGGGCCGTGCCTGGCCAGACAGGCGGCGATGTCATCCGGCCGCCCGACCAGGGCGACGCGGATGCCGAGGTCGCGAGCCGCCTCCATCGCGCCGGCCACGATCTCGCCGGGGGCGTTGTCGCCCCCCATGGCGTCCAGGGCAATAACGGGGTCACGTTCAGACATGAGTCTGGCGCTAGGATACCCCAGCCGAACGATTGGGGCATCCTGACGCGCTAGCCCTCGCCCTCGAACTCGCGCCTTCGCCCTTCGCAGGCTGAGTAACGGTGGCGGCCGCTCCGAGGTTCTCGGTGACCTTCTGCCTAGAGTGAGCGACGCGCCACCCAGACCATGTCTGGGCTGCTCCCCTTGAACTCGCTCCTGGCAACGTCGCCGTACAGCGCTTCTACGTCAAAGCCGCAGCGCGCCAGCAGCTGCTCCACCTCGAACCGGAAGAAGTAGCGCAGCTCCATCGGTTGGCCGTACGTCCGCCGGACCACGACTCCCTGCTCATCCACTTCCTCCGTCACGCCCCATCCTACGGAGGTCTGTGTTGAGGGGTGGTAGTCCACCGAGCCCCAGCTATACACCTGGTTACCCGTCACTGGATGGCGGTAATCACGCTGCGGTCGGCGCTGGAGTGTCCCTCGCTTCTGCGTCAGCCACTCCGCCATCGCCACTATGTTCGGGTTTTCCAGCTCGAACGCCAAACGTCCGCCGGGCGACAGGTGCCGGCAGACGCAGCGCAAGCAGGCGACGTGATCAGCCGTCGTGAGCAGCAGCTGAAACGAACCCGCGGGGATGATCGCCAGCCCGAAGGCTGTTCCGAGGTCGAACGCCCGCATGTCGCCCTCAACCCACTCTACTCCCGCGAGGCCCGCGCTCTTCTCTCGAGCCCGCGCCAGCATCGCCGGCGAATTATCCAGCCCGACCAGTCGCACGCCCTCCCGCGCCAGCGGCACGGCGATCCGCCCGCTGCCGCAGGCCAGCTCCAGGGTAGGGAGGCCTCGCTCCCCGGCTTCTCTGGCCAGCTCCAGGTAGAACTCGACCTCCCCGGCTTGAACCGGCACGGCAGCGTCGTATCGTAGGGCGACGTCTTCGTCGTAGATGAACGCCATCACATCGGCCTGGGCTAGTCCTGCCCTTTGAACTCGCGCCGCATCCGCTGTCGCAGGTCGGCGTCCGTGAGCACGTCCACGGCGGTCATCGCCAGCGCCTTCGCGGAGTCCATAAGCGCCCGGTGGCCGGCCTCGGTGGCGGCCAGGTCCCGGAACGCCTCCGTGTGGATGGGGATCTCCTGCGGCGCCACGGCGACGGATGGGTGGATGGCGGGCACCATCGCGCTCACGTTCCCCATGTCGGTCGAACCCATCGAGCGGCGCGACTCCGGCTCCATCACCGTGCGCCCCAGCGCCTCGATGTTCACCCGGTACGCCGCCGCGAAGGCCAGGTTGGTGCGCATCGCCTTGTAGCGCGACTCCTCGCCCCAGCGGTACTCCAGCCGGCAGCCGGTGGCCTGGGCCGCCGCCTGGAAGCAGGCCAGCACCTTCCCTTTCAGCGATTCGTCCAGGTAGGCGTCCTCCTCGGCGCGCAGGAGGAGGCTGGCGGCCGTGTGGTGGGGGATGACGTTCACCGCCTGGCCGCCGTCGGTGATGATGCCGTGGACGCGGGCGGAATCGCGGAGCTGCTGACGCAGCAAGCCGACGTTGACGAATGCGGCGACCATCGCGTCCAGGGCGTTGAGCCCGGCCTCGGGGCGGGCGGCGGCGTGGGCTGCTTTGCCGTGGTACTCCACGTTCAGCTCCAGGCAGGCCAAGGCGTAGTTGACGGCGACGTCGCGGTTGCCCGGGTGGGCCATCATCGCGCAGGTGAGACCGTCGAACGCGCCGCGGGCCGCCATGTACACCTTGCCGCCGGCAGCCTCCTCCGCCGGCGTGCCGATGACCAGCACCGTGCCGCCCGTCTCGCCGGCGACCGCCTTCGCGGCCAGGCCGGCGGCGGCGGACGCCGTGCCGATGATGTTGTGGCCGCAGCCGTGACCGACGCCCGGCAGGGCGTCGTACTCCGCCAGGATGGCCACCCGCGGCTCACCCGTGCCGTAATTGGCGCGAAAGGCGGTCGGCAGCTGGCAGATGCCCCGCTCCACGACGAAGCCCTCGCTCTCCAGATAGTCGGCGAGCCAGGCGGCGGCCTTCTCCTCCTGGAATGCGATCTCCGGGTTGGCGTGGATCTTGAGGCTGAGCGCGATGAGCTCGTCGCGGCGGCGGTCCACCTCGGCGATCACCTGCTCCTTCAGCCGGTCGCGGTCGGCCATCTCGACTCCTCTCTCCAGGCGCGGATAAGGTACAACGTCCCCTGTCCGGTGTCCACTTCCGCTTGCTATACTGCCAGCGCAGTGGACCTGAAGCGCTTCATCCGCGACGTGCCCGACTTTCCCGAGCCGGGGGTACTGTTCCGCGACATCACCCCGCTCCTGCAGAACGCCGAGGCGTTCCAGTACGCCGTCGGCCGGCTCAGCGAGCGGTTCCGCGGCCGGGGGCTGGACGCTGTCGTCGCCATCGAGTCGCGCGGCTTCCTGTTCGCCGCCCCCCTGGCGCTGGACCTCGGCGTGCCGCTCGTGCCCGTCCGGAAGCCCGGCAAGCTGCCCTCGGCCCACATGACGGTGGAGTACGCGCTGGAGTACGGCACCGGCCAGCTCGACATCCACGACGACGCCCTCCGCCGCGACACCTCGGTGGTGATAGTGGACGACCTGCTGGCGACCGGCGGCACGGCGATGGCCGCCGCCAAGCTGGTGGAGCTCCTGGGGGCGCGCGTGAACGCCTTCGCGTTCCTGGTGGAGCTGGCGGGCCTCGGCGGCCAGGAGCGCCTCCAGGACTACGAGGTGTTCTCGCTCATTCGGTACGAGTGACCGCCGGCAGGCGGCGGCCCGCTTGACAGCAATTACGCCCAAACGCTAACATCATAGATACAACTGAACAGGGCAGCACTCTTATCCAGAGCGGTGGAGGGAACGGCCCGACGAAGCCCGGCAACCGGTCCGTAGGACGCGGTGCCAACTCCGACCCCGGTCCCGCCGGGGAGAGATGAGAGTGGTGAGTTGAAAGACTTCTCCACCGCGCGAGGAGTTTTTTATTGCCTTCTACCGCTGATATTTCGGCTCCAATAAGATGGCTCCCGGGCGGCCGCGTCCGCCTGATAGACCAGACGCTGCTGCCGCGGCGCGAGGTCCACCTGGAGACCTCCGACTACCGCGACTTGGTGCGCGCTATCCGCGAGATGCGGGTGCGGGGAGCCCCCCTCATCGGGATAACGGCCGCTTACGCGCTGGCCCTGGCCGCGCGTCAGGCCGCCGCGAGCGGGAAAGACGTCCCGACCGCGCTACGCGAGGCGGCCGCCGAGCTGCGGGCCACCCGCCCCACGGCCTCCAACCTGGCCTGGGCGCTCGAGCGCATGCTGCGGCTGGCCGAGGAGGCCGGCGACACCCGCAACGCCGTCGAGGCGCTGGAAGCGGAGGCGATCCGCATCCACCAGGAGGACATCGCCGCCTGCCGCCGTATCGGCGCCAACGGGGCGGCCCTGCTTCCGGCGGGCGTCTCGCTGCTCACCCACTGCAACACCGGCTCGCTGGCCACCGGCGGCTACGGCACCGCGCTGGGCGTGGTCCGCGCCGCCTGGGAGCAGGGCAAACTGGAGCATGTGTACATCACGGAGACTCGGCCGCTCCTGCAGGGCGCGCGGCTCACCGCCTGGGAGCTCCAGCACGACGGCATCCCCTTCACGCTCATCGTGGATGGGGCCGCGGGACAGCTCCTGCGCCGCGGCCTGGCCGCGGCCGTCGTGGTCGGCGCCGACCGCATCGCCGCCAACGGCGACGTCGCCAACAAGGTCGGCACTTACGCGCTGGCGGCGCTGGCTCGCGAGAGCGGCGTGCCGTTCTACGTCGCCGCGCCGGCCAGCACGATCGATCTCGGCACGCCAGACGGCGACGCGATCCCCATTGAAGAGCGCGCCCCCGAAGAGGTAACCACGCTCGCGGGCGTGACGACCGCCCCGGAGGGCACGGCGGCCGCCAACCCGGCGTTCGACATCACGCCGGCGGAGTACGTGACGGCCATCATCAGCGAGAACGGCGTCGCCCGCCCGCCGTACGAGCAATCCCTCGCGCGGCTGCTCAGGGAGGAGGCGCCGTCCCGTGGCTGAGGCGATCGTGGGCATCATCGGCGGCAGCGGCTTCTACCGGATGGAGGGGCTGACCGGCGTCCGCGAGCTTCGCCTGGACACGCCCTTCGGCGCTCCCAGCAGCGAAATCGTCCTGGGGACGCTTGAGGGGGTGCCCGTCGCCTTCCTGCCCAGGCACGGGCCCGGCCACCGCATCCTGCCCGGCGAGCTGCCGGCGCGGGCGAACGTCTACGCCCTCAAGACGCTGGGCGTCGAGATCATCGTCGGCGTCAGCGCCGTCGGCAGCCTTCGCGAGGACATCGAGCCGCTGCACATGGTGGTGCCGGACCAGATCATCGACCGCACGCGGGGCCGGCCCGCCACCTTCTTCGGCGAAGGGCTTGTCGCCCACATCGCCTTCGCCGACCCGTTCTGCCCCGAGGTGCGGCCGGCGCTGGTCGCCGCCGGACGGGAAGCGGGGGCGACGGCGCACAACGGCGGCACCTACGTGGCGATAGAGGGCCCAGCGTTCTCCACCCGCGCCGAATCGAACCTCTACCGGACCTGGGGCGCGGACGTCATCGGCATGACGGCGCTGCCGGAGGCGAAGCTGGCCCGCGAGGCCGAGATCTGCTACGCCATCCTGGCCTGCGCGACCGACTACGACTGCTGGCACGATGACGAGGCCGACGTGAGCGCCGGCATGATCGTGGCAAACCTGCGCAAGAACGTCGCGGTATCCCAGGAGACGCTGCGGCTGTTCCTGCGGCGGCTGCCGGCGGACCGCCACTGCGACTGCCGGAACGCCCTGGCCGGCGCCCTCGTAACGCCGTTCAGCCAGGTCCCCACGGAGACGCTGGCCCGACTGGAGCCGCTCATAGCCCGTTACGTGACGGCGGCGGAGAGGGCCGGTTGATGGTCGATACCACCCTCCCCGGCCAGCATCGCGCCGCCCGCGCCCAGTACAGCGTCGCACGCCTGCTGGACGTCGATGAGATCCGCAGCCTGCTGGCCCCGGAGGGCGCCTACGCCGCTTACGCCCGCGCGCAGCTGGCGCCGCCTCTGTTCGCCCAGAGCGAGTGGTGGTCCGCCAGCGGCCCCGACGGCCGCGCCATCGTCCTCCACGCCCGGGGCGGCCTCGGCCGGGCCATGGTCACCCTGGGAGCCCCTCAGGCGCTGGACATCGCCCTCGGCCTTCACCCGGGGCCGCGTTTCTGCTTCGCCAGCTTCCGCTCGGAGCACAGGAAAGTCGTGCAGCGCCACTTCATGCTGGCGCGCAACGAGCTGATGGTGCGCATGTCCGTCGCCGGCGAGGCGTTCCGGCCGCTGGAGGGGGAAACAGTGCGGTTGCGCGGCTCGGACATCGGCCGGGTCAACCAGCTCTACTCCGCCGAGGGCGGCCCCGCGTCCTACACTTCCCGCCACATCGAAGACGGCGTATACTACGGGGTCATTCAAGAAGGGAAGCTGGTGAGCATCGCGGGGACGCACGTGGACTCTCCCGCCGAACGCGTGGCGGTCATCGGTAACGTATTCACCCACCCGCTCTACCGCAGCGGCGGCCTGGCCACCATCGCCACCAGCGCCGTGACCGCTGCCCTGCTTGGCCACTGCGACCTCGTCGCCCTCACGGTTGAGGCCACCAACGAGCCTGCCCTTGCCGTCTACACGAGGCTGGGCTACCGTGAGGAGTGCACGCTCTACGAGACCGCGGCGGTGCGCAAGGACGCCCTGGGCGTGCTATCCGGCCTGCGAAGGATGGCCGCCGCCTGGCGCGGCCGCCGGGAGGGCAAGGAGATCGCGCTAAGATGACATCACGCCGATACCAAGTGATTGATGAACATGTCGCCGCTGAAATTGAGCGTCTTCACAATCAGCATCCGAAACTAGGACACCACGGGATGCTGGAAGCCCTGCGGCAGGCGGACTTTCATATCGACCCCCGCGAACTCGAGCGCTTCATGAAGGAGCACCGCATGAAACCTGAACGCCCTTGGCGCCCATTGCCATTGCGCGGCCTCCCCGCCTGGCTCGGGGGGCTCGGAGGTCGCGACAAGAGATCACCATGAGAAGGAGCAAGCGCTAGGTGACCAGGACGATAGGCATAGTCGTCTTCCCGGACGTCGAGGAGCTGGACTTCGTCGGCCCGCTGGAGGCGCTGGGGGCTATGGCGTTCATAGATCGCGGCTGGCAGGTCGTGACGATCGCGGAGGCGGGCGGCAGCGTCCGGGCGCGGCACGGCCTCAGCGTGAACGTAGACCACAGCTTCGCCGATGCGCCGCCGCTGGACGTGCTGCTGGTTCCCGGCGGCCAGGGCACGCGGCAGGAGGTGGACAACCCACGGATGACCGACTTCGTGCGCGAGGCCGGGGCGAACGCCCAGTACGTCACCTCCGTCTGCACGGGCGCCTTCATCCTCCACCGCGCCGGCTTCCTCTCCGGCCGGAGGGCCACCACCCACTGGGGCGCGATCGGGCAACTGCGTGAGCTCGGCGACGTGGAGGTGGTGGAGGAGCGCTTCGTCCAGGACGGCAACGTCATCACCGCCGCCGGCGTCTCCGCCGGCATCGACATGGCGCTGTACCTGGCGTCCCTGCTCACGAACCGCCAGACCGCCCAGAACGTGCAGAAGCTGATGGAGTACTACCCGCAGCCGCCGTCCCTGGAGGAGGTGCCTGCGTGACCTTCTCCATCGCCGCCCGCTGCCCGCAGACGGGGATGCTGGGCGTGGCCACGTCCAGCAAGGCGCTGGCGGCCGGCGGCATGGTGCCCTACTGCCGGGCCGGCGTGGGCGCCATCGCCAGCCAGTCGTTCGTCAACCCCTACCTGGGGATCGATGGAATCACCCTGCTGGAGCAGGGGCTCACCTCAGCGCGCGCCCTCGAGAAGCTGATCGAAGGCGACCGCGGGCGTGATCTACGTCAGGTCGCCATCGTCGACCGCGACGGCAACACGGCGGTCTACACGGGCGACAAATGCATCCCCTGGGCCGGGCAGGTGGAAGGAGGCGGCTACGTCTGCCTCGGCAACATCCTCGCGGGCGAAGCCGTGGTCAAGGCGATGGCTCTCGCCTTCGAGGTGAGCGTGGATGAAGAGCTGCCGGAGCGCCTGCTTCGGGCGCTGGAGGCAGCGCAGGAGGCCGGCGGCGACCGCCGCGGCCGCCAATCGGCCGGCATCCTCATCGTCCATACGGAGGAGTACCCGTACTGCGACCTGCGGGTGGACGACCACGCGAACCCGGTCCCGGAGCTGCGGCGCGTATTCGGCGTGTTCCAGCGCGAGGAGGCGCCGTTCATGCCAATGATGGCGCGCCGGGAGGACTACACACCCCACTGGGATGCGGTGATACGCATCCGCGAGGAGCTGGAAGCGTCGCTGGAGGAAGAGGCGGCGATCACGAAGGAGAGGTAATGACCAAGCCGACGGTGGAGTACGACGTCAAGGACCTGGCGCTGGCCGACGACGGCAACAAGCGCATCGAGTGGGCGGCGCGGGAGATGCCGGTCATCGGCCTCATCCGCGAGCGATTCGGGCGGGAGAAGCCACTGTCTGGGCTGCGCGTCGGGGCCTGCCTGCACGTCACGACGGAGACAGCAAACCTGATGCTCGCCCTGCGCGACGGCGGCGCCGAGCTCGCCCTCTGCGCCAGCAACCCGCTGTCCACCCAGGATGACGTCGCCGCCGCCCTCGTGGCGGTCCACGGCATCCCCGTCTACTCCGTCCGCGGCGAGGACGACGAGACCTACTACCGCCACATCCACGCCGTCCTGGACCAGAAGCCCCAGATCACTCTGGACGACGGCGCCGACCTAGTCGCGACGCTGCACAAGGACCGGCGCGACCTGCTGGAGAGCATCATCGGCGGCACGGAGGAGACGACGACGGGCGTTATCCGCCTGCGGGCGATGGCCGGGGACGGCGCCCTGGCCTACCCGATCGTGGCCGTGAACGAAGCGGACACCAAGCACCTGTTCGATAACCGCTACGGCACCGGCCAGAGCACGATAGACGGCATCACGCGCGCCACCAACGTCCTCTGGGCGGGCAAGAACGTCGTCGTCTGCGGCTACGGCTGGTGCGGGCGCGGCGTGGCGATGCGGGCGCGCGGGCTGGGCGCGAAGGTGATCGTCACGGAGGTGCAGCCGGTGCCGGCGCTGGAGGCGGCGATGGACGGCTACCAGGTGATGTCGCTGGCGGAGGCCGCGCCCATCGGCGATATCTTCATCACCCTCACCGGCGACATCAACGTGCTGGACCGCCACCACTTCCTAGCGATGAAGGACGGCGCGATCCTCGCTAACTCCGGCCACTTCAACGTGGAGCTGAACCTCAAGGCGCTGGAGGAGATGAGCGAGACCAAGCGCCAGATACGCAGCAGCGTGGAGGAGTACCGCCTGATGGACGGCAAGCGCCTCTACCTGCTGGCCGAAGGCCGCCTCGTAAACCTCGCCGCGGCCGAGGGCCACCCGGCCAGCGTCATGGACATGAGCTTCGCCAACCAGGCCCTCTGCGTCGAGTACCTGGCGACGCGGCCCCACCGCCTGCCGGTGGACGTCTACACGGTCCCCACGGAGATCGACCAGGATGTGGCCCGCCTCAAGCTCGCCTCCATGAAGATAACCATCGACGAACTGACCGACGAGCAGCGCAAGTACCTCTCCTCGTGGCAGGAGGGAACGTAGGCAAGGAGAACAATCCCATGACCATGACGTTGATGAGCTCACCCTCCCTCTACATGACCTCGGAGTCTGTGACGGAGGGCCACCCGGACAAGCTCTGCGACCAGATAGCGGACGCCATCCTCGACGAGATCCTGGCCCACGATCCCACCGCCCACGTGGCCTGCGAGGTGACGACGACGACGGGCCTGGTGGTGATCCTGGGCGAGATCTCCACCCGCCATCACGTGAACTACACCGGCATCGCCCGGCAGGTGATCCGTGACGTCGGCTACACGAAGCCCGAGTACGGCTTCGACGCCGATAGCTGCGGCGTGATCGTGTCCATCAAGGAGCAGTCGGCGGAGATCGCGGCGGCGGTGGGCAGCGACGAGGGCGCCGGCGACCAGGGGATCATGATGGGCTTCGCTTGCACGGAGACACCGGACCTGATGCCCCTGCCAATCAACCTGGCCCACCACCTCTGCATGCGCCTGGCCGAGTGCCGCAAGCAGGGGATCCTCCCCTACCTCCGCCCGGACGGCAAGTCGCAGGTGACGATCGAGTACTCGTTCGGAGCGCCCAAGCGCGTGCAGGCCGTCGTCATCGCCGCCCAGCACGACCCCGAAGTCGGCAGCAAGCAGCTCTGGGACGACGTAGCACAGCAGGTGATCCAGCCCATCGTTGGTCCCTGGATGGACGAGAACTCGGACATCCACGTCAACCGCAGCGGCTCGTTCATCCTGGGCGGGCCCGCGGCGGACTCCGGCCTCTCCGGCCGCAAGAACATCGTGGACACCTACGGCGGCATCGGCCGCCACGGCGGCGGCTCCTACTCCGGCAAGGACCCCTCCAAGGTGGACCGCTCCGCCTCCTACGCCGCCCGCTGGGTGGCCAAGAACCTTGTCGCCGCCGGCCTCGCCAACCGCGTGGAGGTGGAGCTCTCCTACGCCATCGGCCACCCGCAGCCATTGGGCATCTCCATCGAGACGTTCGGAACCCACAAGTACGACCACGGCGGCATGCTGGAACTGGTGAAGCAGCACTTCGACCTCAGCCCGCACGCCATTATCCGCGACCTAGACCTGCGGCGCCCGATCTACCGGGCGACGGCGTCCTACGGCCACTTCGGCCGCAGCGATATCGACGCCCCCTGGGAGCGTACCGACAAGGCGGAGACGCTGCGACAGGCGGCCGGCCTGCCGGCCCAGGAGGCGCAGCGGACGTAGCAGGCAGCGAGGCCCTGTAGCTGCAGACCTTCAGGTCTGCCTCAATGCCGGCAGGGCTGAAGCCCCGCAGCTACGTAGTGTGCGACCGGAGGTGATTTGACGATGTACGCCCTGATCATCGCCGGCGGCGAGGGCGAGCGCCTTAGGCCGCTCACCAGCGACCGCCCCAAGCCTATGATCGAGGTCGCGGGCACGCCCATCCTGGAGCACCAGGTACGCTGGCTGGCCCGCGAGGGCGTCAGCGACGCCATCCTGCTCTGCGGCTACAAAGCGGAGGCCATCCAGCGGCACTTCGGGGACGGCTCCCGCTTCGGCCTCCGCACCCACTACTCGCTGGAAGAAGTGCCGCTGGGCCGCGGCGGCGCCCTCAAGCTGGGCGCGCGGCTTCTCCCCCCGGACGAAGACACCGTCATCGCCCTCAACGGCGATATCCTCACGGACCAGCCCCTGGCGCCCATGCTGCGCTATCACCGCCGCAAGCAGGCCGCCGCCACCGTCATGCTCACCCGCCTCCGAAGCCCCTATGGCGTTACTCGCATCGACCGCACCGGCCGCATCACCGCCTTCGATGAGAAGCCGCTGCTGCGGGAGTGGATCAACGCCGGCCTCTACGTCGTTTCGCGGGAGTTCCTCCGCCGCCTGCCCGACCGCGGCGACCACGAGACGACGACGTTCCCCCAGCTCGTTGCTGAGGGCAGGCTCTTCGGCTACCGCAGCGACGCCTACTGGCGCACCGTGGACACGTTCAAGGACCTGACGGAGGCCGCCGCCGAGGTCGCTCAGCTGGCGCCGGCGTGACGCCAGGTGTGAGTTAGCCCCAACGCGTCCCCGTTCCTGTCATTCCGAGCCGCAAGTTCGCCGGAGGGCGAACGCAAGCGAGGAATCTCGGCGTTACGCTGCCGTCCAGGCCGCTCGCCTTCCCGCGCCCCGGGCACAGCCTCAAGGGCGGGCTGGCGGCTGCGGGCGCCCATCCCTTAGTATTGCCGTAGCTTGAACGAATCGACCATCCGCTTCGGCACCGACGGCTGGCGGGCGATCATCGCCGAGGAGTTCACTTTCGCCAACGTCCGCGCCTGCGCGCAGGCGACGGCGCTCTACGTGACGGAGGCCGGGCTCGCCGGGCGCGGCATGGTGGTGGGCTACGACACCCGCTTCGCCTCGGAGGAGTTCGCCGCCGCCGTGGCCGAGGTGCTCGCCGCTAACGGCATCCCTGTCTACCTGTGCGACCGCCCGGCCCCGACGCCGGTCGTCGGTTACGCTATCCTCAAGCGCGCGGCGGCGGGATCGGTCGTGATCACCGCCAGTCACAACGCCAGCGCGTACTCCGGCTTTAAGGTGCGCACGGAGTACGCAAGCGCCGCCCCGCCGGACGTGCTGGGACGCATCGAGGCGCTGCTCCCGCGCTCCGGAAAGCCGCCGCGCCTCCCCCTGGCGGAGGCGAAGGCGAAGGGGCTGGTGGAGCTATTCGACCCGGTGCCCGAGTACATGACCCACCTCGCCGGGCTCGTCGACCTCGAGGGGCTGCGCGCCGCGGGCCTGCGCGTCGTCGTCGATTCGATGCACGGGGCCGGGGCTGGCTACGTCCGCCGCCTCCTCGCCGGCGGCCGCACCCATGTCCGGGAGCTGCGGTCCGCCCGCAACCCGTTGTTCCCCGGCATGCACAACCCAGAGCCCATCCCCCGCAACCTCTCCCCGCTGCGGCAGGCGATCCGCCGCCACGGCGCGCAGGTCGGCCTGGCGACGGACGGCGACGCCGACCGGCTGGGCGTCGTCGACAGCACCGGGCGGTTCGTGAACCAACTCCAAACGTTCGCCCTCCTCATCTACTACCTGTTGGAGGTGCGCGGCCTGCGCGGCCCAATCGTCAAGTCCGTCACGACGACCGGCATGGCGCGACGCCTCGGCGAGCTCTACGGCGTCCCCGTCCACGAGACCGGCGTCGGCTTCAAGTACCTGGGCCCCAAGATGCGCGAGACGGACGCCCTCATCGCCGGCGAGGAGTCCGGCGGCTACGCCTTCCGCGGCCACCTGCCGGAGCGGGACGGCGTGCTCTCCGGCCTCTACTTCCTTGACCTGATGGCGCGCCGGGGCAAGGACGCGGCCGAGCTCGTCGCCGAGCTGTTCCAGAAGGTGGGCCCGCACTACTACGACCGCATCGACATCGAGATGACGCCCGAGAGGAGGACGCGCGTCGAGTCGCGCCTCGAATCGCTGCGGCCGGAGGCGATCGGCGGGCTCCGGGTCACCGGCAGCGACCGCACGGACGGCCTGCGCTTCCTGCTGGACGGCGGCGGCTGGGCCCTCATCCGCCTCTCCGGCACAGAGCCTCTGATGCGGATATACACGGAGGTGCAGCAGGAGGAACTGGTGGCCCGCGTGCTGCGGGAGTGCCGGGAGATGACCGGTGCCTGACGCCACCGTCCTCGACGACCCGGAGGCCCGCGCGAAGCTCGACCCCGGCGGCATGGCGAAGGCCGTCCGCGAGCTGCCGGAGCAGTGCCGCGAGGCCTGGAACGAGGCGCGCCGCCTGGAGCTGCCGCCTCACTATCGCGAGATCGACCGGATCGTCATCCTGGGCATGGGCGGCTCCGCTATAGCCGGCGACGTCTTCCGCCTGCTGCTGGCGCGGGAGTGCGCGGTACCGGTGCTCAACCACCGCCACTACGACCTGCCGCCATACGTCGACGGACGCACGCTGCTCATCGCCTCCAGCTACAGCGGCGACACGGAGGAGACGGTGTCGGCGTTCGGGCAGGGGCTGGCGACGGCGGCGAAGAAGCTCGCGATCACGACTGGAGGCAGGCTGCTGACCGCGGCCCGCGCCAACGGCGTCCCCGCCTTCGTGTTCCGCTACCAGGGCGAGCCGCGCGCCGCCTTCGGCTACGGCCTGATGCCGCTCCTCGCCGTCGCCGAGGCGCTGGCGCTGATGCAGGGCGTGGATCGCGACGTGGAGGAGGCGATAGCGGCGATGGAGTCGCTACGAGAGCGCATCGGCGAGGACGCGCCGCTGGCCGCCAACCCCGCGAAGCAGCTGGCCGCCCGGCTGGCCGGGCGGCTGCCCGTGGTCTACGGCGCCGAGCTCCTCACAGAGGTGGCCCATCGCTGGAAGACCCAGCTCAACGAGTCGACAAAGGTATGGTCGTTCTACGAGCAGCTGCCGGAGGCGAACCACAACGCTATCGTATCGTCGTCGCTGCCGCCGGAGGTCGCCGGTCTGGTGACCGCCGTCTACCTCCGCTCGCCGCACCTGCACCCGCGGGTGTCCCTGCAGTACGAGTTCAGCCAGCGGGCGCTGGCCGAGGCCGGCGTAGACCACCTGGAGGCGCAGGTAGAGGGGAGGAGCGCGCTGGCCCAGGTGCTGACCGGGGTGCTGCTGGGAGACTACGTGAGCTTCTACCTGGCCCTGCTGAACGGCGTCGATCCCACGCCCACGACGATCATCGACAACCTGAAGGCCTGGCTGGCCCAGCAGAAGTGATATGTGGAACTATTTGTGTGATACAATGTGGAAGCCATGCGCTACAAGATCATCCAGGTCCCAGTAGATCGCGACCTTCTGGAGGCCCTCAATAAAGTGTCGCGCGAGCAGGCGAAGTCACGCTCGGCGCTCATCCGGGAGGCCTGTGCCAAGTACATCGCCACCGCCGAAAAGGAAGAACGCATACGGCAATACGTCGAGGGGTAC